>JAIOZF010000034.1 GCA_021740745.1 Crocinitomicaceae bacterium | reverse complement strand
GGGTAGGAATTTGAAGATTTGATTATTCGAAGATTTGATTATTTGATTATTTGATTATTTGATTATTTGATTATTTGATTATTTGATTATTTGATTATTTGATTATTTGAAAATTTGAAAATTCGAAGAATCGAAGAATCAACGATTTGAACTTCTAAATATTGAAACTTAGCTACTTTTAAACTTAGCTATATTGCTAAGAATGTCTGTTTTTAGAGGGCTACAGAGTGCTAATTCTAATTTATGGTTCGAAACACTTTAAATTTTCGACTTTTCAATCTAGAAACATTTCATTTTTACAACTTTCGTTTTTTACATCATTAAAACTTTACATCTTTACAATATTGCAACTTTACAATATTATAAGGAATGTCCATTTTTAGAAGCCTGCAGACACAAAATCTATAAAGTCACTTAACAAACTTTCAATTATTTTTGGAAGTTCAGAAATATTAATTACTTTTGACTATGGAATTGCAAGAAGCATCTGAAAAATTCATACAAAGTTGGGCTCAGTTGGGCACCAATTGGGGTATTAATAAAACAATGGCCCAAATTCATGCCTTACTTTTAATTTCTAAAAGTTCAATGTCTACCGAAGAAATGATGGAAAAACTTCAAATTTCTAGAGGAAATACCAATATGAATGTAAGAGCTTTAATCGATTGGGGGCTTGTATACCGTGAGCACAAATTAGGTGAACGAATGGAATTCTTCCGAGCGGAGAAAGACATCAGTAAAGTTGCGCGTTGTATTGCAAGAGAGAGAAGAAAAAGAGAAATCGAACCCGTAATCTCCCTAATGGCTGAACTTTCAAATGCTAAATTGGGCAGTTCTGATGATGCAAAAGAATTTACTAAAGTTTCGAAAGACATTCACGAATTCTCTAACACAATCGACGGATTCTTGGATAAATTCAGTAGATCAGATGAAAACTGGTTCTATGCATTGATGCTAAAATTGATGAAATAATTTTTTTAATATAAACTTTCAATAATTTCTGAAACTATGAAAACTTCCACCATCAAAAAAATCTTAGAGGTAGATTTAAGTATTCAAATTGGAATGGTTGTGCTTAGTATTATGCTACTAACCTTTACTGGTAAACCAGAATGGGCGTTTCTTCTTTTCTATTTTGGTCTCGGCACATTTCAACTTATTAGTTTTTTGTTTCATTTTAAAAGGAGAAAAGAACATAAGAAAATGATCAGCACTTATCAACGCTTGCTTTTGTTTGTTCTAATTTTTACCGTTGTTTCATTCACATCCTTGTTAGCACCCTTTTTTCAAGGAGGATTCTTCATGCTTTTCTTACTTGTTATGCTTTTCATGGGGATTATAATGGCACTCATTTATATTAATCTAACAACCAAAGACATATCCAAACTTAAAAGAAAAATACTATGGAACGAAAAAGAATTGTAATAGCTGGCGGAACTGGATTTATCGGTTCATATCTCAAGAATCGATTTATAGAAGAAGGCTTTTCAGTTTCTATCATCTCTCGAAAAATAGGTGATATTCAATGGAAGGATTCAGCATCAATAATAAAAGCGCTCAACGGATCTGATGTACTCATCAATCTAACAGGTAAATCTGTCGACTGTCGATACACCTATAAAAACAAATGGAACATTCTTACATCGAGAACGGAAAGTACACTGCAACTGCATAAACTGATCGCTAAATGTTCTTTACCACCTAAACTTTGGATCAATTCCAGTACTGCGACGATTTACAGACATGCCGAAGATCGCGCAATGACGGAGAAAAATGGGGAAATTGGTACTGGATTCTCAGTTCACGTTGCAGAATCTTGGGAAAATACATTTTTTTCAAGAAAAACTATTAATACAAAGCAAGTTGCTCTGAGAATGGCAATTGTTCTTGGTAAGGGAGGAGCGTTAAAACCAATGCTTGCTTTAACAAAACTTGGATTTGGAGGTAAACATGGTAATGGACAGCAACGATTTAGTTGGATCCACATTGAAGATGTATATCAACAAATTCGTTTTATAATGTTATCTGATAATCCCAGTGCTATTTATAATTGTTCTTCACCTCATCCTGTCAAAAATGAAGAATTGATGTCTATGCTGCGTGAAAAAACAGGGATGAAATTTGGACTTCCCTTAAGTGAAAACATGCTAAAATTTGGTGCTGTAATTATTCAAACTGAAGCTGAATTATTACTTAAAAGTAGATGGGTTATTCCTGAAAATCTTATGAATGAAGGATATGAATTTAAGTTTCCAAATCTAGGCAACGCGATTGATGATCTTCTCCAGAAATGAGATTCATATAAAAGCTCCTTCCTTCAACGAGCAAGGTGAAATAATGACATTTTTGACATCCAATTTACGAATGACCCAACGGGTTTTAACCGCAGCAATTGGAGCCATTTTCTTGCGAATTGGTACGATCCATTGGTTGACATCCCGTTCAGCTTGCGTAGATGAAATGATCGCTTCTAAACTATCCATTAATTCAACAAAAGGAACTTCAACTGAATGAAGCTTTTCAGGAAATGGAACACTATGTACTAACTCGTAAAAAGTTTCAAAACTTCCGGATGCGCCTATTAAAATATCCGCTTGCTTATTAATGAAAAATCCTTTTGAATAGTCCTCTAACCAATTCTCGATGTTCACAATGTCAGTTGCACTCAAAGGATCATGAAACGTAAAATGCTGATAGATTCGGGAAACGCCAATATTCAAGCTGATTAAATCATTCACTCCTTTCGAATCGGCGAAAATGAATTCAGTACTTCCTCCTCCAATATCCATGATTACACCCGGCCGACTAAAGTCATACGACAGTTTGACACCTTTGTATATCAATTCAGCCTCTTTTTCACCTGAAATAATCTCTATGTGAATCCCAAGTAAATTATCAACTTGCTCTAAAAATTCTGCGCTATTAGTTGCATCTCTCAATGCTGATGTGCCAATTCCCTTGATTTCTTGAACTTGAAAACGTTCGCTAACTTCCTTGAAATGTGCCAAGGCTTTTAAACCTCTTTCCAACGCATCTTGAGCAATCTTGCCTTCATTTATCCCGCCCATTCCTAGTGCAACACCTTCTTTTTCTGAATGGATCATTTCAAAAGAATGCTCGCTTACATCTGCAATGAGTAAGTTAAAGGTATTAGTACCAAGGTCAATTACTGCTTTTCGCATTATGATTTCTTAAGCCACTTGAATAAAGTTGTCAAACGGATCCGATGTCCAAACTGTAAGATACCATTTTTATACAAGCGTCCAGCAATAAACAACATAATTACTGCACTAATTACCAAAATAATCAGTGATAAGTACAATTGATATCCTTCCCCTGGAGCATAACCTTGCGCTAATTTCACCATCACTACAACTGGAGCTGTAAATGGTAAATATTGTAGCCAATCTACCGTTGAACTATCTGGATTCAGCAAGGTAAAGTATCCCGCATACAAGGCTAAACACAGCAAAAATATCAGCGGCAAAACAAACTGTTGACCATCATTTTCAGATCCAGAAGTAGCTCCAATTGCCGCGAACAATGCACCATAAAAGAAATAACCTGCGATAAAGAACAAAAGGAAATAAGTAATCATCGTGCTAAATTGAACTCGCTCATAAATCAACTCTACGAATTCATTGTATTCACGAGCAGCAAACAATTGATCAAATGAAGTTTGTTCTTGAACATCCTTCGTCATCTGTACCATATCCATTTTTGAAGCATCTAAGGCATCTATGAACAAGAATTCGCGCATGAAATACAAGCCAAATCCAATGACAAAACACCAAATAACAAATTGAATAAACGCTGCAACACCAATTCCCATAATTTTTCCCAGCATCAATTGACGTGGATTCACAGAAGCAAGCAGCACTTCAACAATTCTATTGCTCTTTTCATGTGCAACACTTCTTAAAATTGTCATTCCAAAGAGAAAGATAAACGTGAAAATTAAGGTGCCAAAGAAAAAACCTACCCACCCACGTTTATCCGAAGATTCATCCATTGGATCATTCGCATTTCGAAAGGCTACATTGAGCGGTTGCTTTATTTTTCTGAATTCTGGAACGGTAAGGTCTGTAAATTGATCTACCATTCTCTCCTCTATTCGTCGCTCAATTTGAAACTGTATGCGCGTTTGCATGCGCACTGCCGGTTTGTCTCTGTAAAAAACGAAAACTGTTTTATTGGAAAGCACTTTTTCGTTGATTTCAACCAAGGCATCGAATTCCTGAAAGCGTTTCCCATCGCGGAACTCTTCCATTTCTAAATAATCATCCGCAAAAGAATAGGCGACCGCATTATCTTCATTTGCCATGATCTTATTCTCCATGATTCCGGCTGGATCAGCAATCAAAACTCTCCAACGCTGTTTACCATCTCCACCATACGCAAAAAGCATATAAGTGATTAACAAAATGACCAAAGGTCCCATGATGGACATTAAAATAAACGAGCGTGTTGAAATTCGTTCCTTCAATTCTCGAAGTGCTATTAATCCACTATTGAACATCTGTTACCTCCTTTTTCCCTTGTACTAAATCAATAAAAACATCTTGCATCGATGGAAGAACTTCCCATGCTGCTTCAATTTTAACTTGACCAATTAATACCTTCAACAAGTCTTCAAATGAATTATCACCACGCATTTTCACACGTACAACAAAACGATCATCACCCAAAATGTCTTTATCTACAACTTCAAATCCGGTCCACAATGCGTTTACAAAAGCAATCATGTTTCCTCTAAATTTCACTGCATAAATTCCGTCTTTCTTCGCCTCCTGCAATTCGGATATACTTCCTTCGGCAATTTTCTTTGCTTGATGAATTAAGACTGCACGATCACATATCTCTTCAACACTTTTCATGTTGTGCGTAGACAAAATAATGGTTTTACCTTTTGCCTTCATCTCGATCAACTCTTGTTTAATAAGCTCAACATTAATAGGGTCAAAACCACTTAAAGGTTCATCTAAAATCAACAATTTTGGTTCGTGCAAGACTGTACAAATGAACTGTACTTTTTGCGCCATACCTTTCGATAATTCTTCGATCCGTTTTTTACGCCAATCTCCAATATTAAATTTCTCCAACCATTGATCCAACAAGCGATTCGCATCTGCTTTTGATAACCCTCTCAAACGCGCCAGAAAGACAGCATGCTCTTGCACGGTCATCGTTTTATACAAACCTCTTTCTTCTGGAAGGTAACCAATTTGAGCCAAGTGCTTTTGTGTCATCAAATCACCATTTATACGCACATGGCCACTATCTGGCTCAATAATGCGATTAATAATGCGAATTAGTGTTGTTTTTCCAGCACCATTTGGTCCCAGTAATCCGAATATCTCTCCTTGATTGACGTGCAATGACACATCATCCAAAGCGATTTTACGATAAAAGGATTTTGAAATGTTTTTTACTTCAAGCATGCTCGATTGTTCTTGTGGATAAAGCTACTAAATTTTATCTTAGACCGTGCTTTGAACAATAATAAACTAAGTTACTTTTCAGATAAATTGAAGGGACATTAATAATACTCTACAACTCCTCAATACTCTCTGTTTGAGCTTCACTTAACAAACGCGCTTTCCAATTTTTCCACTTATAGATTTTGGCAAAAATCAGTAATAAAAGTGGCTGTAGAACGAGAATTGTCAACCAACTATCTATTCCAAAAGCTGGAGCACTGTGATCGACGAAAAGCGCATCGGTGGTGAAAGCTTGCCAATCATTTGTTACAATCAGCGCGGCAAAAATATTGTTTGCGGCGTGATACCCCATAGATAGTTCCAAGCCATCATCCATCAAGGCAATCAATCCCAAAAACACGCCTGTTGAGATGTAATAAAGCAATAATATATTCCCAATTTTTGCAACTTCAGGATTGGCACCATGAACAAGTCCAAACAAAACTCCAGCGAATATTACCGGAAAAATGCCTTTTTTAAAACGAGCTCCAATCAACTGAAATAAATACCCTCTGAAAAGTACTTCTTCACAAGTCGTTTGAATAGGAATTAACACTAACGCGATAATCAATAAAGGAAAAAACGATTCAGGATTAAAATTCCATGACAATTGGTCGCTCGAATAAATTCCAATAAACAGAAAAACGGTCAATACGATGCCCCAGATTCCAAATCCAACAAATACACGTTTGAAATCAAGCTTTGTTCGTGTTGTAAAAATCGATAAAACAGGCTTCTTTAAAATAAATCGCACACAAAGCAAAAGGGTAATAAATGCAAATACAAAAGGTAAAATCAAATAAACCAAAAAGGTATTAAATCCAATTGCAACTGCTAATGAATGGGTATCGAATTCTGCTTCTGGATTTAACAATCCTAACGAACCCATGTGCAATAACAATGGTAGTTGACCAATAAATATATATGCAATGACTACTAAAACAATCGTTAATAGTTTAGCTGACCAATTTGGTGTTTCAGGATAGGAACGATGAAAGAATGTCATAGTTGATTTAATTAAGATAAAGATAAGTTCCTTTTCATCAAATCGAGTATTGTTCACTATTTCTTTTTCATTTCGGTAGATTAATATCTCCCTCCGCCGCCGCGAAAGGTTGATTAAGGCGATGTATTGAACTGGACTCCCCTGAGCTTGCCGATGGGTCGAAATGGGAAGGACTACAAGGCACATTGATTATGATTCTCAAGTAACTTGTTGATTTCGGAAGATTTTGGTTTCCCCCTTTGTCAAAGGGGGAGACTCTGATTTGCAGTTAATTAAAGTTTGTTGAAACCAAATTAACCTATTGAAAACAAAAAAAATCCTTCGTTTCAGAAGGATTTTCATGATAAGATTAATTCTCATTTATCAATGAAACATATCTTTCATGCGTTTGAAGAAATTACGATCGTTTCCATCTGGATTCGGTTTGAAGTTTTCACTATTTCGTAATTTTTCTAAAATTTCGCGCTCTTCTTTTGAGACTTTTTTAGGTGTCCAAATGTTGATGTGTATAAACAAATCACCATGACTGTATCCTTGAAGTTGGGGTAAGCCTTTTCCTTTCAAACGAAGCACCTTTCCACTTTGTGTTCCTGGTTCAACCTTGATTTTTGCTTTACCATTCACAGTTGGTACTTCGATTGACTCACCAAGCACTGCATCGATGAAGTTAACAAAAGCGTCGAAATGTAAATTATCACCATCACGTTTCAATTCTGGATGCTCAACTTCTTCAATGACAACGATTAAATCGCCGGGCACGCCATTGAATGGTCCAGCATTTCCTTTTCCTGTAACACTCAATTGAATTCCTTCTTCAACACCTGCAGGAATATCTATTTCAATTACTTCTTCTTGTCTTCTTAATCCTTGCGCATCAGCATCAGATGGCTTTTGATCAATCATTTTTCCAGCACCCTGACAAACGTTACATGTCGATTGGGTTTGCATAGCACCTAAAAACGTTTGTGCAACGCGTGTAATTCGACCTGAACCGTTGCATGTTTGACACGTTTTAAATGTAACTCCATCCGCGTTTACAAGCTTGTTAACTTTGATTTTTTTCTTAACACCTTCAGCAATTTCTTCCAATGTCAATTTCATTTTTACACGAAGATTGGTTCCTCTAACAGTTCGACTGCCGCCACCTCGGTTCCCACCAAAACTGCCGCCACCGCCAAATGCTCCACCGAAAATATCTCCAAACTGCGAGAAGATATCGTCCATGTTCATTCCACCGCCGCCAAATCCTGCTTGACCCCCAACACCTGCATGACCAAAACGATCATACTGCGCGCGCTTCTCAGCATTACTCAATATTTCGTATGCCTCTGCCGCTTCCTTAAATTTGTCTTCTGCACTCGCATCTCCTGGATTTTTATCCGGATGATATTTGATAGCAAGCTTACGATATGCCTTTTTTATTTCCGCTTCATCCGCATTTTTGGACAAACCCAACACTTCGTAATAATCTCTTTTTTCACTCATACCCTAAATAGGATTAAAAAATTTGAGGATTTGATTAATTTGAGAATTCAAATTTTCAAATCGTTTGAATTTTCAAATAACGTTATTGTCCAACAACCACTTTCGCGTATCGAATCACTTTGTCGTTCAAGTAATACCCTTTTTCAACATCTTCAATTACTTTTCCTTTTTCCTTATTTGAAGGAGCTGGGATGTTTGCTATCGCCTCATGTAATTCACTGTCAAAGGCTTGACCTTTAGCCACCATTGGTTTCAATCCTTTTGATTCCAACGTGTTCTTGAATTTATTAAAGATTAAGTGAAAACCTTCTTTCACACTCACAATATCATCAGCTGTTTCATTGTTTGCAATAGCGCGCTCAAAATCATCCATTACTGGAATCATATCTTTCATCACACCAGCACTCGCACTGTTGATAATATCAATTTTCTCTTTATTGGTGCGCTTTCTGTAATTATCAAACTCAGCAAAAAGACGCAAGAAACGATCATTTAATTCAGCATATTTCTCATCAGGAGTTAACTCAGTTGACGTTTGTCCTTCGTTTACAGTTTGATTATCTTCAGCTGTATGCTCAGTTTGTTCTTGATTGTTTTCTTGTTCCATGTCATTATTTGTTGTGTCATCAACCATTTTTACTCATTTTAAACCGTACGCCGCTTGTCAAAGATACTGCCATAGTTCAAATTCAGACATACTGTCATAAAAACAATTGATGAAATGAAAAGTTGACCGATAAAAACAGAAAAACAAGAAAGTTTTAACGATTTTTAGTCACTTTTATGTTGACAAAAAAATGCATGAATGGCCTTGATAAATGATTGCTTCACTAAATTTGTAATCTTAAACTAATTTTTGTGAAAGAATTTAAACCCTATCAAGTACTTCTTTTCGTTTTATTGGTATTTGCCCTGCTGGCACCAATGGTCATTTTTGTCCCTAAAAATGGTTGGAACATTGCTGGAATAAACATGCGTTTCCTGACAAAAAATGAATTTTTCACTCCTAAAAAAACAGAAAAGAAAGACATTAGTGACCTTGTTGCCAAAATTGACACGTCGAACATTGACATGATGGAAGATCCCTTGATGAAACATGCAAATGGTTCGAATGGAAGCATGGGCGCTCCTAATGGTGGACAATTATCGACAGAAAGTTCTACAATCATTCACTTTAGTGAATCAGGTATAAAACAATTGCATACGTTTTTTGGTAAGCTCCAAAATGCTGCTTCAAGCAAACAAAAAGTTCATATTATCCATTATGGTGATTCTCAAATCGAAGGTGACCGAATGACGGCGTATATTCGTCAACGCATTCAAAATCAATTCGGTGGGAATGGTCCAGGTTTGATTCCCGCAGTTAATGTTTACAATACGAATACTTTTAAACAAACCTATTCTCCCAATTTTGTGCGTTATACGTGTTTCGGTGGTGACAAATTACGAAACAAGCGTTATGGCGCCATGGGAAGCGCCGCACGTTTTACGCCTGAACCGGATAGTTCAATGATAAAAAATTCGGGAGAAATCAAAGAGGCATGGATTGAAATTGAACCTTCAAAATCCGCTTATTCACGTTCAAAAGAATACAATAACGTAACTATGTTCTACAATAGCTGCGTGAAATCGTGCATGTTAAAAGTGTATCAAAATGGCAGTTTAATTCATGAAGACAGCCTCATTGCAGATGGAAAATCACACGACGTACACCTTTCATTTCCTTCTACTCCAAGCAAATTAAAATATGTTTTCTCTGGTGCAATCAGTCCCAATATTTCAGGTTTTTCGCTTGAAGGAGATTATGGAGTCCAAGTCAGTAATGTTGCGATGCGTGGATCAAGTGGAACCATTTTCGGGTCAATGGATCAATCTTTATTATCAAAAATGTACAGCGAATTAAACACGGAATTGGTCATCATGCAGTTTGGTGGAAATTCAATTCCTGCGTTGAAGGACAGTTCAGGCGTTCGAAATTTTGCACGTTATTTTAAAGGTCAATTAAATACACTGCATAAACTGAGACCTTCTGCTGCAATTATTGTAATTGGTCCAAGTGATATGGCGCGACCAGAAAATGGTGAATTCATTTCTTATCCTCTAATTCCATATTTGGTGCAACAAATGAAAAAAGCAACGACGGAGGCCAATGCTGGATATTGGGATTTATTCAATGCCATGGGTGGTTTGAATTCTATGCCAGCATGGGTAGAAAAAGGTCTAGCAGGAAAAGATTACATTCATTTTAGTCCAAAAGGTGCAAGTATTGCTTCCCAATTATTTTTTGATGCCTTTGCCGCTGAATTCGCAAAATGGCAGCAAGGTTCACCAGTAAATTAACAACTTGAAATTACCCTTTAGCATATTTCTATTTTTGGGACTTCTCTCCTTTCGTTCATTCGGACAGGAGGACGAACAATTTGGAGACTCGCTAAATTTATTTTGCTTTGAAGATTATTGTCACATTGATAGCTCAGTAAAAAACCAATACCCTTTCATTTCTTTTGAAAAGAATAACTTTCAATTTTACGCTGAGCGAAGCCCGAATTGGGAAAATCTTTATGCCAATTTAGACAAATTGAATAAAGGCGAATTTGCGAAATTAAACTTCTATCACCTTGGAGGCTCTCACATTCAAGCTGATATTTATTCGCACGATTTCAGAACATTTCTACAAACAAATTGGACGAATGCGCCTGGTGAACGAGGAATTGTATTTCCATTGGCAGTTGCAAAAACGAATAATCCAATAAATTATACGATTAGCTCTCCAAATTATTGGACTTCCTATCGAAGTGTTGTTCACCGTCCAGAAAACATCGATTATGGTGTAATGGGAGTTGCAATGACTTGTCATGATTCAGTAATTAGTTTTTATTTTAAACACAATCGCACCGCTGTAAAACCAGATTTTTGTCACTTACGTGTTTACCATAATAAAGGGGAGTTACCTTACGAATTGAATTTCGGTCCAGATGAAATTTTAATCGAACATATCGTTCAGAATGAGCAATTTGGATATACAGATATTTATTTTGCAGATCCGTTAAGTGAAATGGATTTACAATTTTCACGCAGAACATCAGAGCTCTTGGACCTTGAAATCTATGGTTTTCAATTCATGAACGATGAGCCAGGAATTTCATACACATCAATTGGAATAAATGGAGCTGGATTGTATACGTATTTGGCAAATAAAAACTTTGAAGAGCAATTAGCGCTTTATCCACCTGACTTTTTTGCCTTTTCGGTAGGCACCAATGATGGAAATGTTCCTTATGATCAATTTGATCCTCTGGTATATAAAAACAATTTAGAGAAGATGATGCAAAAGGTACTGAGGGCAAATCCTAAATGCGCCATCTTATTAACGGTTCCTAATGATTCCTACTATCACCGAAAATACTTAAATCGAAACATTGCTCGTGAACGAGAAGTTATCACTGAATTAGCAGAACAGTATCAAATGCCAGTATGGGATTTTTATGGAATTATGGGGGAACTTGGCTCTTCGAAAACATGGTATCGACAAGGATTAATGCAATCTGACATGGTGCATTTCACTTCAATTGGCTATCACTTGAAAGGTGCATTATTGATTGATGCCTTTGAAAAATATTTAGAACAAATGGAACTTTTTAAAAAATTGAATTAATGGACCGACTGATACAAGCCTTTTCCTTTAACGCTGATGAACCTTTAATCTTTTCACAACTCGATTTTTGGTTGTTTTTTATTGCAGTAATGGTTGTTTTTTCATTCATCCATAAATACTATATTGTTCGAAGTATCTTTTTAACAGCGGTCAGTATCTTCTTTTATTTCAAAGCTTCTGGTCTATTCATTATACTTCTTGGGCTTAGTCTAATAGGAAATTACTTTTTTGGAAAATGGGTTCACAACGCACAAAGTAACACTTCTAAAAAGTGGATTATTGGAATAGCCGCATTTTTGAATATTGCTGTTCTTGGATATTTCAAATACGCCTATTTTTTCACTGAATCGTTTAATGAAATGTTTCAGACTAATTTTGAAGTGTTCAACCACGTTTCTTATTGGGGTAATAGTTTTTTTGATGGAAATTATTTCGCCGTTGACAAGATTCTTTTGCCTATTGGATTGTCCTTTTTCACGTTCCAAAGTATCTCCTATTTTATTGATATCTATCGAAAGGAAGTTGAACCCGTTAAAAACTTCTTTGACTATACATTTTTTGTTACGTTTTTCCCGCATTTACTTTTAGGTCCTATTGTTCGAGCGAAGGATTTTCTCCCTCAAATCCGCCAACCTTACTCACTTAACAAGGATGAATTCAGCGCCGCTATCATTCAAATTGTAAAAGGATTAATTAAAAAAATTATTCTTGCAGACTACATTGCTGTTCACTTTATTGACAAAGTGGTAGATGCACCAGAAGCATATCCAGGTTTCGTAAGTATTTTAGCAATGTGGGGTTATTCTCTTCAAATCTATGGTGACTTTTCGGGATATACTGATATTGCAATTGGACTTTCGAGGCTAATGGGTATCAAACTACTTGAAAATTTTAATTCTCCTTACAAAGCAACAAGCGTAGCCGATTTTTGGAGAAGGTGGCATAAATCATTAGGTTCTTGGTTGCGTGATTATTTGTACATCCCATTGGGTGGAAATAAGACAGGCGGAGTCGGGACATATGTCGCAACGACCATCATATTCATATTCTTGATCTTTATTACCCAATGGTATGAATTGATTTTTGTCTATGCTGGTTTAACAATTGTGTATGTAATAGGTGTTTTGATTGTACCCAATTTCAAGCAGTATGTTCATCGCGATTTAAACCTACTCATCACCATGGTTGTCGGTGGATTATGGCATGGTGCAAGCGAAAATTTTGTTATGTGGGGCACAATGAATGGCTTGGCATTAATTCTTTACAATCATTGGAAAAAAATATCTCCTTACGAAAACAAAAGTTGGTTGATTGTTCACTTCTGGAAAATATTCATCACGTTCAACTTTATAACATTTACACGCATCTGGTTCAGATTAGAAGAAGAAGGTGAACCACTAGCTATGTTAAATCACATTTGGAATAACTTTGGATTTAAATGGGATACTTTCGTAAAAGTCCTTTCAACTTATCAAAGTGTGTTTTGGGTTATTCTTGTAGGATATATTGTACACTGGCTGCCTCAAAAAATAAAGGATCTTTGGGAAAACCTTTTCAAAAGTTTCTCTGTGCCATTACAAGCACTTTGCGTTGCAATAATTGTTATTTTAATGTACCAAGCCGTTTCAGATACGTTTAAAGCCTTTGCTTATTTTGAATATTGATTAGGAACTGGGGCTTCGAGAGCCTCAGCTACCAGGAGAGACTCAGTCACCATGAGAATCTCAGCCGCCAGTTTTTAGTTAGTTGACTGGAAACTCTCGAAGTCAATATATCAATTCGATTGATCTAACTTGCGCACCATTGTAAGAATAGTAGCCAAAGCGACTGTCTCACCCGTTTCATCGTAAACATCGACTAAGAATTTCACAATTCCTTTTGCGATGTCGTCTTCGCTGCGTTTTTCTTGATCAATTTTTTCTTTCACGGTGAAACGAACACCCAATGTTGCTCCTGGATAAACTGGTTTCGTGAAACGTGCTTCATCTAATCCGTAGTTCAATAAAACTGGACCTTTCTTCGGATCAACAAACAAACCTGCTGCTTTCGAAAGCACGAAATAACCGTGAGCTACACGCTTTTCAAAAATGGTTCCTTCCAACGAAGTTGCATCCATGTGAGCATAGAAATTATCACCTGAAACATTCGCGAAATTCACGATATCTGCATCTGAAACGGTGTGTTTGTGCGTGAAAACAGTGTCTCCAATCATCAATTCCTCAAAATGCTGTCTGAACACATGTGGATTTGCCTCTGGCATCGCCGCTCCGACTTGGAATTGCTGCGTAATCTTCGTAATTGTTGTTGGGTGACCTTGGATAGCTGTTCTTTGCAAATAATGCAATACACCGCGCTTTCCTCCCATTTCCTCACCACCACCAGCACGTCCGGGTCCACCATGCGTTAACAATGGCATTGGAGAACCATGTCCTGTACTTTCTTTCGCACATTCTTTATTGAGTACTAAAATTCGTCCGTGCATACTTGCTGCACCAATGACGTATTCAGTCGCTTCTTTATCGCAAGGTGTAACGATAGAAGAAACCAAAGATCCTTTACCCATTTTGGCAAGCAGAATCGCTTCTTCCAATGTTCTATATGGCATAACCGTCGAAACTGGACCAAATGCCTCAATATCATGACAATCCGTTTTATTAAATGGATCATTATTTCTAAAAAGTATCGGAGAGAAAAATGCTCCAACGTTTCTATCAGCACCCAAGACTTCAAAATCATCCATGTTACCATAAACAATCTCTTGTGATTTTGCCAAACGTTCAACACTTTCTCTTACGCGATCAACTTGCGTGCGTGTTGCTAATGGTCCCATTCGAACACCTTCAACACTTGGATCTCCAATTTTTGTTGAAGCCAAACGTGCAGCAATTGCTTTCTCTACCTCATCAATCAAGTTTTCTGGAACGATGATTCGGCGAACAGCCGTACATTTTTGTCCAGCTTTGATCGTAATCTCTTTAACAGTTTCTTTAATGAATAAGTCAAATTCTTCGGTTCCTAAAACAGCCTTTTCACCCAAAATAGATGCGTTCAATGAATCCGCTTCCAAATTGAACATGACGCTTTCTTCTGAAATTCGAGGCAAACCTTTTAAGATTTTACCAGTATGCGCACTTCCCGTGAAAGTAACTACATCTTCAGTTGTGACGTGGTCCAAAATTCCTCGACCTAGTCCAACCACCAATTGAAGAGAACCTTCTGGTAATATTTTAGATGCAATAATATCTTTAACGACTACTTCCGTTAAGAAACTGGTATATTCTGATGGTTTAACGATAGCTGGAACTCCCGCCATTAGGTTAACTGCAATCTTTTCTAACATTCCCCAAACTGGAAAATTAAAGGCATTGATATGAACGGCAACACCTTCTTTCGGAACCATAATGTGGTGACCGATAAATGTTCCATTTTTTGATAAAGGTGCAGCAACGCCATCAACATAATAGGGTAAATCTGGAAATTGTCTTCTTAGGGACGCATTCGCGAAAAGGTTCCCTATTCCACCTTCAATATCTATCCAAGAATCCACTTTTGTTGCCCCTGTCCAAGCACTCACTTGGTAATATTTTTCTTTCAAGGTCAACAAATGCATTGCCAATGCCTTTAACATGCGACCTCTTTCTTGGAAAGTCATTTTACGCAATTTACGTCCGCCATTTTCTCGTCCGTATGCCAACATCGCTTCAAAATCGAGTCCTGCACTAGAAACTTCACCAATTTTTTCACCTGTATTTGCATTGTAAACGTTGGTTTCGACTCCGTCTCCGTCGATCCATTGACCTAAAGCGTAATTTTGAAAGCGTTGCATATGTTGAATTTTGAGGACTAATTTACTTAATTCTGAAATGAAATTATGAATTATGAATTATGAATTAATTATGCGAATTCGAATTCATGTTCGTTATTGGCGATATAGTTCAATACATCAAAGATTTCTTGTAAATCATACGATGTCACCAATTTCATTCGGTAATCTTTGAAATGAGCAATTCCTTTGAAATAGTTTGTATAATGGCGTTTCATTTCTGCAATTCCCAGAATTTCACCTTTCCAGTTAACACTCATTTGTAAGTGATCTCTGGCGGCTTCCACTCTTTCTTTGATTCCAGGAGGTGCTAAATGTGTTCCTGTTTCCATAAAGTGCTTTACCTCATTGAAAATCCATGGATAACCGATACTTGCGCGACCAATCATAATTCCATCAACACCATACCGATTTCTATATTCCAAAGCCTTTTCAGGTGTATCAATATCTCCGTTCCCAAAGATTGGAATACGCATTCTAGGATTGTTTTTCACTTCTCCAATCAATGTCCAATCAGCTTCACCTTTGTACAATTGAACGCGTGTTCGTCCATGTATAGAAATTGCTTCTACTCCAACATCTTGCAATTTTTCAGAGGTACTAACAACAAATTTCGTTTGATCGTCCCACCCTAATCGGGTTTTGATGGTCACTGGAAGCTGAGTTTCTTTGACAATCGCATCCGTCATTTTAATCAACTTCGGAATATCTTGTAACATCCCAGCTCCAGCTCCTTTGCATGTCACTTTCTTAACGGGACAACCAAAATTAATATCAATTATATCAGGATTGGTGCGTTCAATTATTCGAGCCGCTTCACGCATGCTTTCGATATCGTAACCAAAAATTTGAATTCCAACTGGACGCTCATATTCATAAATATCCAATTTTTGAACACTTTTAGCCGCGTCCCGAATTAAGCCTTCTGAAGAGATGAATTCGGTGTACATTAAATCCGCTCCGTTCTTTTTGCACAAAGCACGAAAAGGTGGATCACTCACATCTTCCATCGGTGCAAGTAACAATGGGAATTCTCCCAATTCTATGTCGCGGATTTTAACCATGACACAAAGGTAGTTACTTAAAAGAGGAAATTAAAGAAATAAAGGATTTGAAAATTTGATTATTTGAGGATTTGGGGATTTGAATATTTGTGGATTCGATGATTTGATAATTTGATAATTTGATAATTTGATAAATATCATTTATATTTACAAAACATACATATAAATTATACATGAGCACTTTCACAAGCACATTGCCTGACGATCTTCTGAAACTTTTGAATGAGCAAGCGTCAAAACTATCGATCCCTAAAAATAAGCTGATTGAAAAGGCATTGCGTATATACTTGGATCAATTGAATAGAGCAGAATATATTCGCTCATACAAAGAGCTTGCTGCCGACACAGACCTACTTTCTATTGCAGAAGAAGGAATGGAAGATTATCTTCAACAAATTGAGAAATGAAGCAAGGTGAAATTTGGTTAACCGACTTGAATCCTGTTAAAGGAAGTGAGCAGTCAGGCACTCGTCCTGTTGTAATATTAAGTGGTAATTTATTAAACACACACCTGCCGTTGGTTATATGCTGTCCATTAACAAGTAAAATAAAAAACTATAAAGGAAACATTGTTTTAAAACCAAATTCGGACAATAAACTAACACAAGATTCAGAAGTTCTATTATTTCACATTAGATCATTGTCAAAAGATCGACTAATTCGCAAAATAGGTTGGATTACTAAAAGTGATTTGGAACTGTTAAAAAAGTCTTTAAATGATATCTTAACGTATTAATTACTTCTTCACGTATTGTGTCAAAATAATTATTGATTGTCCTTCAATTTTTCCTTCAATTTGTTCTGGGTTGTCATGAACTAAACGAATGTTTCTAACTGCCGTTCCTCTTTTAGCTGAGAATGTTGCACCACGAACATCCAATTCTTTCGTCAAAGTAACCGTATCGCCATTTTGAAGAATTGCTCCATTGCTATCGCGGTGTACAATTGCTTCTTCATCACTAACGCCTTCACCTGTTGCTTTTGCCCAAGTTAAGTTGTCTTCATCTAAATACATCATGTCCAACAAATCTTGTGGCCAACCATCTGATTTTAGACGGTTCAACATTCTCCAAGCAACAACTTGCACTGCTGCTACCTCGCTCCACATTGAATCGTTTAAACATCTCCAATGATTTGCATCCATTTGATCTGGATGTTGAATTTGAGTCAAACAAGTTGAACAAGTTGCAATTGTTTCATCTGTGTTCTTTGCATTTCCTGGTTCAACCGTATAAGCAGATAATTCTTGTGTTGATCCGCATAATTCACACTTCTCACCACTTCTTTCTGCTAACTTTTTGTCTAAACTCATTACTGAATTATTTGATGTATTTATCTAAGGTGATATGTAAATTTAAGCCTTTTAATTCTTCTCCTTGTGCAACAATTACGCCTTCCCCATCTACTAAATATGCTGTCGGAATAAATTGAACATTGTAAGCTTTCGAAGCAACTCCTTCTTTATCCCATCCGTGATTAGACCAGGTCAGTTTATCATCAGCAATTGCTTTTTTCCATTGGGCCTCATCTCGATCAAGGGAAACACTAAAAACTTCAAATCCTTTCGCATTCTTGAATTTAGAATCTTTGTACTTGTTATATGCTTCAACCACTTTAGGATTCTCTCTTCGACAAGGTCCACACCATGAAGCCCAAAAATCAATCAGTACCATTTTACCTTTCAATTTTGAAAGTTTCACTTTTTTTCCTTGAGGTGAATTCAATTCAATTTCCGTTGCCTTTTCATTCAATCCAATCACTTTTTTGGAGTTAATGGAATTAAATGCACACGTGATTGCACCAACAGCTAATAAAACGAGGAGTATTTTCTTCATTATCCGATTCTTCTAATGTCCGCACCAATGTTATTCAAGCGTCTTTCAATGTCTTGGTAACCTCGGTCGATTTGTTCTATATTATGAATAACACTTTTTCCTTTCGCCGAAAGAGCAGCAATTAAAAGTGAAACACCTGCACGAATATCTGGTGAGGTCATTTGTATTCCTTTCAAGGTATGTTGTTTATTCATCCCGATTACCGTTGCTCTATGTGGATCGCACAAAATAATTTGCGCACCCATATCAATTAATTTATCAACAAAAAACAAGCGTGATTCAAACATTTTTTGATGAATCAACACGGATCCTTTTGCTTGAGTTGCCACCACTAAAACGATTGATAATAAATCTGGTGTAAATCCAGGCCATGGCGCATCTGCAATGGTCAAAATGGAACCGTCAATAAAGGTGTCAATTTCGTAAGATTCTTGAGCAGGAATGTAAATATCATCCCCTCTGCGTTCTAATTTAATCCCTAATCGTCTAAATACATTTGGTATAATTCCAAGATTATCCCAACTCACATCTTTAATGGTAACCTCAGAGCCAGTCATTGCTGCCAAGCCGATGAAACTTCCAATTTCAATCATATCTGGAAGAATACGATGGAAACAACCTTTCAATTCTTTTACTCCTTCAATCACCAACATGTTTGAAGAAATACCAGAGATTTTAGCACCCATTGAATTCAACATTTTACATAACTGCTGTAAATAAGGTTCACAAGCAGCGTTGTATATTGTTGTTGTCCCTTCAGCCATTACAGCTGCCATAAGGATATTCGCAGTTCCTGTTACAGATGCTTCATCTAAATGGATGTATGTTCCTTTTAATTTTTTTGCTTCAATTGAATAGAAATGTTCACCAGCGTCGTAATTAAACGTTGCTCCTAGCATTTGAAACCCTTCAAAATGGGTATCTAAACGACGTCGACCAATTTTATCACCTCCTGGTTTTGGAATATATCCTCTACCAAAACGCGCCAATAAAGGTCCAACGATCATGATTGAACCTCTCAATGCGCCTGCTCTTTTCTTGAAATCTTCTGTTTCCAAGTAGGTCATATCGATGTCTTTAGCTTGAAAAATGAAAGTACCTTTTTCTACTTTTTCAATTTTAACACCCATCGTTTGCAACAATTCAATCAATTTGTTGACATCGACAATATCTGGAATATTTGAAATTGTTACTTTTTCTGCAGTCAAAAGTGGAGCGCAAAGCACTTGCAATGCCTCATTTTTAGCTCCTTGCGGAATTAATTCACCTTTTAATTTTTTTCCTCCGTAAATTTCAAATGAAGACATCTCTTAAGTATTATGCTTTATACAAATCAAAAGAACGAATAAATACTCTTCGGAATTCACGCCATCAAATATTTGTTCAACAATTTATTATTAATAAAAAAGGGCGGTTCACAACGCCCTTAAAAATTCAACTTTCTTATTAGTGAAATAAATGTATAAATCCTTGATTGGTCAAGCCTTCGTTATTCATGAGTGTAGCATTCAACACATATGAATAAATTCCTTCACTTAATACAATTCCATTTTGTGTACCATCCCAAACAACTAGTGGATCTGATGTTTCAAAAACAATATTTCCCCAACGATTTACGATTGTGAGATTAAACGTCTGTATCCCTGTGTAATCAATGTAAAGCGCATTATTCCCCGCTATTGAGGATAAAACAATAATGTTTGGAATGTTAATCGTGCATGGCATCGACATAACAACAGCTGTATCTGTAGCAGAGCCGCATTCATTACTTGCAATTACACTATATGAACCATCTGCGGAAACAGTATTTATAGGTCCATTCGACCCATTACTCCATAAATAAGTATCATTTTGAGTTCCACCAGATGCAATCAAGGAAACTATATCTCCTATGCAAATCAACGTATCAAAAGTCGAAACAACTGGATTTGCTATAAAATCTATCATAAGCGTTTCGGAAATTTGGCATGCATTATCGGTAAATGTAATTGCATAAACTCCGGGTGCAGTTGTTTGAACTATTGGGTTTTGAAGCAATGGATCATTGAAAGAAATCGAAGGATCTAACGCAGTCCATACTCCACCACTATTCGAAACAGTTCCCGTAATATTTAACTGATTATCGCAAGCAATTGTATCTTGAAGAATCTGTGGGAGCACAGCAAGTGTAACATTGGCACTCACCGCATTTAAACATTTCTTATCAGTCATCACTAAATTATACGTTCCCGACTGATCAAAAACAACACTTGCTAACATCGTTGCATCATCAGGCAGAAAATGAACATTTGATGGATCTGAAGAAGACCATATGACTGAATTTCCCCAAGCACTAACATCTACAATAGTTAAGGTATCCGAACAAATCAGGGTATCTGCAAAAATAGTCGGGTATGGAATGAAATCAATTGAACTTTGCAACGTTTCATTACAAACATTGTCTGTAAAAACTACTTGATAAACACCTTGAGAAGTACTTGTAACTATTGGATTTGACAAACTAGGATCATTGAAACTAATCTCAGGATCTGGACTAGACCACAATCCACCACCCGCTGAGAAGGTATTTGAAACCTGAAAAGTAAAGTCACATGCAAAAGAATCGATAAATATACTTGGTGATGGGATCATTGAAATTGTAATGGTTGTATCATTCGAGCAATCTCCTGTATTGTCAAATATCTCAACTACATATTGTCCGCCAACTAAATTCACAGAGAAATTTGTAGAGATTGGAATCGTTGTAGCTGATGCATTAAACCAATTAACACTAGACAATACAGCTGAATCAGACAAGGCTAACAAAGAAAAGAATTCGCTTGAGCAATAGTCAAAACTTCCTGCAAAATTAAATACAGGTTGAGGATTTACTACAACAAAAGTGTCCAACGTATAAGAACATCCATTTGATGTAATTGTCAAGGATAACAATCCATTGTGAACCCCATCAACTGTATAAACGCTATTTGTGTTATTTGGACTCGTTCCACCGCCTGTTTCTTGCCAATTATAACCATCCCACGTACCCGAAACCGTAAAATCTACGGGTGAACATCCTGGATTATATGAAAAAATTGGTTCAGGTGTGAAAAAACTAGACCCATCAACTATCTCTATATAATAAGTTATGGTTGTTGTATCTTGAATGCTATAATTATCTACCGCACTTATCGTCAAGGTATGAACACCAAGCGTTTCGAGTGAACCGTTAATATTGACAGTTATCGAGCCATTTGCTGCAACAATTGAATCCTGAGTTGTATAATTTAATAGGGTTGTAGAATCAACATATACATGTGTTAATTGATTATTTTCAGGAGAACTAAAGGGAAATACAATTTGAGAATTACCGGTATTACACACCTGAATTGTATCGCAATAAGAAGTCTGAAGAGCAATTGGACCTATATTTCCGGTGGAACAAAAGTCGAAATAAAATGATTTATTATCAAGCCAAGATACACCATCGTTCAATCCATTGGGACCATCGTAATCTACACCTGCATGATCAAAACGACCTATTTGAATGAAATCAGTTCCATTTCCAGCATTTGCACCAACTGTTGCTGGTGTTCCGAAAAATCCTGCTGCACCCCCAGAAGCGCTACCTGTAGTCCATTGCATATCTGCAAAATGTATAGCAGTGTTACCTTCAATTACTAATGGATCCAAACCGTTTGTAATAACAATTTGACACGTATTTACTTTGTCACTTTGGTTATTGAAATATCCCATGCCTACCCAGTTAAATATGGCAGCCGTTGGGGTTATTGTTGCGTGCATTGTCCCTCCATTTGTAAGGTAGAAATCTGCCCAAAATGCTGCAATCATTGTGTTACCTGCCGACGGAAAAGCTAATGAACTAAAAGTAGATATTCCATTATTGAAACTGATGTTCCCATTATTATTCATCCAAACTTGACTGTAGGAATTGCCATAAAAACAGAATTGAAAAGGCAACATAAATGGACTTGCAGATGCCCATCCATCATCAATTGATGTACTTGTCAATGGAGGACCTGGAGGAGCAAAATAACCTGAGCAACCTGTTGCTTTTTCGGAATTAAAACTTGAAACGTAAACATCACCTTTGTAGTCATTGGGATTGACCATTCCTGGTGACAAAACCACTTCATTGCCCGTTAACCCATTGTGTGTTTTAAGGTAATGGTATTGAGCCTCTGTTAAATAATTAAAAATTGGTTCATTTTGTCCGAAGACAGATGTAGAAGCCAGAATAAGCAGTAGAAGTAGGTTTTTCATTTTTTTAAATTACAACTATTAGACTTCAATTAAGTCCAACTAGTTGCATGCAAAACGAAATCCTACGGTTTTTTAATAAATTTCTTCTTTTGATTTTGCTTTTGGTTCTTCTTAGGCTTATTGGTCCATTTATTTTGGTTTAAACCCATTGATCGCAAAATAGTATTTGTATTCACCAATTCATCCGGATTCTCAAGTATAAGTTCTCCTTTAGATAATTCTTTTAATTGTTCTGCGATAACATTGTTTTCAACGGCATCATTATTATAAGCAAGAAATTGCTTTTTCATAAAGTTCGCCATTGTATTTTTCATATACTCCTTTTCTTTCTCATCGGTAATTTCCCCGGCTGTTTCAAGAATTTTCTGTGTATATTTTCCGTAATGTCCAAATCGAATCTTACTTGAAGGGTATTCCATGATTTGTGGACGTTCATTCAAAACTTCTTGTTTTGGAATCTCATAGGGAGAATCAACATCAAGTTTAAAATCAGACATTACAAACAAATGCGTCCATAACTTATGACGAAAATCATCTACATCACGTAAATGCGGGTTCAATTGACCCATAACTTCAATAATTGCTTGTGCAGCACGATTACGCTCGGTTCGATCTGTTATCTCCATCGCATAAGCAATCATTTTCTGCACATTTCGGCCATATTCTGGCAAAATAAGCGGACCGCGTGTTGTGTTGTATTCCATTTTTTGAATTATGAATGTTAAATTATGAATGATGAATTAACAGAATTGAAAACTTGATTTTTACTCAGAACTTTCAATTCATATCTCATAATTCATTTTAGTTCTCCAGGATTTTTCCTAAAGCATTGTTATATAAATCTTTTGCTTCACTTACGAAACCAAAATGTTCGTCATCAACCATCATTTTACCTTTGGTAACATGACCTAATAAGGTAAAATTAACGCCCGATTCCATCATGTATTCTAAGAAATCTTCTTCTTGGTTTTCATTGACCGAAACCACGACTCTTCCTTGACCTTCACCAAATAGGAATGCATCTTCTCTTACTTCAGAATCGGTAACAATATCAAATCCTAAATCTCGATGAATTGACATTTCAACTAAAGAAACGAAAAGTCCACCATCTGATACATCATGCGCTGCATTAATCAAATTATTATTGATTAGTCCATTTACAGCTTGATGTAATGAATATTCTTTCTCTAAGTCGAAATATGGTGCTGGAGAAGCTTTAATTCCATGATATGTTGCCAGGTATTCTGAAGAAGCAATATCCTCAATACAATCTCCTAAAATAAAGATTAAATCACCTTTTTGTTTAAAATCAAGGGTCATCAATTTTTCTTTATCTTCTAATAAACCAATCATTCCAATAGTTGGTGTTGGGAAAACGGGCACTTCAACTCCATTTATAACTGATTGATTGTAGAAAGAAACATTTCCACCTGTAACTGGAGTTTGAAATTTCAAACATGCAGCCGACATTCCTTTGATAGCACCAACAAATTGCCAATAAGATTCCGGATTATAAGGATTTCCAAAGTTCAAACAGTTTGTAATTGCACTTGGAACACCACCAGCACAAACAATATTTCTTGCTGCTTCTGAAACTGCAATCATTGTCCCTACTTCTGGATCAGCGTTCACGTAACGTGAATTACAATCTACAGTCATAGCCAATGCTTTGTTCGTACCTTTAATATTAACAACACCTGCATCCGATGGACGATTAGTTGTCATATTTTTTGTTCCAACCATTGAATCGTACTGTTCATAAATCCATTTTTTGGAAGCAATATTTGGCAATTGTAATAATTTGAAACCAACTTCCTTCAAATCTTCTGGTTGCTTAACATCATTGATATTAAACTTCTTGTATTCTTGGAAATAAGCTGGTTCTTTATATTCTCTTTCGTATTGCGGAGCACCACCACCTAAAACTAATGATTCAGCAGGAACATCCCCAACTAATTCGCCATCCATGTAATATCTTACGCGATCAGAAGCAGTTACAACACCAATTTCCTCAGCATGCAAATCCCATTTATCAAAAATTCTTTTTACGACTGATTCTTGTCCTTTTTGCACTACAACCAGCATTCTCTCTTGAGATTCAGAAAGTAATATTTCGTATGGAAGCATGTTATCTTGACGCGTTGGAACTCTATCCAAATGAATATCCATTCCAACACCACCTGCAGCACTCATTTCATTTGTTGAACAAGTGATTCCCGCTGCCCCCATATCTTGCATTCCACGGATACAATCTGTTTGGGCTAATTCCATAGTAGCCTCAAGAAGTAATTTCTCCATAAATGGATCACCTACCTGAACAGAAGGTAAATCATTAGCAGAATCCTCAGTTATATCTTTTGACGCAAAAGCAGCTCCAGCAATTCCATCTTTACCAGTAGCTGAACCTACGATGAAAACAGGATTTCCGGGTCCCGTTGCTTTTGCAGAAATAATTCTTTTTGTATCAATAATTCCAGCTGAAAAAGCGTTTACAAGTGGATTTTGATTGTAAGATTCATCAAAGAACACTTCACCACCAACGATTGGAATACCGAATGCATTACCATAATCACCAATTCCTTTTGTTACACCTTTCACCAACCATTTCGTGCGAGCATTTTCGATATTTCCAAAACGCAATGAATTCAATTGAGCAATTGGTCGAGCACCCATCGTGAAAATATCGCGGTTAATCCCACCTACTCCAGTTGCAGCACCTTGATAAGGCTCTAATGCACTTGGGTGATTATGTGATTCAATTTTGAAAACACATCCTAAACCGCCACCGATATCAACCAAACCAGCATTTTCTTCGCCAGCTTTCACTAACATATGTGGTCCATCCTTTGGTAGTTTTTTTAACCAAAGAATTGAATTTTTATATGAACAGTGCTCAGACCACATTACTGAATAAACTGCTGTTTCAGTAAAATTAGGTGTTCGACCAAGTATTTCTTTGATCATTTCAAACTCATCAGGACGTAATCCTAAATCTACAGCCTGCTCTAGTGTGGCCTCTTGTTGTAGTGTGCTTTCCATAGAAATTTAATGTATTGCAAATGTAATGAATTATTTTGTTTTCATTCAATGCAACCTTGATTCACATTACAAATGTTAAACTGTTATCAAAACTCAAAATAGTTTAATTTTTTTTTGGTATAACGATTTTAATTTATGAATTTTACGTAATTCAAAACTACGCCTAAACATGACTACTAAAAAAGTATATTTTACGCTTTTACTAATTTTAATTTGTCAGAACTTTTACTCACAAATCTTTTTTGCGAATAATGCTTTGATTCAAATTAATTCAAATGCTGTTGTTCATACCAATGGGGGAGTTTTCTTGACCAACGGAACGGATTTAACAAATAATGGTACACTTCAAGTTACTAAAAACTCCACTTTTCCTCAAGCGGGAAATTTTACACTTACAAGCACAACAGTTGTCAATGGTAATGGTTTATATCGTGTAGAACAGGACTGGACCAATGATGCTACTTTTACGGCTCAATCAAGTACTGTAAATTTATATGGTGATGCGCAACAGTTTATTACGAGTACCAACGGAACGATTACTGAATTTAACAATTTGTCCTTAACTGGAAATGGATCTGGAAATAACCGTAAAAAAACACTTCAAAATATTGATTCTCGTGTTTCATTAACAGGTATTCTCGCCTTGAATAATCGCGAATTAGAAACACAAACAAATGATTTCACTGTTTTAAATGCTTCATCTGCTGCAATTACAAATTCTCTAACATTTGGATCAGAAGGATTTGTAAGTAGCTTGGATCCAGGATATTTAATTTGGAATAGCAATTCTCAAAATGCATATGTTTTTCCAGTGGGATCAAGTTTAGGAACACTCAGATATCGTCCGGCGAAAATTCAACCGTCATTAGCTAATGCACATTCATATGGTGTGCGTATGAACAATGTTTCCGCGGATAATTACAATTATTTTTTAGCTCAAAATGACGGTTCTATTGAATCAGCGAATGCATTGTTTTTCCATTCTATTGAGCAACTAAATGGAAATTCACCAGCAGAAGTTGGTGTAGCATACCTTCCCTCAGCAGATGGTGATTGGTCAGGAATGGCGCATTGGCATACTGGTCAAACTCAATGGAATTCAATGGGTCAAACTGCAGATGCTGCGATTAGTAATTATACTTATGTAAACAAAGCAGCTTGGGACTTTTCAGAGCCAGGAACTCCATATGTATTAGTTAATTTAATGGACGCTTTAGTTATCCCAAATGTATTTACTCCTAATGGCGATGGCGTTAACGACGTATTTTCTATAAATGGTAAAGCAATAACAGATTTCAACTTAACAATTGTGAATCGTTGGGGAAATACAATTTTTGAATCAAATGACATTAATACATCTTGGGATGGAACGTCGAATGGCACGCCATGTTTAGACGGAACCTATTTCTATATACTTAAAGCTAAATCAACATCAAATGACTATAACAAACATGGTCATGTTACCTTAAATGCAAATTAAACTTTACTGAAATAAACAAATATGAAAAATTTATTTAAGAATTCAATCTTAATTGCTTTTGTTTCCGGCTCATTCCTTTCAACAGCGCAAAACAATGTTGGTATCGGAACTACTACGCCAGATCCAAGTGCCATTCTAGAAATGGAAGCAACAGATAAAGGTATTCTTGTACCTCGAATGACCACTGCGCAGCGAACAGCCATTGTAGCGCCAGCAAATTCTTTGTTAGTTTATGATACTGACGTAGAATGCTATTTTTTCTTTAAAACTATTGGTGGGTGGCAAAACCTTTGCAGCAGCGCTGTCGGACCAGCGGGACCTCAAGGTCCAGTTGGACCAGCGGGTGCAATAGGACCAGCTGGAGCAAATGGTGCTGTCGGCGCGACGGGACCAGTAGGGCCGGCAGGTGCAACAGGGCCAGCGGGACCAGCGGGACCAGCAGGTACAAATGGAATTGATGGTTTGAATGGTGCAGCTGGGCCGGCAGGACCGATAGGTGCAACAGGACCAGCAGGTGCAAACGGAATTGACGGTTTGAATGGTGCAGTTGGTGCAACAGGACCAGCAGGACCAGCAGGACCGATAGGTGCAACAGGACCAGCAGGTGCAAACGGAATTGACGGTTTGAATGGTGCAGCAGGACCGGCGGGACCAGCAGGACCAGCGGGACCGATAGGTGCAACAGGGCCAGCAGGTGCAAATGGAATTGATGGTTTGAATGGTGCAGCAGGACCGGCAGGACCAGCAGGACCGATAGGTGCAACAGGACCAGCAGGTGCAAACGGAATTGATGGTGTGAATGGTGCAGTTGGTGCAACAGGTCCGACGGGACCAGCAGGACCGATAGGTGCAACAGGGCCAGCAGGTGCAAACGGAATTGATGGTGTGAATGGTGCAGCAGGACCGGCGGGACCAGCAGGACCAGCAGGACCGATAGGTGCAACAGGACCAGCAGGACCAGCAGGTGCAAACGGAATTGATGGTGCAGCAGGGCCGGCGGGACCAGCAGGACCGATAGGTGCAACAGGACCGGCGGGACCAACTTGGACTTTAACTACTCCAACTGTTAATCCAACAGGAACGGTGACAATTAATGCAACAGCTGGATCAGGCGCACCGGTATCAACAGTAGGCCAATTTTGGATTGCTTCTCCGAATGCAGCTGGAACGAATGCACTAACAGCAACTGGATTTCTAGGTACATCCACTAATCAACATATGGATCTTGTTTCAAACAATATTGTTAGAGGACGTTTAAGTAATCTAGGTGAATTTTTCATTGGAGCTACTACAACCGTCTTGCCTGGCGACCTTATGAATGGTGTAGGTAATGCTACATTCCCATGGGCTGTAAACGGTTACTCTGCATTCAATGGATCAGGTGTTTACGGACAAGTAACTGCCGGCACAACTAATTTTGCGGGGGTTCAAGGAGAATATAATGGAACCAGTGCAACGGGTGCTGGTGTGCGTGGAATATATATAACAGGTACAGCGGGTACTGGTTTTGGTGCTGCTACGACAGGAGTTACTGGAACAGCTACATCAGTAGGTTCTTATAAATTTGGCGTTTATGGTTCAGGTGGTTCATCAATAAGATCAGGCGGAGTTTTGGGTTATGATTTTGGTTACGCAACTGGTGGATTAGGTTATTTTGCCTCTAATGGGCTTGATTATTCTGTATATGGTTTTGGCCAAGCTTATTTTAATGGGATTGCTGGAGGAAAACTAACTCCTGGTTCATCGACAGTTGCTTTGGAACAAAATACGCATGTAGGT
>JAIOZF010000124.1 GCA_021740745.1 Crocinitomicaceae bacterium | reverse complement strand
GATGATCAAAAATCAAAGAAAGAGGAAGTTGCAGAAATGTTCAACAATATTTCTGGGAAGTATGATTTTTTAAATCACTTTTTATCACTTGGAATTGATAAAATTTGGAGAAAAAAGGCTGTTAATGAACTGCGTGAAATTAATCCAAAACGAATTTTAGATATTGCAACTGGTACTGGTGATTTTGCAATCGCAAGTTTGAAATTGAATCCGACAGAAATTGTGGGATTGGATATTTCTGCTGGAATGTTAGATGTCGGTAAGGAAAAAATGCGCAAGCGCAAAGTAGATCACATCATTTCTATGACATTGGGCGATTCTGAAAATTTACCTTTCGATGATAATTATTTTGATGGATTAACCGTTGGCTTTGGTGTTAGAAATTTTGAAAACCTTGAAAAAGGGTTGGCAGAAATGTTGCGTGTTATTCGTCCCGGTGGAAAGGCAATTATCTTAGAATTTTCGAAACCAAAGAAATTCCCAGTGAAACAATATTTTGCATTTCACTCTAAATACATCATTCCTTTTTTCGGTAAGCGCATCTCAAAAGATGAAAAGGCCTATGCTTATTTACCAGAATCGGTCGCTGCCTTTCCAGAAGGAGAGGAGTTTTTAACTATTTTACGTGAAGTGGGTTATAAAAATGTTTCAGCTCAGATCGTTTCAGGTGGAATTGCAACTATTTATGTTGGAGGAAAATAATATTAAGGTCAATGCAACAAAATATAAACAAAGTGATATCGTTAGTGTAACATGAAATTTATTCTTAGTCTACTTTTCATGATTATTGCTGCGCTTTCTTATGCACAAAAGGAAAAGCCATTGAATTATCGTCGATTTGACGAAAGAACCTTGCATTTTGGGTTCATGCTTGGTTTTAATACTTCAGATTTTACTTATTATCCAAAAATTGATGCCTATCAACAGTATGGTTTGATTTCGTTGAACTCGAAGTCGACTGCTGGTGGACAAGTAGGAATTGTATCGACTTTAAAATTGGGAACTCCAGTTGTTCGTTTGCGTTTTGTTCCAACCCTGTCTTTTCAAGAGCGCGTATTAAGTTATGTGTTTGAAAATCCAGATCCTGCAGCGACAAAAGATATTTTTGGTGAAGAGCGCGTTAATTCAACCAATTTGGATTTCCCATTAATGTTTCAATTTCGAACATTGCGCTTGAATAATTTTGCAACTTACTTATTAGCTGGGGGACAATACTCACTCGATTTACAATCCCAACAGGACGCTTCACAGAGTTATATAGATCCATTTATTAAGATTAAAAAACATGATTTTCAAGGCCAAGTTGGTGGTGGACTTGAATTTTTTGCCCCTTATTTTAAGTTTGGAATTGAATTGAAATATTCACATGGATTTTTTAATTCTTTTATTCAAGACAATACAGATGTTTCAAGACCTATTGATAAACTTTACAATAAGGTTTGGTGGATTTCATTCATTTTTGAAGGATAATGAGTAAAACTATTCAGTTTCAAGTTTCACCTGAGCAAGCCAAAAACGATATTTTTCTTAAAAAACGCATTCGCGAAGAATTGAATCTTCAAGAAGATTTTCATTTTAAATGGAGGAAACGAAGTATAGATGCCCGAAAATCAATCATTAAAATCAATTGCTCTTTTGAAGTTTTTTCACTTGATGAGAAAATCGATGAACCAACTGTTTTCTTTCCTGACAACGTTGCGAAGGGTAAAGAGATTGCAATTATTGGATTGGGTCCTGCCGGATTATATGCGGCACTTCGCGCTATAGAACTTGGATTAAAGCCTATCGTTTTTGAGCGTGGAAAAGATGTTCGTTCTCGTCGTCGTGATTTAGCAACATTAAATAAAGAATCAATAGTAAATCCAGAGTCTAATTATTGTTTTGGAGAAGGTGGTGCAGGCACATATTCTGATGGTAAGTTATATACCCGTTCAAAGAAACGAGGTGATGTTTTGAGAGCATTACAGTGGTTCGTGCATTTTGGCGCTGATACTGATATTTTAGTTGATGCACATCCGCATATAGGAACGAATAAACTACCGCAGATAATTGTATCCATGCGAGAAGCGATAATCGAATTTGGTGGTGAAGTTCATTTTGAATCCAAGCTAACGGATATTATTTTGGAAAACAATTCGGTGAAAGGAATAGAAATAAATCATCAACACATTCATCATTTTGAGAATTTGATTTTAGCAACAGGTCACTCAGCGAGGGATATTTTTGAATTGTTGCATGCCAAGAAGATTCGAATTGATGCGAAGCCGTTCGCTTTGGGTGTACGGGTTGAACATTCACAAGCATTAATTGATAAAATTCAGTACCACGGGAGATTAAATGATGAGTTTTTACCTCCGGCTTCCTATTCGTTAGTGGATCAAGTGGATGAAAAGGGAGTTTATTCATTTTGTATGTGTCCAGGAGGAATAATAGCTCCATGTGCTACATCCGAAGGAGAGGTAGTTACAAATGGTTGGTCACCATCGAAAAGAAATAATCCCTATTCAAATTCTGGAGTGGTTGTAAGTATTGAATTAAGTGATTTTCCTGGACAAGAAAATGATCCTTTTGTTTGTTTGAACTTTCAAAAAGAAGTCGAAAAAGCCTGTTGGGAAGCAGCAGGAAAAACTCAGAAAGTACCAGCGCAACGCATGATTGATTTTGTTGAAGGAAAAAAGTCAATCGATTTCCCACGTTCGTCATACCAACCAGGTATCGAGAGTGTTGATTTGAATAAGGTATTACCTCCTTTTGTAGCCAATAGATTAAAAAAAGCATTTGTGCAATTTGGCAAGAAAATGCATGGTTTTTTGACGAATGATGCTGTTTTACACGCACCTGAGTCTAGAACGTCCTCTCCGATTTCTATTCCACGAGATGAAACGTCCTGTGAACATGTTGAAATAAAAGGATTATATCCGTGTGGTGAAGGAGCTGGATATGCCGGTGGAATTATTTCAGCGGCAATTGATGGAATGAAATGTGTTGACGCCATTCATCGAAAAGAACATGTTGCAAAGGGTTAAATGAACAAGTTGACTAATTAGTCAATGATTTAAATCGACAAAATTCAGCGACCAAAATTCCAGTAGCAATAGAAACATTAAGCGATTCTGCGTGCCCAAATCCAGGAATAGAAATAGGTTCTGTAATTAACTGTTGAATTTCTGGAGAGATGCCCTTCCCTTCATTTCCCATCAACAAAATACCTTCAAATTGGAGTTCAGAAGTGTACATGTTCTTCCCACCTAATACAGCACCATATATTTTTCCTTTGTACTTACTGAGGGTTTGAAATAAATCAACGTATTGAACATCAATTCGCAAAATAGCGCCCATACTTGCTTGAACAACTTTTGGATTGTAACAATCTACTGTGTCAGAAGAACAAATAATTGAATCGATACCAAACCAATCTGCAATTCTTAAAATGGTGCCAAGGTTTCCTGGATCCTGCACATTATCTAAAGCGATAATAAGTCCATTTTTGATTTCCGATTCATTGGTCGATTTTTTTAAAACCGCAAAAGCTTTATTTGGCGTTTTTAAAGTGGAGATTTGAGTGAGTTCTTTCTCACTTACTTCTATTGTCTCTATGGAATTTGATAAAGTTGGGAAAATGAATCCTTTGGTATAGGCAATAAAAATAAGATCCTCGGGTTTAAATTGAATGGCTTCAAGTACCATTTTTTCACCTTCGAGTATATAAGCATTTTCACTATCACGCGATTTCTTCGAATGAAGTGAACGAAGCCATTTAATCTTGTTTTTAGATAGTTCAGACACGTTATCTTTATTATTACCTTTGCTCCATTACAGAACAAATTGAGACTCATCAAACTTACATATATTCTTTCAATTATCGCTATGCTAGTGGCGTGTCGTCAGACGAAATATGTCCCTGAGGGAAAGTATTTATTGAAAAAGAATAAAATTGAAGTGGTAGATTGTAAGTTAGATGAAGATGAGATTACATCAATCATTCGACAAAAACCGAATTTTAAAACAGTTGGTTTTAAAGCAAAATTGATGGTTTACAACATGTTCGATTCTACTTCCGTTGCAAATAAACGTTTTAAAAAGAACATTTCAATTCGTAAAAAGAATGCAAAAAAGCTAAGAAAGGAGGATCGGATTAATACAAAGCGAATTGAAAAATCTCGTAAAAAAGACCGATCTGTTTATACCCAAAAAATCATTCCCCTTTTAGATACTGTGGCTCCTAAGATGTTTTTAAGAGAATGGTTTAAATATAAGATTGGAGAAGTTCCAGTTGTATTCGATAGTTTGTCATATAATAAATCAATAGAGCAACTTAATTTATTTCTTAAAAACCGGGGTTATTATTATGGAACGGCAGCTGGATCCATCAAGTATAAAAGAAATCGGAAGGCGGTTATTACCTACGAATTAACTCCAAGGGACCAATACATAATAAATAGCGTTTATATTGTTTCATCGAATTCCACTGTTAAGAATGAATATGCCAATTTTGTAAAAAAGCAAGAAAAAGAACCCTTAGTAAATGAGCCCTTTGATTCTGATGTCTTAAATAGCTATAGAAATGTAGTCGCTAAACACATGAGAGACAATGCCTTGTACGGATTTAGTAGCTCTCACATTACTTACATCGCAGATACAAATAAAACATCAATGACCGTTAAATTGGGAATTGAATTTTCAGATCGAATGGTTAGGTCAGAATACGACAGAGATAGTCTAGTCAAAATTCCTCATAAGATTACCTATGTTAAAGATGTCTATTTTCATATAGCTGACACCTTGAATTTTAATGGGAACTTTAAAAAAACAGTAGAGGATATGGGCTTAATACTGTTAGATCAGCAGTTTTTGAGAACGATTGATACTTTTGTTTATGCGGAAATTTTAAAACGCAAAACTGATGAATTAGATATAAAGCGAATTGCAACATTTTTATACAATGGCGAAATCTCTATCTCCCCGGGCTTATTAGAAGCTCAGAATTATCTTGAAAAAGAAAATTACTATAAAGAATACTACTTAGAAAGAAGTTACACACGTTTATTGCAATTAGGATTGTTTCAAGCAATCAAACCAATAGTTAAAGAAATACCAGGGACTAAATATGTCGAAGTGCATTATTATTTGATGCCTGCGAAGAAGCAAACATTTGGTTTTGAACCTCGATTTACGAATTCAAATGGATTTTTAGGTGTATCATCTTCCGTAAATTATACAAATAAAAATTTATTTGGGGGTGCAGAAAAAATGGAATTCTCTATCGGTGGCGGTTTTGAATCACAACCTCCAATTTTTGATAAAACGTTAGATGGTGAAACAATTAAACAAGCAGGTCGTTCATTCAATACGTTTGAAATAGGTCCAAGTTTAAAATTCGACTTACCAGGATTATTTCCAACCAAAGTAACAGCTTTGTCAAAGAGACAGCGACCAAGAACAGTTATTTCAGCTGCCTACAATTTCCAAAAGCGTGCGGATTTCACACGTCAGGTATTTCAAATGAACTACTTATGGCGATTCTATGTTTCAAAAACACAGATTTTCCAAGCCGGTTTGCCTTTTGCATCAGTAATTAAGTTCGTACGAATTGAAAACAGTCCTGATTTTGAGGCAAAACTAAATTTGCTAAACGACCTTTTTCTAAGAAACGCATATAGTAATCAATTCATATGGCAAGATTGGAAGTTAACGCTAGAATATAACAACAAGGATAAGGACAACAAAACGTCGAAGTATAATTTATATTTAACATCAACTTTTGATCCAGCGGGGAACACATTGAGTCTTTTTAAATCTTTTCAAGATACGCTGGATAATGGACAGCGAACAATTTTTGGCGTAGGTTATTCTCAGTTTGCACGTTTGGATAACGAGATGATTTATTCACTTCCAATCGGAAAGAAACGTAGTATTCATGCGCGAATTCAGGCTGGAGGGGGAATGCCTTATGGTAATACAACAACATCATTACCCTTTGATTATAGTTTCTTTGCTGGTGGAGCCAATGATAATAGAGGATGGAAGGCAAGAGCACTCGGTCCAGGTTCTTACAAGTATTATTTAGATACCAATCGCACAGCTACTCAAATTGGTGATATTCGTTTTGGTGGGTCATTTGAGTTCCGTTTTTCAATGGGCTCTGTTCTTAAAGGAGCTGTATTTGTTGATGCAGGAAATGTTTGGACCTTCAACGATGATATCAATCGTCCAGGAAGTAAATTCTCCGGTAATTGGTATAAAGAAATTGCCTTGGCTACAGGTTTCGGTTTGCGAATGGATTTAGATTTCTTTATTATTCGTTTG
>JAIOZF010000123.1 GCA_021740745.1 Crocinitomicaceae bacterium | reverse complement strand
GTGTGACAGCCATCATAATGATTTGGCAATTTTAACGTATGGGTTTGTTTATTTCTACAAAATTGGATCACCAAAGGTTATTAAGAGAGAACCAATAAAATTCAAACGATTAACGCAGAAAGAAGCTTTAGTTTACTTTTCAGACACTAAAATATATGTGGCCGCGGAAAAAAACTGGTTGTTGGGCGGACCTTTTTTATATTCAATTGATTTAAAATGAAAATAGAACTTACAAATTTTGACGCCGTTATTTTTGATATGGATGGTGTGTTAATAGACTCAGAACCTTTATGGAAAATTGCGATGGAAGAAGTTTTTCGTTCGATAGGCTCTCAATTGACAAGACAAGATTTTCAAAAAACGGTTGGATTGAGATTAGATGAGGTCATCATTTTTTGGCACCAACACGAAGGTTGGAAAAATGTGACACCAAAAGAAGTGGAGCAACAAATAGTGCTAAAAATGGTTGAATTGATTCGTGCAAATGCGGCACCACTGCAAGGCGTTCTTGAAACCCTGGCTTTTTTACAAGCACGAAAAATTAAAATAGGGCTCGCTACGTCTTCGTATGAAATTTTAATTCAAACCGTATTAAAAGAATTGAAAATCTCTTCATTTTTTGAAGTCACCCACTCTGCTGAACACGAAGCATATGGCAAGCCTCATCCTGCTGTATATTTAACCGTTGCAGATCGACTAGCTGTTTCTCCAGTCCGTTGTTTAGTAATAGAAGATTCCTTAAACGGAATTATTTCAGGGAAAGCGGCCAAAATGAAAGTAGTTTGTATTCCAGAGAAAACACATTTTCCTGAACCAAAACTTATCTTAGCAGATTATCATTTTGATACAATGACTGATTTCTTAGAAGATATTGGCACAATAGCACAATAGTGTCCGCTGAGGAGGATTCAATAGTTCAATAAGTTGTTTCTAAAACACCAATTTTCTACTACTTGAACTTTTCTTGAACCCTTTGAACCTTTTGATCTGCTTTTCACCACAAAGACACTAGTTTAATGAAAAATAAAAACACTTTGTTAAGACACAAAGAAGAATCTTTTATATTATCAAAATCATGCATTATTAGCTCCAAAAGCCCTCGGCTTTTTCTGAATTTGTGCCTTCAACATCTTGATAATCATAATTAACCTTGCGTCCTTGTGGTAATTTTTTTTTCATCTCTTCAACTTTTGAACGCATTGAACCTCTCCCTACGCTAGCGCTCCTTCAACCCAATTCTTCCCCCACTCTTCTTTTTCTTGGTCAGACCATAAAGCTGGATAGAAAATTCGTTTTTGGAATCTTGGAGGCAGGTATTTTTGCCAATTTGTTCCGCCAGTTGCAGCGATATCTGCAGAATCTTTATTCAAATAACGTACTGCTGATTTGTAATGTGCTAAAGGCCAATTTACATTGACATTGGTGTCATTGTGACGCAAAACCTCTATAACTTCAGGTAGTTTTTGTTCCTCAGCTGATAATCTTAGATATACCTGCCATAAATTGCGGTGCTTGCAGGCTTCACCAAGCTCAAGGAATTCTTTTTGGTAGCGTTCTTCAAATTGAATAAGCGTTAAGGTTTTCTTACCCGTTGCAAGTTCAGTTGCCCCAGCTTTCCAATAAATATGTTCGTACATTTCCTCAATGGAAGAATTAACGGTATAGTTCGATCGGTGATCTTTTGCCACTAGATTAATAAAATCAGTGCTGTACATTTCAATGAAACGATATTGTGCCGATTGGAATCCACTCGCGGGCAGCAATGACATTCTAAATTGCATAAATTGCTTTTGCTCCATTCCTTTCGACATGATATCGAAACTTAAAATTAAGGCATCAAAATAACGATTGATGCGCGAAATACGATCTACAAAGAACGTTGCATTAATTTCCTTAGCATCAGCTAATTGTTCAAATTCTTTTAATGCCAATTGGAAATACAATTCAGTAATTTGATGATACATTATAAAAATGTGCTCATCAGGAAAGTTAGTTCGTGGCTTCTGTAAACTCAACAGCGTGTCCAATTCAATGTAATCCCAATACTTAACGGTATCAGCATACAACAAGCCATCTAGATAAGATAAGAGATCTTGTCCCATGGAAGAATACTTATCATTAAGTAGCTCCAGTCGCTGTTTAATTTCAGGTGTGATTTCCATATTGTTCAGTTTTTAACAGAACAAAGGTAAATGAATAGAAATCCCTTACAAACGCTTGTTAATATTTTAACACCATTAATCGCACTTCAGTTTTTATACACGCTTTACACTTAAATTCTATTAGATTTATCTGAAATAGGTGAACTTTTGTTAAGGCTTCTTGTTTTTTGTTCAATTCTAGAATTATTGGAAAATTTTGTCAGAAATAAAAAACTAGATTTGTTATTCATTAAGTGAAGAAATTTTTTTCGCTTTCATTTTAATTTTAATAATAACTGTTATTTACATATGATTAATTACAATCCAAAAAGTTGGGTTACGCTGATTTTTGCATTTCATCGAAGCGATACATTTCGAATGTTATGGAAGGAAATTATTTATATTGGATTATTTACTTTGGCGATCGCCTTTGTTGAAATTCATTTCTTTCCTGATGTTGTCCAATTAGAAAAACTGATTACTGTATACTCCCTCATTGGGTTTGTTATTTCGTTGCTTCTTGTTTTCCGTACGAATACTGCTTATGATCGTTGGTGGGAAGGTCGACGGAAATGGGGAGAAGTAGTAAATGATACGCGTAATATGGCGGTGAAGCTTTCACCTCTTCTAAAAGAGAAATCAGATAGAGATTTTTTTGCTCGAATGATCTCAAATTTTGCAGTGTCAATGAAAGAGCATTTGCGACTCGGAATTGATATTGATGAATTGAATTTAACTCCTGCTGAAAAAAATGAATTGATTAACCGTAATCATGTACCAACTGCCATTGTAGAATTAATGTATCGTCGATTAAAATTGCATCGAGAAAAGGGTGAGATCTCAGATATAGAATTCTTGAGCATTGACAAGAATCTAAATGCCTTGTTAGACAGTATTGGAGCTTGTGAACGAATTAAAAACACACCGATTCCTTTCTCATATAGTTTGTTCATAAAGAAATTTATCTTCATTTATGTTACGACATTGCCATTGGCCTTTGTTGTTCAGTTTGGTTATTTCTCTGCCTTGATTGCGACCTTTGTGTTTTATGTCTTAGTAAGTATGGAGGTGTTGGCAGAAGAAATTGAAGACCCATTTGGAACAGATGATAATGATTTACCTACCGACCAATTGTGTGAGCGTATTGATAAAGTTGTACAAGAAGTATTAGTTTAAAAGCAAAAAAGGTCGCTCAATGAGCGACCTTTTTCTTTCAAAAAGAAAAGTTCTATTATTCTTTGATGAATTTAACAACTTCTTTACCGTTGCTGTGGTTAACGTTAACGAAGTAAATTCCGTTTGCGAAACCATCTAAAGACACTTCCATTGAAGCTACACCAGTAGCATCCATTGTACGCATTACTTTTCCATCCATGTTTGTAATTTCGATGCCAGTAACATTGAATTTAGACAATCCTTGGATATTAATTTTGTCGTTTGCTGGATTAGGAACAACTTTAAAAGGGTTGTACACTAATTCTACTTCACCAGCAGAACCAATAACGATTTCGTAACCTACAAATGTGTAAGGTGCAGTAGCAGGGAAACCAAAAATCAATACAACTCCAGTAACATCAATTGAAACTTCATAAGTACCAGCTGTTGTTGGCGTACCTGAAAGTAAAGCGCAACCAACAGTTCCACCATTAAATGTGCAACTAGAAATATTACAAGCATAATTCAATCCTGGAGGCAATCCATTAACGGCATCAACCGTAAATGATTGAATCGTTTGTCCTGTTAGAAGAGGATCTACATCACCTGCATCAGTTGGAACTTTAAATTGTAATTCTTGTGTGTAAGCAACACCAACAGCTCCGTTTGCAAAGTTAGTTGTTGTGTCAGGCCAAGCACCGAAAGTTGAATCAGCGTAGTTTGGAGCCGGAGCAGTAACATCTGGTGTACATTGTGCCATAGCTGCAGAAGCACCAAAAGTCAATACAGCAATAGATAGTAATAGTTTTTTCATTTAATTGAGTTTTATAGATTAATGAATTCAAATGTAAACAAATTCTGTTTTGTTTAACATGCCTTTAACGTATCTAAATAACAAAGGGTTGTTAAAACATCAAAGCTGCACTTCATTTTTCCCAAAAACACGCTTGATCGGCGGAACTCAATTTATGGTGAATGACATGATACCATGAAAGATTTAAAAGTTTGTCTATTCAACACTATCAATCAATTAGACTTAAAGTCGTTAGTATCAGAATATAACTTTAATTTAAATTTGGATTTTCGTAAAAAGAGCCTATTTTTGCTCACAAAATTAATAATATGAAAAATTTTAAAAATCTTACCTACCTTACTCTAGCTGGTGTTACGGCTATTGGTGTTTCAAGCTGTGGTAAATATGAGGATGGACCTGGTTTCTCACTTCTCTCTAAAAAATCAAGAGTAGTTGGTGATTGGGAAGTAAAATCGATTGGTGCAGATGTATACGGAACTGATTATTCTGTAAACATGTCATTTGAAAAAAGTGGAGATTTATTGGTCACTTCTTCGTATTCTTATCAAGGTTCATCTCAGTCATATTCATATGCAGGTTCTTGGGATTTTGCATCAGATAAAGAGCAATTGTCGTTGATTGTAGACGGAAGTGTTCAGTTGTTTGAAATCAAACGTTTGACAAACAAAGAAATGTGGTTAGATGATGATATTACTGCACTTGATGGTGCTATCTGGAAGTTAGAATCAAAATAAAATTTATATCTAATCTTAATTAGCCTCCGAGTGAGGCTTTTTTTATGAAGAATCTTTACGATATTAAATACTCATCAAATATACCGGATCTACTTTTTAAAAATAGATTCAGCGTATTGATTACAACCTATCAAGTTGGAAAACTAATCGCCATTTCAAGTGATAATGGAACAGAGCTAGTTCAAACCCCAGTAAGTTTAAAAAAACCAATGGGCATTGCGCTCCAAGGAACAAAAATGGCTGTTGCTTGCTTAGATGAAATAAGATTTTTTTCGTCCAATGAAAATGTTCATGAGGTACTCAATACTGAAAAAACTTCTTATGATGTTGCTTTTGCACAACGAGCAACGTATCACACAGGAATCCTTGACATCCACGATTTAGAGTTCGGAGATGGTATGATTTGGGGCGTCAACACCTTGCTTTCTTGTCTTGCTGTTTATGATATTAACCATAGTTTCCGTCCTAAATGGAAGCCAACTTTTATTGATTCCTTAATTCCTGAAGATCGTTGTCACTTAAATGGAATGGCGATGGAAGAAGGAATCCCAAAGTACGTAACAGCCTTGAGTAAAACGAATTACAAACATGGTTGGAGAGAGGATAAAATGAATTCTGGCGTTCTTTTAGAAGTTCCAAGTGGTGACGTTCTCTTAGAGAATTTAGCGATGCCACATTCTCCCCGTATTTATAATGATAAATTATATTTTTTAGAATCTGGAAAAGGAAATCTGGTTGAATTTGATAGAGAAACAAAAACAGCTAAAACGGTCTTCAACTTTGGGTGTTTCATTCGAGGAATGGCATTTATTGAAAATGTTATTGTGATTGGGAAATCGAAAATTCGAGAAACCTCGAAGGATTTTAATGATCTAAAGGTAAAAGAGAACTCAACAAATGCAGGACTTATATTTTTCGATATTTTAACCAATAATATTATTGGACAAATTGATTATACTTCTACCGTTGAAGAAATTTTTGATGTTAAGGTATTAGAAAACACGATTCATCCTGCAATCCTAACAAACGAATTGGAAACGTTCAATCAAATCGTAACCTATCCTGGAAATAAATTCTGGAAGAAGGAATGAGTTTTTTGGTGATAATACTAAGTTAAACATGACTAGTCCTAACACATGTCAATCTATTTTAGGACTAGACATTACTTCTCTTTTGCACCTAACATGTTTATCAACATTCCTAGGAAGAAAACAGTTCCACATATCCAGAGTCCTACCCACTCTTGAAAGCTTCTCATTGAACCGAATATTGTTATGATTGCTCCAAAGATTATTGAATAAATCAACCATTTTAATATTTGTTTCGTAATCCCTGTGATATAAAACGAATGTGCAACAACCTGCATCGATAGAGAGCAGTTTGTCCTAAGCCAAACAGCTTGATTATGAGGTAATTCCAAGAGGAGCGGCCAAAATATTTCTACGTTTTGATACATTTTTATGT
>JAIOZF010000033.1 GCA_021740745.1 Crocinitomicaceae bacterium | reverse complement strand
CTGTGCTAATTTGCACCACATCACCTACTCTTAGTGATAATTTCTTACCAACTCCTTTTCCTAATAAAATTCCATTTTCACTTACTGCTAAGTCATTTACCGTCCCTTCTATAATGTAATCATTCAAATTATAATGTGTCGCTTCATCCAACACATCTACTCCCATTAAAGCACCATTAATACGTGTTGAACCAGCCAAATAAAACGCTTGAGCTTTCACCATTGGAGTTACTCCTTTTACCAATTTGTTGGTTTTTAAGTAATTCATTAATGGCAAGGCATTGTGAATTCTCGTTTGACTTTTCTTTGGTTTTATCGAATAAACAAATTTGGATGAACCTTTATATTCTGGCAAATAATCAATCGGTTGCTTAGTACTCGGACTTTCTTCATTGTAAATATGTACATGAGGTGTGCGATTTAAGATCAATCCATCCAATAAGCCATTCAATCCAGTCATGAAGCTCATCATAATGATATAGGCCCCAATACCAAAAGTGACCCCCAATGCAGCGACTGCCGTTTGCTTTTTACGCGAAAGTAAATGGGTTTTTGAAATAGAAAGAATGATGGACCAATTCATTATAATGGTTTATAAATTAAGTCGCCTTCTTTAACGCCTTCAAGAATCTCAACATGACTCAAACTTCGCACACCTGTTTTTACCTTGATTATTCCAGTTGGCGTTTCCACTTTATTTCCTTCCAACAAATATTCAAGCGGAATAACTACAGCATTATCAATTTGGTTGACGATAATATTTCCTTCACCCGTTAATCCCATAAATAATGATTCCGGTGGATTCACAAATTCGCCAAATACAGTAAAGGTCTGATTTCTAGAATCCATTTTAGGAGTGATACGTTTTACGACGGCTTCAAACACCTTTTTCGGATAAGCTTCTAAAGTAACTGCGATTCGCTGACCAATTTTGACGCGGGTAATGTCTTTTTCATCAATCAACATCTGAATAGAAAACCGATCATACGACCCAACCACTGCCACAGGTTCTTGCATAGAAACTAACTCGCCCTTTTCTTTGTAAATATCATAGACAATTCCATTCACTCGACTTCGCACAGTCGACTCATCTGAACGAGCTGAACTTGAATTAAAATTATTCTTCGCTTGTTCCATCGACAACTTTAATTCTCGTTCTGTTCGACGAATTCGGTTTTGAATTGCTGAAAAATTGTTTTTCGAGGCTGAATAAACTAATTCACTTTGTTCCAACTCAAACTTCGTAGCCATATCCTTTGCTTGCAAGGCTTTAATTCGTTGATATTGAATTGAATCATTTCTCTTTCTTAATTCAGCACTTTTAAGTTCCAAACGCATATCATCCAATACATTTTGATCTCCAAAATAATTTTTCTGAGCAAGTTCATAAGCTAATAAGGCATTACTTGCCGTATTCTTGGAAGTAATATCTCGAATTAAAAACAAAATGTCATTTGATTTTACAGTATCGCCAATTTTAGCGGTCAAAACATCCAAATATCCGGGCACAGAAGCATTGACATTGTACATCTCATATGGTTCAACAACAATACTTGAATAAACCGCCTCGACAATTGACGATTTTTTTACGGTGAAAGTGGCTCTTTCCTCTGAACAAGCGCTATTTAAAGCAACCATTGCCAATAATAAAGCACTGACATATAATCGACTATATTTTTCCATACGCAAATGTATTAAATGATTTGTTGCAGAAACATGACTTGAGTCAGCTATAACAATAAGAAACACAAAAAAACTATAAAATGTAAACAAGTCTGTCAAGCTCGTGTTTAGTAATTATTCAGTATTTTTGCACCACATTAAATCCAACTATGGAATCGAAATTAAACACCATTGCAGAAGCGATAGAAGACATCAAACAAGGACGAGTAGTAATTGTAGTTGATGATGAGGATAGAGAAAACGAAGGTGACTTTTTAACAGCTGCGCGCAATGTAACGCCAGAAATTATAAACTTCATGGCGACACATGGTCGCGGATTAATTTGTGCACCACTAGTTGAAGATCGCTGCGATGAATTGGGATTAGAGTTAATGGTAAAATCCAATTCAGCAGCCTATGAAACACCTTTTACCGTTTCGGTTGACTTAATGGGACATGGTTGCACAACAGGTATATCAGCGAGTGATCGTTACATGACTGTTAAAGCATTGATTGATCCAGCTACCAATCCTGCTGAACTTGGGAAACCAGGACATATTTTTCCACTTCGAGCGAAGAAAGGTGGCGTTTTGAGAAGAGCTGGTCACACCGAAGCGGCTATCGATTTATCTCGATTGGCTGGGTTTGAACCAGCGGGACTGATTGTTGAAATTTTGAATGAGGATGGCACAATGGCTCGATTACCAGAATTACTGGAAATTGCCCAAAAGTTTGATTTAAAAATTGTCTCAATTGAAGATTTAATAAAATACAGAATTGCCAACGAATCTCTTATTGACCGTGTTGTTGATATAAAAATGCCTACTCAGTATGGTAATTTTCAATTAATTGCCTTCAAAGAAAAAAATACAGAACAAGAACATTTAGCATTGATAAAAGGCACATGGGACGAAAATGAACCTGTTTTTGTGCGCGTTCACTCTTCATGTATTACTGGCGATATTTTTGGATCATGCAGATGTGATTGTGGTCCGCAATTGCACAAAGCAATGGAAATGATTGAGGCAGAAGGTAAAGGTGCTATCATCTATATGAATCAAGAAGGTCGAGGAATTGGAATGATGAATAAACTGAAAGCATACAAATTGCAAGAAGAAGGTTATGATACCTTGGAAGCAAACATCAAACTTGGATTTAAAGGTGATGAGCGTGATTATGGTATTGGTGCTCAAATCATTCGTAGTTTAGGAATCAAAAAAATGCGTTTAATGTCAAACAACCCAACAAAAAGAACTGGTTTGGTTGGATATGGTTTAGAAATAATTGAAAATGTTCCCTTAGAAATCGAAAGTAACGAGCACAATGAATTGTACTTGCAAACGAAGAGAGATAAAATGGGACACACACTTAAAATGAAAAAATAATGCTTGTTGCAAAAGGAATAACGAAAGCATACGGTTCACTTGAGATTCTAAAAGGAATTGATTTGGAAATTCAGCAGGCTGAAGTTATTTCAATTGTTGGTTCATCTGGAGCGGGCAAAACTACTCTTTTACAAATACTTGGGACATTAGACAAGCCAGACAAAGGTGAACTATTTATCAACGGTGTAAACCCTTTCACCCTGTCTTCCAACAAGCTATCTGCATTTAGAAATACATCCATCGGTTTTATTTTTCAATTCCATCAATTACTTCCTGAGTTTACAGCTCTAGAAAACGTAATCATGCCCGCTTTGATTAAAGGCGATAACATGCAAGATGCTAAAAAGAAAGGACTTGTTTTATTGGAACGCCTCGGTTTAAAAGAACGTGGAGAACATAAACCCGCTGAATTATCTGGAGGTGAACAACAACGTGTAGCAGTTTGTCGCGCATTAATGAATGATCCAAAAGTGATTTTTGCTGATGAACCTTCAGGTAACTTGGATTCAGCCAATTCTCAAGAATTACATCAATTATTTTTTGATTTAAGAGATGAATTCAAACAAACATTTGTGATTGTTACGCACAATGAAAGTCTAGCTGCAATGGCTGACCGTAAGTTGGTGATGAAAGATGGTATCATTGTCTCTTAGTGCGAATGACTAAGTTAGAACTCAAAGAATTTCTTGATTACAAGGCGGAGCAATACGAAAAACCTGTTTTCCTTGAAAGTGATCCGATACAAATCCCCCATCGTTTCTCTCGTAAAGAGGATATCGAAATTAGCGGTTTTTTGATGGCCACAATTGCTTGGGGAAATCGCGTTTCAATTCTGAAAAGTGGTGAAAAACTGTTGGAAATCATGGAACATTCGCCTTTTGATTTCATCAAGAATTACAAGCAATCTCCAGATATGCTGCATCCTTTTGTTCACCGCACATTCAACGCAGGAGATTTGGATTTCTTTTTCAGAAGTTTACATGAAATATACAAATCTGGGAATTTAGAAGCATGCTTTGTTGATCCACAAAACAGTGGCAATGTCAAAAATAGAATTATTCATTTTCGCAATATCTTTTTGACTACAGATCACGAAATCCGTTCGGCAAAGCACTTGTCAGACCCAGCCCGCAATTCAGCAGCGAAACGCCTCAACATGTACCTTCGATGGATGATTCGTCCGAACACAAAAGGAGTTGATTTTGGAATTTGGAAAACGATAAAACCGTCTGAGTTAAATATTCCGTTGGATGTGCATACGAGCAAATATGCGCGACAGTTAGGCCTGTTAACTCGGAAACAAGATGACTGGAAAGCCTTGGATGAATTAATGGTAAATCTGCGTGAATTTGATCCTGAGGACCCCGTAAAATATGACTTTGCGCTTTTTGGCTTAGGAGCTTTTGAAAAGTTTTAAACACTGTCCTCAACAGTTGTACAAACACAGTTATTTTCATTACATTTGAAACATGAAATTTGTACACCCTGAATTTCTATGGGCCTTTGCCGTATTGGCAATTCCGGTGATTATTCACTTATTTAATTTCCGAAAATATAAGGTTCTTTATTTTCCAAGTCTTTCGTTTTTAAAATTTGTAGATCAACAAACGCGTTCTACACAAAAATTAAAGCATTACCTTGTTTTAGCTTTGCGTTTACTTGCGTTTTCTTTGTTGATATTTGCATTCGCACAGCCATTTATTCCCGCTGAATCTTCAACTAAAGGTGGAAAACCAGTTATTGCCTTGTATTTGGACAATTCATTTTCCATGACAGCAAAAGGCACAGAAGGAGAATTGATTTCAGAAGCATGAGAATTAGCGCGAAAAATCATAAACGATGCCCCTTTGTCAACAGGTATTTTGTTGCATACAAATCAATTGAATGGAATTGAAAAACGTATCTTAACGAAAGTTGAAGCACTTGATTATTTAGATAAAATTGTTCCTGGACCGATGGTTCGACAATTAGAAGATATCATTTCATGGCAACAAGGTGTCCTAGATAAAGAAAATGAAACGGGCCGAAAAATTGGTACACGTCAGTACATCTATCTTTCTGATTTTCAAAAAAATACTTCTAAAGCTGACGCATTCAAGGCGGATCCATCTAATTTCTATTATCCAATTAAACTTACACCACAAGAACAATCGAATTTGTTTATCGATTCTATTTGGTTTTCCTCACCTGTACATAAGGTTGGTTCTTCAAAAGAACTGTCAATTCGCTTAATCAATGAAAGTGAGGAAGATTTGACGAATGTTGAAGTAAAATTTACCTTAGACAAGGTTCAGCGCGATGTGTTCGTAGATGTTCCAGCAAAAGATAAAACAATCACAACAATCAATTACACCGAAAAAACAAAAGGTTATAAAAACGGAAAAATAACGGTTAACGATAAGCAATTGTTTTGGGATGACGATTATTATTTCTCTTACTTCGTTGATCAGAAATTAGATATTTTAATTATTAATGGAGAGGATGCTAGTCAAACTGTTGAACAAATCTATTCGCTCGAAGCATTTTATACAGTTAAAGCAATTCCACAAGGTTCATTTACACTTGATGCCCTGAATGGCGTTGAATTAGTTGTTTTGAACGGAGTGAATGAAATTCCTTCAGGTTTATCTGAAAATCTTGTTTCTTTTGCTGAATCAAGCGGATCAATTGCGCTTTTCCCAGGTAAGAAAATTGACAGTCAGTCGGCTAATTCCTTCTTAACTAAAATTCAACTTCCAGCTCTTGGTCGCACCATTGCTCAGGGAACAAAAATTCGTAAAGTTATTTATGAAGATCCTTTCTTTTTGGGCATGTTTGATAAAGAAAAAGAAGAATTGAATTTACCAGCAATTACTCAAGCATACAGCGTTGCAAACTCAAGCTCAGCAAAATACTTGGATTTAATCACCATGCAAAATGGTCAACCTTTATTAATGCGCTCGAACAATGCATTCAACGCCTATTTATTCGCTAGTTCACTTGATCAATCTTTTGGAAATTTTACTTCTGAATCATTGTATCCAGCAGTTTTACTTCGAATGGCTGAATTGAGTCAACGAAGTGGACCCATCGCATTAACCATTGGAAAAGATGCTTTTTATCCTTTGTTTGAAAAGCCTGCAACAGAAAATCCAGTTCACTTAAAAAGCAAGAAAGTTGATTTTATACCACGCATTGAAAAACGCGGATTAATTTCTTATCTTATTTTAAACGGTGCCGAAGCAATTGAAAATTTACCCGCTGGCAATTATGACCTGGTCGATGACGACAAACAAGGAGTTGTTTCCTTGAATTATAATCGTTCGGAGTCATCTGTAGAATACGCAAGCTCAAGTGAAATTGAAACGAGTATGAAAGAAGCTGGAATTGAAAATGTTTCTTCGAAAGAAATAACCCAAGGACAAAGTTTAGCAAAAATAGATATTGAAAAGCCATTTGAATATTGGAGACTCTGTGTGATATTAGCACTCGTTTTTCTCCTAGGTGAAATGGTGGTTTTAAAATTCTTGAAATAATACAACGTACCGAATGAAAATACTAATTAAGAAAGCGACAGTCATTGATACAACTTCCGATTACAACGGAAATGTAGTAGATATTCTAATTAACGATGGCATATTTGAAGAAATTGGGACAGACTTAATTGATGAAGAAGCACAACGCATTGAGGGGGAAGATTTATATGTTTCTCAGGGTTGGGTTGACTTAAAAGCAAATTTTTGCGATCCAGGAGAAGAGCATAAAGAAACCATCGAATCTGGTTTAGATGCAGCAGCTTTTGGTGGTTATACGCATGTTGCTGTGCTGCCTTCCACCCATCCAGTTGTTGACGGTAAAACGGAAATTGAATACATGCTACGCAAAGCAGAAAATCACGTTACTTCCATTCATCCAATCGGTGCAATAACAGAACGCATGGCCGGTGAAAACTTAGCAGAAATGTTTGACATGCACTCATCAGGTGTTCAATTATTTTCAGATGATTTAGTTCCGGTAAACTCAGGAATTATGTATCGTGCGCTGTTGTACTCAAAAAATTTCAATGGTAAAATCATCGCCTTTTCACGTGATTATTCACTAGCAGGTAAAGGAATGGTAAATGAAGGTGAAGCATCAACTCGAACGGGTTTGAAGGCTGATCCAACAATTGCAGAAATCATTCAAGTAGAGCGTAATTTACGTTTGGTAGAATACACAGGTGGAAACATTCATTTGACTGGAATTTCATGTGGTGAAAGTGTTGAATTGGTTCGTCAAGCGAAAAAGAAAGGTCTTAATGTTACGGCAGATGTTCATGTGATGAATTTACTCTTCAATGAAACGGCTGTACTTGGATTCGATTCTAATTTCAAAGTAATGCCTCCTCTAAGAAGAGAACACGACCGTATTGCGCTTTGGGATGGTATTAATGATGGTACAATAGACACAATTGTTTCTGATCACCGACCATATGACAAGGAAGAAAAAGATGTTGAATTTGACAATGCTTCATTTGGTTGTATTCAATTGCAAACGGTTTTTGCAAGTTTGATGACTGACCCAAAAGCAAATCTACAATCTATCGTTAAAGCACTTTCAACAAATGCAAGAGGAATTACTGAGCTTGATACAAATGCTATTCAACCAGGAAATAAAGCAGATATAACGATTTTCTCCCCAACAACTAAGTGGCAGTTTACCAAGGACTTAATAATAAGCCAAACGAATAACTCACCATTTATTGATAAAGAATTGCAAGGAGTTGTTTGTGCAGTGGTGAATAATGGTAAATTAGCAATTCGAGAATAAGCGTAAATGAAAAAGAAAAGTTCGTTCCTACAACAGTTTTGGAAACAAAAGAAAATGGTTGGTGCCATGGCACCTAGTTCACGCTTTCTTGCGAATCTTATGATGAAAAACATTGACTTCACAAAAGCAGATGTCATTGTAGAATTAGGTCCAGGAACTGGTGTTTTTACAAAAAGAATTTTGGAAAAAATGCATCCTAATGCAGTCATTCTTGTCTTCGAATTGAATGACGAATTCTTTTATAGTTTAACACACATTTTTAAAGATCCTCGTGTTCATTTGATACATGATTCAGCAGAAAAGATTGAGCATTATTTAACTAAATTAAATTTATCACAAGCTGATATCGTTGTTTCTTCATTGCCTTTGGCGGTATTCCCACCACAATTGAGAGACGCAGTTCTGGATGCTTCCTATAAGTCATTGCGTGTGAATGGTAACTACGTGCAATTTCAATATTCGTTGACTTCAAAGAAACACATCAAACGTGTTTTCGAAAAGGTATCGATTGACTTCACTCCATTCAACTTTCCGCCTGCCTTCGTTTATACTTGTAGTAAAGAAAATTGAGTTATCATTATTATTTACTTCATAAACCATTTGGTTACTTGTCTCAATTCACAGGTGAACCAGATGATTTATTATTAGGATCACTCTACCCTTTTCCAAAGGATGTTTATTCAGTCGGACGCTTGGATAAAGATAGCGAAGGACTTTTGTTACTCACCAATGATAATCGCTTAAAAACACGTTTGCTGAATCCAAGATCACTGCATACCAAAACGTATTGGGTACAAGTCGAAGGAGATATAACGAATGATGCAATTTCTTTGCTAGAGAGTGGAAACATTACCATTAGTCACAACGGCAAATTACATTTGGTCGATCCTGCAATATGCAAAAAAATAAATGCGCCTGACATTCCAGAGCGTGTCCCTCCTATTCGCTTTCGCGCTGAGATTCCCACTTCATGGATTGAGCTAACAATTACAGAAGGAAAAAACAGACAAGTCCGTAAGATGACTGCTGCAGCTGGATTTCCAACATTGAGACTAATTCGTTCCGCAATTGGAAAAATTCAATTAGGTGAACTTGCTCCTGGAAAAGTAATCGAAATTGCAGAGGATAAAGTAACAGCTGTATTCAAGTAACGATAGAGTAAACTGTTCAATCAGCCAACTAGTAGCTTCAATCAATCGTCATAACATTGGTACAATAATTGGCTACCTTTTCAAAACAATTAAAAAGATCCGTTATGAAAACAAAATTGGACATCCGCAAAATTCTTTCTTCAGGAAAGTCATCTGGTTCTAAAAAACTTGGTTCAATTGATAAAGCCATACTTGGACTTGGTGCCAAAACCAATTACCAAAAAGTTTAGTTGACCTTAAATAAATTTCTTAAAAAAAAATTCCTACGACGGATTCAAATGACTTGAACCCTATTAAGCAACTAGAATTTCTTAGACACTTTTTTATCCAGCTGATTTCGCAGAGTCACGCAGAATCAAATAACGAACAAACCTATCTCCGCGATTTTCTGCGCCCTCTGCGGGAAACTAAGACACAATGAATTCCCTTTTCCCTAACGCTGATCTCGCAGAGTTTCGTAGAATCAAATAACTAACAAATCTAGCTCCGCGATTTTCTGCGCCCTCTGCGGGAAACTAAAACACAATGAATTTCCTTTTCCCTCCCGCTGATCTCCAAGAGTTTCGCAGAATAGAAAACTTACAAACACTGCTCCGCGTTTTTCTGCGCCTTCTGCGGGATACGTGAACCTAGAATACTTACTTTTTTATCCCACCGATCTCGCATAGTTTCGCAGAATCAAATAACAAACAAACACATCTCCGCGTTTTTCTGCGCCCTCTGCGGGAAACTAAAACACAATGAATTTCCTTTTCCCTCCCGCTGATCTCCAAGAGTTTCGCAGAATCAAATAACCAACAAATCTAGCTCTGCGATTTTCTGTGACCTCTGCGGGAAACTAAAACTCAATGAATTTCCTTTTCCCTCCCGCTGACCTCGCAGAGTTTCGTAGAATCAAATAACTAACAAATCTAGCTCCGCGATTTTCTGCGCCCTCTGCGGGAAACTAAAACACAATGAATTTCCTTTTCTCTCCCGCTGATATCGCAGAGTCACGCAGAATCAAATAACTAACAAACCTATTTCCGCGATTTTCTGCCCCTCTGCGGGAAACATGAACACAGATAGCTCACTTCTTTATCCCGCTGACCTCGCAGAGTTTCGCAGAATCGAATAACCAACAAACACATATCCGCGATTTTCTTTGCCCTCTGCGGGAAACATGAACACAGATAGCTCACTTCTTTATCCCGCTGATCTCGCAGAGTTTCGCAGAATCAAATAACCAACAAACACATCTCCGCGATTTTCTTTGTCCTCTGCGGGAAACATGAACACAGATAGCTCACTTCTTTATCCCGCTGACCTCGCAGAGTTACGCAGAATCAAATAACCAACAAACACATCTCCGCGATTTTCTGTGACCTCTGCGGGAAACTAAAACTCAATGAATTTCCTTTTTTATCCCGCTGATCTCGCAGAGTTTCGCAGAATCGAATAACCAACAAACACATCTCCTCGATTTTCTATGCCCTTTGCGAGAGACGCGAACCTAGAAAGCTTATTTTTTTATCCCGCTGATCTCGCAGAGTTCCGCAGAACCGAATAACCAACAAACACATCTCCTCGATTTTCTGTGACCTCTGCGGGAAACGTAAACCTAGAAAGCTCACTTTTTTATCCCGCTAATTTTAATGAAATGTGTAGAATTTTCCTGTTATTATTACATATCAAATCCTCCTTCGCCTCCGCCACCTTGGTTTTTCTTGGAAATTTCTAATTTTCCAAACTTATAAGTGAATGTGACAAAGTACTTTCGAGTCAACCATTTAAATTCAACATCTTGACGAATTGTTGGTTGATTTACTTGCATTTCAAACCCTTGACGATTAAATATATCCGATACCCTAAACCCTACACTAAACATTCCATCCTTAAATTTCTTCTCACCAGAAATATCGAGTGCCCCTCTTCTACGAGCGGTCCCTTGAACTGTTATACGAGGTGCATTGTATGTTCCATTAATTTGAATAGAGGCTGTTTTTTTCCAGAAATCAAAGGTTCCTGAATATTTCAAATTCCAGTTAAAACCACTTCGGTTAAAACTATTTGTGTTGTCATCGTATTGAATGTAATTGGCGTTTCCAGAAATCGAATTTCTCCACCAAGTTGTAGGCTTCACAATAAAAATCATTTCTGTTCCAAAACTATAGCTTTTATCAATGTTCGCATACGTTACTGCTGAAGTATTATCCGCATAAAACTCTTTAATTCGCGTAATAACTCCTGTCGTATAGCGATAGAAAATACTCGTTGTCAAGGTAACTTTCTTGCGTTCATTTGTATATCCTAAATCATACGAATCGATGTATTCAGGTTGTAAATTTGGATTTCCACGTTGTAAATTATAAGGATCGGAATAATTCGTAAACGGATTCAAATTGCTTGATCCTGCTCGATTAATTCTTCGGCTGTAACTCAATGAAACTTCACTTTTCGGTGTGAAAGCATAACGAATATGCGCTGAAGGAAAGAAATTGAAGAAATCATTTACAATACGGATTGTGTCAGAAATCAAATTTGGTATTTGGTAAGATTGCTCTAGGCGAACACCTGCTTGGTACTTGAATTTTCCCAATTCCTGTCCAAAAATACCATAGGCACTGTAAATTTGTTCATCATACTGGTAAATGAAATTCGCCAATGTATCTTCTGCGTATTCTTGAGTAGACTGATTAAGTGATTCAGAATAAGTATCTACCCCTTGTTGTCGCACAATTGCTTTTAATCCCGTTTCGATGCGCGCCTTTTTCTTCGGAAGCAAATAAGTAAAATCTGATTGAACCGTAGTTACGTTATTTTTCTCCGTATTTAAAAGTTGTTGATCAAGCAAATAGCTTCCTATCAAGGTAGAATCCAAATTATAATCCGTTTGTTCGTAATAACCTTCTATCTCTTCTTTTCCTAATGATTGGTTCGCATCAATTATAAATGAACCTTTATCATCTTTTAAGTCAAACTTATAATTCACATTTAAATCAAAATTCTCTTGATTAGTTGGATCATACGACGTACGATTCCAAAAGGAAATTACATTTCCATCACCGTCATATGAAGTGTTCCATTGATCTCCTGTTCTGTCGCGCTGACCAATACTTCCGGTAGCTGAAAATCCAATTACGTGTCGTGGTTTCAAATAAAAATCCGATCCTACTCTAAAAGTATGACCAGCATTTAAATCTGTTCCCAAGCGATTCTGAACAATTTTCAAGGATGAATTATCTGAAAAGGTTTGTTCCAATGATGAATAATTGTTTCGATATCCAGCCATATAACGTCCAGAATAACTGCCATAAGCATTGAATCTTCCATTTCTGTAGCTCAAAGAAAAAGAACCATCTGCAACATTTCCACCATTTAAATTTCCAGAACCTACATTTGCTGTCAACATACCGTTGAAACCTTTCAGTTTATTCTTTTTCAATACAATGTTGATGATTCCAGAAGTTCCATCAGGATCATATTTTGCGGAAGGATTTGTAACCACTTCTATTCGTTCAATTGAACCTGCAGGCAATGCATCCAATAACGATTTACCATTTCCACCTGATAACGAACTTGGTCGACCATCAATTAACACCGTCACCGTTCCATCTCCTCGGAGCATAATTCTTCCATCCTGATCCACTTCGACAGAAGGAATATTGTTCAATACATCATTCGCTGTTCCCCCTTTTACGGAAAGGTCTTCTCCAACATTGTAGATTTTCTTATCAATTCCAGCTTTTAGCACATCTAATTGACCGACCACCTTTACCTCCTCAAAATCGATTGCTTTATCAATGATCATTTTATAGGTTCCTAAATTCACCGATTTTATGGAAGCAGATATCTTAATATCATTAATTGAAATTGTTTCATATCCAGAAAAAGTCAGTTTACCATAAAAATTTCCATAGGCTAATTGCTCCAAATTGAAACGACCATCGGGATCGGTAAAAATTCCAGCTACAACACTGGAATCTTTCACAGAGAAAAGACGGAAGGAAACATATTCCATGGGTTTATCGGATAATTTATCGACAATTCGTCCTGTTAATATTCCATCCTTCTGACCAAAAGAAATTGAACTTATTCCAATAAAAAGTAATGCTACTATGTATAAATTTTTCATTCTAATATTCTGATTTTATTGTCCTTAAGATAAAATAGGACAAAATGCTCGTTGTTACAGCGATGTATCCAACGATTTCAAAGTTAATATATTTCCCTAAATCGTCTTGATAAAGGATCCAACTACCTAACATCACTGCTACTCCACTTCCTAATTGTTGCACTGCGGAACGGATGCTCATAAATCCTCCTCGCTCATATGGTGCAGCAGTACTTAAGACCAAAGCTGTACCCGGAATGTTTCTGCCGCCTGCGAAAATAAAGAATCCAGAAGTTACGATTAATACCACTGGAATTGGGTTTTCTCCCATGGAAGTAATCAACATAATAGGGATACAAGACAACAACATTATGATTAAAAACACCCTAAGTTGTCCAAATTTATCGGCCAAAAATCCAATAAACGGATTTGTAATAAATGTCAGAATTCCACCAAAGAAGTACATCCAGACCAATTCATTTTTTTTAAAACCGATATTGTGTTCCACGTAATCTGCTAGGTATGGAATAATTGCAAATTGACCAAAAATGATGGTCGTAGAAAACAACAATGCTTTTAACTGGTTTTTATTCTTTACAACACGTCCCAAAATCTTATAGGATTGAAGCATCGAAATTCCAGAACGATTTCCATTCATTTCAGGAAGAAATAAAATCAGGGAAATCCAAGTAAGAACAGAAAGTCCAACAATAAAGAAAAAAGGCATTTGCCACGACCACGTTAATCCAATGGAGATTCCTAATGGAATTCCCAATGCTGCAGCAGTTGAAAATCCGGCCATCACAATTCCTGTCGCTTTTCCTCTGTGTTCAGGCTGCACTAAGTCACCGACCATCGCCATAACCTGCGCTGAAAGAACTCCTCCAAAGAAACCTGCAAAGATTCGAGCAAAGACAAGAAACTCATAGGATGTTGATATTCCACACATTACTGTTCCGAATATGAACAATGCATAAATTACAATAAGAAACTTTTTTCGGTCGAATTTATCAATGACTGCTATGCTCAAAAATCCAGCGATAAAGGCACTAAATAAATAACTAGAAATAATAACGCCCCATTGGTTATCATCCATTCCAAGATCTTGCTTTATAGTTGAAGCAAGCGGCATAAGAATCATTGATTCTAAAATATTTGTAAAGATGACCAATGCTAAAAGGATCATCCACGTTACTTGCTTTTTTGACATTTAGTTTAGTTTAAACTCGATTGGGTGTGTAATCATTTTTGCTACAGGACAGCGGTTTGAAATTTCCAACAATCGAATTCGTTGTTCATCTGAAAGTGCACCAGCGAAGGTGATTTCTTTATGTATAACCGTTTTTTCAGCTAATTGTTCAATCGTAAGATGAATATCGATACGACCCGTTTCCCATTGCTTTCGTTCAGCATACATGCGCATAGTAATCAATTTACAACTTGCAAGTGCAGATAAAAGTAATTCGACCGGTGAAGGACCGGCATTCTTTCCTCCCAAATCTTCAGGCTCATCACTTTTCCATTGATGTTGTGCGACTTCATTAATTACCCGATAATTTTCACCTAAGTAGGCTTTAAGTTCAAACCCCATAAGACAAGCGAACTTTATCTAATAACTCGGATAAATGTTGTGCATCTTCGTCAGATATATTTAACTGAATGATTGAATTTTCTTTGAATTGTTCATCAATTTCAGCAAGAAGCGCTAATCCTTTTTCGGAGATTTTCACATAAACTACACGTCGATCTTCATTACAACGTACCCGGTCAATCAATTCTTTTTCAATCAACTTATCCATTAAACGCGTTGTATTGGGCGATTTCTCCAACATACGTTCTTTGACAGTATTCACATTAATGGCGTCTTTTGCACCGCGTAAAATGCGCAAAATATTGAATTGTGGCATCGTTAAATGAAACTGAGCCATGAAGTTATTTTGAATATTCGATAAGAAATTGGCTGTAAAGCGCAGGTTCACAACTGCTTTATGCTGCGGAGACTGGAACTTTGCTTGAATTGCATCTTCTATTTTCATGGTGCAAATATAGCTACCATGGTAATATTTTCAAAGTTATTTATTTTTTAAGAAAATTAGATAAAGGCTTTAGAGGTTAGAACAAGAGAAGAGAGCAGCGATTAGAGATTTAATGCTTTTTTTAAAATATCGTTCACAAAACACAGTGCAACTTTTGAAATGAGAAATTCTAAAATTGAATTTTATACACTACGTTGGGGAAAAATCCCAGTTGGTAGGTTGTATTGATTGAAAGTGTTTTTCCATCAAAGCTTTGTGAAAATACATTTTTATGGTTCGTAACGTTTTGCAAATCCAATGAAAATGTTTGCGCAATCTTTCTTTTACTACTATTCAATGTGAAGCCAGCTTTAAAATCTAAACGATAATAATTGGCATAATAACTCGAATAAGCATCCGTTGAAAGAACTTCATGTCCAAGTGCTGTGGATGCCGTTAAATCAAAAGGCGTGTATGCTCTTCCTCCAGCATTCGTGAATTTAAGGTCAACTGACAGCCTGTTTCTTTTATCATTCCCTATCTTCCATTCTTTACCCGCTAAAATGTTGTAAACATATCTTCCATTAAATGCAGTGTTTCGTTCTACTCCATCGCTTCCCACATAGCTCGAATTGTAAATAGATGCAGTGATTAAGCCATAATATCCTTTGCTGAAGAATTTCTCTACAGTAAGTTCAATCCCATAATTCGAACCTGTTCCATCATTTACCAAGCTATCGGTTAAATCAGTTTTGAAAGTCGATCCTGTATTTAACATGGAATAACTGCTCGAATAAGATGTTACTGGAACATTGTAGATTGACTGATAATATACTTCTGTTTTAATTCTCCAATCAGTAAATGGTTGGAAATTATAGCCCAAAACAACATGATGGCTTTTTGTGAAATCTAAGTTTTCATTGTTGTAATAGGTATTCCCATCTACACCTGTCGTTTGTAGAAAATAGACATTAATTGGTTGCATTTGAGAATGCAATCCATAGCCAAGGTTAAAACTGCTTCTATTTGTGGCATTGTAAACAAGTCCAACGCGAGGCTCAATGGATGATGATCCGTTCAGAAAGAAATACTGCGAATGGACTCCTGTATTTAATGTTAACTTATTCGAAATGGCATACTTCAAATGAACAAAGGCTTGTGCTAAATTTGTTCCGCTTTGATAATCCCAAATTTGTTTTTCGGGAGCAAATACATTTTGTCGTGTTTTGTAATTCAGATCTAAACCAATTATTTCATCTTGAATTCCCACTTTTAAAAACAAGCGCGAATTAATTTTTAAATTATAATTACTGCTCAAATAATAGCTTGTTTTAGCAACGTTACTTACTTCTCGTGTGTACATGGAATCAGCCATTTTATCATAGTCATACATGGTTTGATCTGTTGATGCATAATTAACGCCAACAGTTGTAGACAGAAAGGATTTGGTGTTCAATTGTTTAAAATGGTTTACGCCTCCAATTCCAATTTTACTCGCAAAATCAACTTGATTTCCATTACCATATAACTGGCTTGGCGAACCGCCACCTATGTTTATGGTACTTGAAGCTAAAATTCCAAACATAGAAAATCTACCGAATTTTGTGTTGCCGCTGTTCAATTTGAACGATAAATCCTGATAGGTTGGTGTTGCGGTTGTTCCAATGTTTACACCAACAGCTTGTGCTATTCCCGCCAAGGAATAACGATATCCAACGAGGTAAGAAGCATCACTTTTTTTACTAAATGGACCTTCTGTTGTTAATTCCAATCCAGTAATTACGCCCGCCTGAAAGGTTGTTTCCCTTTTTTTATTGTTACCATTTCGAAAACCTAAATCAAAAACACCTGAAGTTGCATTTCCATATTCAGCAGGAAAAGCCGATGTGAAAAAATCTGAATTCTTTAATAGATTGGTGTTAATAGCACTTACTGCACCACCAGTAGTTCCAACGGATGCAAAATGGTTTGGATTTGTCACATTCATACCGTCAATTCTCCATAAGACACCAACAGGTGAATTTCCGCGAATAACGATGTCATTTCGACTATCATCGGGAGCACTTACACCCGCAAAATTCGCTGCTAAACGCGCTGGATCACTTCTTCCACCAGCATAGCGGTTTATTTCCTCCATTGAAAATGTTCGGGCACTGACACTCGCCAATTTATTAATCGTACCTCCCTTATTTGTAGCTTTTACAGTTACTTCACCCAGCTGCTGCATATCTTCCTCTAGCGCTAAATCCAGCATAACTTCCTTACCAGAAGTGACAACGACATTCGGAATAATAAGTGTTTTATATCCAAAACAACTGATCTTAACCTCATATCTATCCGGTGGAATTGATGATAGGGAATAATTACCTACCGAATCTGATATGGCGCCTATTTGCAAACTCGAAATTTGAATAGTTGCACCAATTATTGGTGATTGGGAAAGTTTGTCGGTGATGGTTCCTCGAATGGTTTGTGTGTTATTTTGTGCAAACGTGATAATAGGTAGAAAAAAGGATAAAACTAATAAACGCAAGATCATGAACTAAGAATTTACATAAGCTGGATTGCTTAATCTTTTGTTCAGATGATATATTTACAATTTACTTGTGGATGAATTTGAAAAAAACGGTTTTAGACAAAAAAAAGCCGTGCAAAAATTTTGCACGGCTCGGTTATTTTTTTTTTGTAAGTGGTTGTTTTATGCTTTGCGTAATGTTGAAGGACAAACATAGTCTGTTTTTGGGACCTCCGTTTTTGAAATAGCACCAAATCCTCCAATTACTTCGATGAAGTTATCGTAACCTCTCGATTTTAAGATTGATGCTGCGATCATACTTCTGTATCCTCCTGCACAGTGAAGAATAAATGCATCTTCTTTCGGGAATTGCGCCATGTCTTCATTGATGAAGTCCAATGGAATGCTTTTCGCACCATCAACGTGCTCTGCAGCAAATTCTCCTGGCTTGCGAACGTCAATTACAATCTGTTCTTTCTTGAATTTTTGAGCAAATTCTTCAGCAGTAATACGTGTTACGGTATCTACTTCTTTCCCTGCATTTTTCCAAACGTCAAAGCCTCCATTCAAGAAACCTAGTACGTGATCGTAACCAACACGCGCTAAACGCTTAACTGTTTCTTCTTCCTGACCTAAATCTGTTACTAATAACAATTCTTGCTTCACATCTGGCAACATCGCTCCTACCCATGGGGCAAATTGTCCGTCCAATCCAATGTTGATGCTATTTGGAATAAATCCTTCTGAGAAATTTTGTGCATTTCGCGTGTCCAAAACAACAGCACCTGTTTCGTTTGCCGCTGCTTCAAATGCCGCTGGTGTCAATGCCTGTAAACCACGTTCCATCACTTCAGTAATGTTGTCGTAACCAGTTTTGTTCATCATCACGTTCATTCCGAAGTATCCTGGAGGCGGCAATAAACCATCCGTTACTTCTTTCACAAATTCCGCTTCTGTCATGTCAGCACGCAAGGCATAATTCGCTTGCTTTTGTTCGCCAATTGTACTAACTGTTTCCTTACTCATGTTCTTTCCACATGAACTACCAGCACCATGCGCAGGATAAACTGTTACGTCATCTGCCAAAGTCATCACTTTATCTCTCAATGAGTGAAATAAGGTCGCTGCTAATTGCTCTTGAGTCATCGAAGCTGCCTTTTGAGCAAGATCTGGTCGACCAACATCACCAATAAACAACGTATCACCTGAGAAAATTGCGTTGTCTTTTCCATTTTCGTCAATCAACAAAAAGCATGTACTTTCCATTGTATGTCCTGGTGTATGTAACACTTTAAATGTAATATCGCCCAATTTCAGGATTTCACCGTCCGTTGCGATATGCGCTTCGTAAGCTGTTTTTGCGTTTGGTCCATAAACAATCGTTGCACCTGTAGCTTTCGCTAAATCAACGTGACCACTCACGAAATCAGCATGAAAATGCGTTTCAAAGATGTATTTGATTTTTACATTGTCTGCTTTTGCTCGATCAATATACGGTTGAATTTCTCTTAAAGGATCGATAATTGTCGCCTCTCCATTTGATGTGATGTAGTATGCACCTTGCGCTAGGCATCCTGTGTAAATTTGTTCGATTTTCATGTATGTTGAAATTTTATAAAGTTTATGAAGTACAAAAATCGACTATTTTCAAATCCAAAAAGGTAACAATTGTTACAGTGAAACGAATTTTTGATTTTTTGCATATTCATGCAGTAAATATGTTGGTCTTTTTTACTTTTACAAGCTTAAGAAAAAGTTCATTCTTCATTCTTCTGTTCTTTTTCCTTGATGAAAAAGAACCAAAAAATCAAGCTCAATTGCAGCCGTTCGGCGAAAAATTTCTCATCGACCAATTCACAAAAAGGGTGTCCGCCGCGGCGGACAAACGACAAGCGCTTTTTCGAATTGGTTAACGATTAGAAATTTTTCTTCTTCCTCACTTCGCCAATTGAGCGGGGGCCCCTGTGAAATCAATTAATTTTCTTGTTTGATCTTTCGGAAGTACTTACTCACTGAATCTCCGAGTTATTCTCGTCCGAATGTTTATCAAGCAGTTTTAAATTCTCGATGTGAGTAACTACAATTCACCAGCAGAACTAGTCCGCAAAGCGAAGAGAATGAAAATCGTTTCGGATTCAAAAATATTCAGTTTATCGAGTAACTATTTTGATCTCGAATTTGATCGTGAGCTTTGTCGGCGGTAGCGGCCGAAGTGCAACGGAGCGCCGCTAAGTTCCTTTGGTGAATTGTAAAAAAGCGCTTTTTGCTTCTTTTTGCGCTTTGGCAAAAAGAAGAAGAGCTTCTTAAAAATGATAATTCAACACCAAATTATACGTCACCATATTCACTTTGTTTATCACAAAACGATCATTCCCATACGTTTCACCAGCATTGATTTTGGCAACCGCCAACATCTGCACATCCAAGCCTTTTAGTAAACCAGCGAAGGCATAACGGACATCTGCATTGATCTGATAATAAGATGGGAAACCGTATTTGTTCATGAAGGTGTTTTTCACATCAGGCATGTTGATATATCCCGCCATTAGTGAGGTTTGAATGCGGTATTTTGGAATTTTATACGCCATTTTCAAAACAGCAGCGGTTGAATTTCCTACTCCTTCGTTACGCTCTCTTGGCATAAAGGTGAAAAACGGATCTCTTCCCCATTCTCTTGGCATTAAATAGCGTCCGTGATCGGTAATGTGATTGAAATTCGCTGAAACATCCCATTTCTCCGTTTTTAAACCAATGCGTCCACCAAAAGTCATGGCTTTACCGTTCTTGGTGCAATAGGCTTTAGATGGATCAACGTTACCCCCGTCGTTCACTGCATCTTGACGAATGAATTGCGCCGAAGTGTAGAATTTTGACTGCTTCTTGGTCGGGATTTCAACATCCACTTGTGCCAAGGCTGAATTAAAAATGTTATCAGTGTACAAATCCCACAGCTGAAACTTCAGCCATTTCAAGGGTTTGTGCGTAATTCCCAACATTCCAACTCCACGACTTGATAAATTATCATGGTAATTAGATTTTGAACCATCAATGTTCACTCCTGATGGATAAATCCCAATGGATTCTTCAATGTTGTACCATTTTGTTGTACTTCGGGGAGAAACAGCGTAAATATATCCTCCTTCGATCTTGGTGTTTTTCAATTGAGTGGATTCAATCCAAATTCCCTCAACACCTGTTGGACGCATACGACCATCCTGCAAATTGATAAAAGGTGTATTGATTAATTGGCGTCCAAGTGTAAAGTGCGTTTCTTTGAAGTGATACTTCAAATACAATTCCTCTAAACGGTCGATGTCTTTGTGATTCAGTGGATCTTCCACGTCGAAAAGTCCTAATTCATAGCGATTTGATTGACCAGTTGTTGAATCGATTGCATCGAAAGGAGAAGAATACAAATTGAAAACGTAAAAACCACTAATTCCGAATTGAAAATTGTGGAAGCGTGCTGTGTTGTAATGTAATCCACCACCACCAGCATTGGCGAAATAATCACTTAATCCACTTGCATTGTCAGTTGCCATGAAAAAATAACGGAAATGCCCGTTGAAATCGCCGTGTTTAAAAGCATATAAAAGGCTTGAACTATCTTCCGTAGCATTCTTTTCACCCTTGTAAACGGAGGGTTTCTCTCCTGTTTCTTGGTGTTGTGCAAATAAAAATGAAGCGGAAAAAAGGGCGTAAATTACCTGTAAAAATGGTGTTTTCATTTTAAAAATAAGGAAGTTGTCTATAAATTGAAATGTGTCTTTGGTGAATTGTTTATCCAGCTTTAATGTAGACCCATCCTGCGTTTTGCTGATCAACGATTTCAATGATTCCAGCTTCTACAATACGGATATTCTGCAATAACTGCTCTTCTTTCACATTTCGTTCTTTCATCGAATAGCGACAAGCTACGAAATCAACTCCTTTTTCTGCAGAAGCTTTAATTTGTCTAGCTACGATGCTTTTTTCTGCTACCAGCATACTCAAACCTGGACCGTGACAAACTACTTCAATCTTTGTTTCTGGTGCAACGGAAAGAATATTACTCAATTGCTTCATCAACATTTTATGCGCTGTTGTGTCAGCACTGGTCAATTGAAAAACAATCTTTCGAGGTTCTTGTACCTGTTCAGTTGTTGTATTTGCTGATTTTTTCTTGTCTTTTTTCTGAGCGAAAGTCGCTTGAGCAAGAGCTACCAAAAGGATCAATAAAATTGACTTTTTCATTTGTTCTGTTTTTAGTTGTTTGTATGTGTGTATATCAATTTGAGTATTTGAGTATTTGAGTATTTGAGTATTTGAGTATTTGAGTAATTGAAAGTCTAATAAAATTTATAGTCTACACCACTAACCTGCGTTAGCAAATCTTGGGAAGCATCTAAAACGATGGCATTCTTTGGCGGAGTTGGTGTAACCGGTGAATTAGCAGCTAAATATTCCAACATCACTTGGTGCAAGGTTGATTTTGTGTTTTTCGCTTGCTTCACTCCTTTCATTCTGCACAAAACGTCGTCTGGATCGCCATCACGTTCACACGCTAAAACGCTGTATTCTGTTGTTAAATCAATCGGCTGATCGTTAACTTTGATTGACTCAACGCGTTGACCACTTTCACCAAAAGCCTTGAATTCGACTTTCATTCCTTTGAATTTAACGACCCAACCACCAAAACGCTTCGAAGCATCTTTAGCAAAAACGTTGTTCAATTCCTTTTCTAACCAATCTTTCAGCTGTTGTCCAGTTACAACGCCCGTTCTAACCGTGCTATCAACAGGCAACATATCGTAGATATATCCATTTGTGATTGGAATATTTCCTGTTTCATCCGGAGTGCTTCTTGGTGGACAAAAACGGAATCCATTTGAAAGCGCAATGTTTATTTCTGGGAACTTCCATTTCAAGGCATCTACAATCATTGTATCTATTGGATTTTCAATCACAAAATAACGATACAATGGAATGGTACTGTATCCAATAACTTTATTGATGTTGTCTGCATACAAGTGTTCTTTTTCTTCTAAAAGCGTCTGAATGGATTTCTTTGGCTTCAATTTCGCCTCAGCAACTTCTAGTAGTTCATACGAATCACCAACAACCTTTCCTTGCTTAATTTTGAGATCCAATTTACCGATAAACGATCCAAAGGCACCAGGTTCAACAACTTTCGAATACTTACATTGAATTGGAACACGCACACGTTCATGTGTATCTCCACCCAAAATATAATCAACGCCTTCACATTCTGGTAAATTCGCCAAGTTGATTTGCTGCGATAAACCGAGGTGACCAATGATAGCAATAAACTGACATTGTTCCTGATTCTTCAGTAAATCAACGTAATACGCTAAGTTATCTTCAGGTTTGGTGTAAATAATTCCTTTACTGTAATTCGGCGATTGTCGCAATGGTACTAAATGATCAGTATATCCAAGAAAACCAATTTTCACCCCTTTCACTGTCCAAATATGGTAAGGCTGAAATACCAATTCGCCTCTTTTTCCTTCGCCTAAATCGTGGTAAAGATTTGCACAAATTTTTGGTGCACTCAATCCCCCCATTAAAGTTTGCATCTTGCGTTTACCGTAAATTACCTCCCAGTTTCCTGGTAAATACAAATCGTAATTCAAGGCATTTAGAATCGGAACAAATGCTTCACCCGTTGTTTTAACGGACAATTCACTTCCTTGAAACATATCGCCTGTATCAATCAAAAATGAATCTGGGTATTTCTTCTTCAATTGATCGAAGTAGGTCGCCATTTGTGCGTACCCACCCGTTTTTCTGAATTTAATTTGATTGTCCTCCCAGAACAATTCATCGTGTGGGTAAATTTGACAGTGCACGTCAGTCGTTTGCAAGATGGTGATGGTAAATTCATCACTTTCTTTTGCACAGTTTGCTTCTGCGAATTCTTCGTTTTCGGAAGATTCGTTGTCACCTGCCATTAAATTTCCTGCGAAACCTAAGCCAATTCCTAGTGCGCCAAGATTCTTGATAAACTTCCTGCGGTCTTCTGCCATATCTCGTTTTATTTCTTTTTCTTTTTTTCAGCTGCTATCGGACCAAAAGGCCCAAACTTATGCTGTATTTCTGTAAATCCATCTGAAAAAGGTCCAAATGGATGATCAATCGGTTTCTTTGCAATCTTCGGCCAATCTTTACTGATGTCTTTACTTGGACGCGGCTGCGAATTAATGAACGCTGCTACATCCCAAGCATCTTCATCGCTAATTTGCGGATTTAAAGATGAAGCGCCATAAGGCATGTTGTATTTTACATATCCTGCCAAACGACTCAAACGAAACAATCCTGCTCCACTGTTGTAAGAATTCGGTCCCCAAAGCGGCGGATAAGTATATTCCAATTGATTTTGCGCCATCATTCCTTCACCGCTTGCACCATGACAACTTGCACATAAATTGGTGTAAACCCCTGCTCCTTTTGACGGATCTGCTGCTCGTGAAAGAAAAGGTAAATCGTAAATTCCTGTTCCTTGCGGCACACTGTCCTTCGCAACATGTTTCCCTAAAAACTTTATGTAAGCAACGATGGATTTCATTTCTTTTGAATCATCTTTCAAGGCTCTCCCATTCAAACTACGCTCAAAACAATCGTTTACACGCTTTTCAATTCCTTCCATTTGTCCGCTTCGTGCGCGCACTTTTGGATAGGTTGAAGCCACACCTGCATAGTTATTTCCCCAAATTTTAGTCCCACCATCTAAATGACAATTCTGACAATTCATACCATTTGATAGATTTTCTACGCTGCCGTTTGGACCCAAATAGCGGGAAGTATGCATGATTAATTCTTGTCCGTAAATCACTTGTTGTTTGTACGCTGAATCTTTAATTAGATATATCTCTGGTACTTTCCAATAGCTATCCAATTCTTCCATTTTGGATAAACGTTCAGCCTCTTTGTCGTACTTCATTTGATCAAAAGAAGCAAAAGATTCAGTTTTGGAAAAGCTTGTTGCAAAATCCAGAATAAAAATCAGGGCAAGCAATCCTGAAACAACCAATATAGCGGACAGATAAAGCAGTTTAGATGAGTACTTATCTATTCCTTTTTCCTTATTTTCTTTGCGAATCCCCATTTCTTCAGCTGAAAATTAATACTGGTTTACTTACAAAAATAATTCTTTCACAATAATGTAAACGCCCATTATCAATACAAACCAACCGAATGACGTTTTCAATTTTTCACCAGGAATTTTCTTCGCTAAAAGAATCCCAATGATGATTCCAACGATTGACGCCGCTGTGAAAAACCCGAGTAATTTCCAATCTATTATTTCACTTCCTTTCAAATCACCTGTAAAGCCAATCAACGATTTTGCTGCAATAATGAAAAGTGAGGTTCCAACCGCTTTTTTCATTGGCATTTTAGCTAAAAGTACCAAAGCTGGAATGATTAAGAATCCACCACCTGCTCCGACTAAGCCTGTCAACACACCTACAACAGCACCTTCGAGTAAAATCATTGGGTAATTGTAAACCATTGGAGCGTTTTCGTCTACTTCAGCTGTTTTTTTCTGCGGTTTAATCATTGAAATAGATGCTGCAACCATTACGATAGCAAACAAAATCATTAATAAAATTGGCTTCGTCACTTCAAAACCGAAAGCAGTAAATGCATGGTCAGGAATGAGTGGGACTATCAATGCTCGGGTTGCATAAACTGCAATAATGGATGGAATACCGAAAATGATTGCTGTCTTAAAATCAACACGACCTTGACGAGCACTTTGAACACCTCCAACTAAAGCTGTCGCACCCACAATAAATAATGAATACGCAGTTGCCAAGACCGGCTCTACACCCATAATGTAAACAAGAATGGGAACCGTTAATATCGATCCACCACTTCCAATCAGTCCCAAAGAGACTCCTACTACTATCGCTAAAATGTAACCGAATACCATAATTTATTCTCTAAATTTAACTTATTGTGGAGACAAAAATGATAAGATCACCTTTATTTTATGGTCACATTTGTTACATAACCATTTTTATTGTTTGTTTCGGCGCTTTAAAATGGATAAAACTGTATTTAATTCAAATCCTTTGGCTTTAAGTAAAACTAAATAGTGAAAAAGTAGGTCAGCGCTCTCCTCTAAAAACAAGGAATCGACATTTAATCCACATTCTCGAGAATTTGCATGGATTCCTCTTGCAATCGACCTGATTTTTGAACAGCTATTCTTAACATTTTTTTTAAAATGCTGGACCATTCAAAACACAGGGAAACAAAAAAACCTCATGAATGATCCAAGTGGGTTTTACAATTTATGTGTACATAATATTAACTCACCCTCGGAAAACCAGACTAGGAGGATGTAATTGTATGTTTTTTAAATAAGTCGTTTGATCCACTTGAAATACTTGAATGGCGGGTATTTGAGCGGTAAATCAATCCAGGTTGGTGACGTTACAACGCCGCGTCGGTGACTAAACGCATCAAAGGACCCTTTTCCATGATAACTGCCCATTCCACTGTTTCCAACTCCGCCAAAAGGCAGATGATGATTAGTAATATGCATCAAAGTATCATTGATTGTTGCCCCACCTGACGATGTTTTTCTTAAAACCTCATTTGCTTGTTTTGTCTGACCAAAATAGTACAAAGCCAATGGTTTTTCGTTTGCATTGATGTACTTAATTACTTCATCAATATGCGTATAAGTTAAAATTGGTAAAATCGGACCAAAGATTTCTTCCTGCATAATGAGTAAATCACCGTTGATTTCATCAATGATTGTTGGTTCCATGAATAATTTATCCTTATTCATTCTTCCTCCAATTTGCATCCTACCCTCTTTTAAAAGTTTTTCTAAACGCTCAAATGCTTCTTGATGAATTATTCGCCCATAAAACTTGCTTTGTTCAATGTCTTCACCAAACAATTGCTCTAATGAAACCTTCATTTGTTCGATTAGTTCATCCTTCACTTTTTCTTGGACAAACACATAATCCGGTGCGATGCACGTTTGTCCCGCATTAATTGTTTTACCCCAGATAATTCTTTTGGCAGAGATAGCAAGATTTGCCTCCTCATCCACAATACATGGACTTTTACCTCCCAATTCTAGTATTACGGGAGTCAAGTTTTCAGCAGCTGCTCGCATAATTACTTTACCAACAGTGGAACTACCAGTAAAAAACATGACATCAAAACGCTCTTTCAGTAAAAGTTCATTCACTTCTCTTTCACCTTGAATCAAACAAATATAATTTTCATCAAACGTCGCTTTAATCATTTCTTCCATCACTTTTGAAATATTCGGTGCGGAAGGCGAAGGTTTTAACACTGCACAACATCCAGCGGATATTGCACCAACCAAGGGACTAAACAATAACTGGAAAGGATAATTCCAAGGAGCAATGATCAAAGCCACACCTAAAGGTTCATTCAAAATTTTACTTTTGGAAGGTAAGATGTGAAACGGAGTTGGAACCCGTAAAGCTTTGGTCCAATCATCCAAATTTTTAAGGTGATAATCGATTTCTTGCAGCACAAAACTAAACTCAGTTAAATAAGCCTCTTCGTAAGATTTGTGTAAATCAAGAAAGAGGGCTTCAGTAATCTTTTGCTCATTCAAAATGATTACTTCTTTTAACTTTTTCAGTTGCTTTTTTCTAAAAGTCACATCTTTCGTTTGATGAGTCCCAAAAAAAACGCGAATATTTTCTATTTTAGCATCAATTGACATTGCATTTAAATTCAAGTAAAACGATTGTTTATAAACACACAATGAGCACATTATGTTTGAATATAACCTGTAAAAACGTCGACTTATTTCTTTAAAAGTGTCGCGAAATCCTTTGCGAAATAAGTCAAAATTCCATCCGCACCTGCTCTTCGCATACTCAACAATATTTCGCTAATAGCCATGTCGTAATTCAACCAACCTTTTTCTGCAGCAGCATACACCATAGCACATTCACCACTTACGTTATAGGCAGTAATTGGAACATTAAAGTTTTCTCTCAAAACATGAATAATGTCCAAATAACAAAGTGCAGGTTTCACCATTAACATATCAGCTCCTTCCTCAAAATCTAACTCCGCTTCTAGTATAGCTTCGCGTTTATTGGCTGGATTCATTTGATATGTTTTCTTGTCGCCATGTTTCGGTGCAGAATTCAATGCATCGCGGAAAGGTCCGTAAAAAGCGCTTGCGTACTTAGCTGTGTAAGACATTATAGACACATCTGTAAAACCGTTGATATCCAATGTTTCACGAATGCTTCCTACTCTTCCATCCATCATATCTGAGGGACCTATAATATCAATTCCAGCTTGGGCTTGAGCAAGTGACATTTTATTTAAAATAGGCAATGTTTCATCATTTAGGATACGTCCGTTTGAAACAAATCCATCGTGACCATCAGAAGAATATGGATCCATTGCAACATCGCTCATCAGCACAATTTCAGGGAATGTTTCCTTAATTTTTCGGATTGCATGTAGGTAAAAATTCTCTTCAGCGTAGCTATATGTAGCTAAGGTATCTTTCAAATGATCATCAACAGCAGGAAACATATCATAGGTCATAATACCTAATTTCATGCATGCTTCAAGCTCTGGTAAGAGTTGATCAATCGACCATCGATAATTCTTGGGTAAGGAAGAAATTTCTTCTTTGATATTCTTTCCGTCCTTTAAAAAAATTGGGTAAATAAGGTGTTCAGCACCAATTTTTGTTTCTTCAACCATTTGGCGAATTGCAGCTGATTTTCGGTTTCTTCTTGGACGAATATGCATGATCTTTTTTTTGTAAAGTTAATCACATCCGCACAAATATTAAATAATTCATGTCAGAAGATAAAAACTGATGGCATTATAGATTTTATTTCCAATTTCTATATCCGATTTAACACTATTTTATGAAAACTAAATTCTTCAGATTGTTCCTTTTTTCATTAGGTATTGCTGTAGTTTCAAGTTGCGAAAATGACGAAGGAGATGACAAAAAAATAGACAAAAAAAACAGTCACTCTTTCAAATGACTGTTCCATTATACTTTTTTATTTCTTACATCAACATTCCACCACAAACATGAATTGTTTGACCTGTAACATATGTTGACATATCAGAAGCTAAGAAAACAGCTGCATTCGCGACATCTAATGGTGTTCCTCCTCTTTTCAATGGAATAGAATCTCTCCACCCTTGAACAACCTTAGGATCCAACACTTCTGTCATTTCTGTTTCAATAAATCCTGGTGCAATCGCGTTGCAACGAATGTTTCGCGAGCCCAATTCTTGTGCAATTGACTTTGTAAATCCAATTAATCCAGCTTTTGAAGCTGCATAGTTTGACTGTCCAGCATTTCCACTTACACCAACAACAGATGACATGTTAATAATTGAGCCGCTACGTGCTTTTAACATTGGACGTTGAACTGCTTTTGTCAAGTTAAATGCTGATTTCAAGTTCGTGTTCATTACTTCATCCCAATGCTCTTCTGTCATTCTCATTAACAGCGTATCTCTCGTAATACCGGCATTATTAACCAAAACGTCAATCGTACCAAATTCAGCAACAACATCATCAACTAATTTCTGCGCATCATCAAATTTTGAAGCATCACTTTTAAAACCTTTAGCAATTCCGCCAGTAGCAGTTAATTCAGCTTCTAATGCTCTTGCTTTTTCGTCAGATGACAAATAAGTGAATGCTACTTTAGCACCTTGTTTAACACATTCTTCAGCAATTGCTTTACCGATTCCACGCGATGCGCCTGTAATAAGGACAATTTTATCTTGTAATAATTTCATACGATTAATTTTGGGTAAAGATAGAAAAGTTGAATGACTAGTGACGGTTCAATTCAGAAACAAATTAAGAAGTGAATGTGAATAGTGTAACTAACTAGTTGAAGAAATCCCACGTCAACCCTACACGCAATTGTCCGCCAGTAATTGGATATCCATCCAGCAACTCAATTGAATTGTCGTTCCAGAAATATCCTATATTCTCAAAGCGCACAAAGAATCGGAACTGATCAATCTGGAACCCACCAAAAACGTGAAGATTATTAAAACTACTTACTGAAATTCCATTCGTATTCAAT
>JAIOZF010000032.1 GCA_021740745.1 Crocinitomicaceae bacterium | reverse complement strand
AATCAACAAGCCAAATATGGAATCATTGGTCTAGTCGTCATTTTTGTGGCAGCTATGGTTTGGGTATTGGGTCGAGGGGCGACTCCTGTTTTGGGTGGGGGAGAAGAAACCTACAATTCTTCCAATTGGGATGATAAGTTTGGATGGGATAGCAAGGACCCTTATGGCACCAATATAATGCATGAAATGATTACCGAAAGTGTAACGTCTAAGAAAGCACTTTCGTTGAATAATTTCAGCACTTTAGATTCGCTTGTACAACTTGACGAGCAAAACACATATTTGTTTTTGGGAGAACAATTTGGTATTTACGACCATGAATTAAAATCTATTTTAGAAGCAGTAAAGAAAGGTTCAGATGTGTTTATTATCTCATCCAATCTGACTGCAAATATTCTTGATTCATTGTTGCCAAAAACAACTTATCGTTGCGATTACACAGAAGAATTGGCCATTCAGTGGGAAAAGAACACCTATAATATGCATTATTTGTACCAGCGAGATACCTTAGCGCTTGCATGGAAATTTTACATAAACGCTCCTATTGAAAGTGATTCGGTTGAGTTTCTTTCTACGGTGCAAGGAAGACCAAATTTCATTCAATTAAAACGCGGAAAAGGAAGTATTTATGTGCATTCAAATCCGGCTTGTTTCTTCAATTATCAACTACTAAGTAAAGATGGCTTGGCAAATGCAAAGCAAGTAATGAAAAAACTTGATGCTGAGAAAAAGGTGTACTACTTAGAATTTGGTCGCTTGGACGAAACTCTCCAGAATGAAGAAGAAATGGTCGAAGATGAAGGTAAGAAGGATGATAGCTATTTGCAATTCGTTTTTCAAAGCCCATCATTGATTGCTGCCATGCTTTTAAGCATCTTTGGTTTACTGTTATTTTTAATGTTCCGTGCAAAGAGAATGCGCCCTCAAGTAGAGGTAATCAAACCTAAACGAAACATGTCGAAGGTGTTTGTTGAAACGGTTTCTTCGATCTACCGCAACAAGGAAAACCCATCTGCTATTTTGCAATTGCATAAAAAGAATTTCTACACGACGGTTTACAAGCATTTCTTCATCGATTTATCGAAACGAAAAGAAAAAATGGATTTGGAGCATTTGTCAAGTCGCACGGGAATTGAAGTTGCAGAAATTGAAACGCTTTTAACTAAATTGGACATTGGTGATGATGTGAATATCAGTGATGACTTTTTGGTAGAAGCCATTCGTTTGAAGCAGGATTTCTATTCGAAATCAGGAATTATTACTGATAAAATTCAACAGCGCATCAATGAGCAGGAAATTGTAATATATCGTTCTGTTTGGTTGAGTTTTGGGTTGATTTTTCTGGGAATTTCTATGGTGATCGTTGGATTGTATTTATTAGTCGTTGCAAAAGGAGTTGGAATTCTTTTATGGCCAATTGGATCATTCGTACTTGCATGGGGAATACTGCGGATGTCGCGACCTTTAGTGAAAATTCACGAAGAGACATTCACTTTTACACCGCTGTTTGGTAAGAAAAAAGTCATTTTATTTAAAGATACAATGCGCGTTGCGCGTCACCAGAACATGTATGAAATAATCGGTGCAAATGAGCAAGTGATTCTTTTACCACTATCAGAACTCAATAGATTGGATCGCAATAAGCTAGATCTATTTTTACTAAAACAAAAATTCGTAGAACTATAAATTAAGAAGATGAGTACAGAAGACAACAACCAAGAACCGAATTATTCGGATTATCTTCCAAAAGATGAAACACCAAATGAAGCGAATGTAACGCCAGCTCCAGAAGAAATGGCTGCCCCAGCTGCTAGTTTTGGCTTTGAACGACGCAACGAAGATTTAATTTGGGTAGCCGGAAAAGTCAATGAAGTGCGCTTGGAAATGGCTAAATACGTGATCGGTCAACATGAAATGGTTGAGCTACTAATGGCAGGAATTTTTTCAAATGGCCACATTTTGCTAGAGGGCGTTCCTGGTGTTGCCAAAACGCTTTCTGCAAAAGTGCTTTCAAAAGCATTGTCGATTGATTTTTCGCGAATTCAGTTTACGCCCGATATGATGCCATCGGATGTTATCGGAACAAGTGTTTTCAATATGAAAGACTCTTCATTTACCTTTAAAAAAGGTCCAATTTTCTCAAATATTGTATTAATTGATGAGATCAATCGTGCTCCAGCAAAAACACAAGCAGCTTTGTTTGAGGTAATGGAGGAAAGACAAATTACCTATGATGGAACTATGTATCCAATGAGTTTTCCTTTCTTGGTGATTGCCACTCAAAACCCAATCGAACAAGAAGGAACCTATAATTTACCTGAAGCACAATTAGACCGTTTCTTATTCAAAGTGAAAATTGACTATCCTGAAATTCACCAAGAAGAAGAAATTTTAAAGCGCTACAAGAATAACATCAGTTCGCCTGACTTAAAGGACTTGAAAGGAATCTTCACTTCTGCTGAAATCAAAAAAGTGCAGGATATCGTTGAGAAAATTATCGTTGAAGATCATTTGTTGACATATATCGCGGCAATAACGATCAAAACGAGAAATCACGGAAAGATCTACTTGGGTGGCTCTCCACGTGCTTCTTTATCCATGTTGAAATCGGCCAAAGCAATTGCTGCAATTCGTGGAAGAGATTTCGTAACACCTGAAGATATTCAGTTTGTTGCTAAGCATGTTTTGAATCACCGTTTGATTCTTACACCAGAAGCGGAAATGGAAGGCGTAACGCCCGAAGAAGTAATTGCAGAAATCATTCAAATGATTGAAGTTCCTCGTTAACAAATGAATTATTTCTCGTCAACATATCTCACTCGTTTTTTCTTCCTCTGTTTGGGGGCGATAGTGGTATGCTTTGCAGCATCCTTTGCTATCTTTTCGCTTTACTTTATTGCTAAAGTGGCCTTGATTGTATTGTTAGGAATGACCATGTTGGATTGGTTGTTAGTTTTTGCAGCAAAATCGCCGCTAACTTTTGAACGTGAAGTGAATGAACGTTTGAATTTAGGTGACATCAACAATGTTAACTTAAAGGTGACCAATACAACGGTCCAACCCATTAATTTTCAATTGTATGAGGGATTTCCTGTCGAGATGCAAGATCGTTCGACCGTTTTTAAAACGATTTTAGCACCTGGAAATACGAAAACATTTACGTATCAATTCACACCAAAACAACGAGGTGAACATACCTTTGGTTCAGCATTCTTCGTGATTGCCTCCGTGTTTAGTTTGGTAAGCAGACGGTTTGAAGTAGCTGCAGAAAAAACGGTCGCGGTGTATCCTTCTGTGCTTCAGATGAAGAAATTTGAATTGCTTGTTTTTCAGCAACAAAAGACGAGTGTTGGCGTTAAGAAAATTAGACGTATTGGTAACAACAGTGAGTTTGAACAAATCAAACCATACGTGCAAGGAGATGAACCAAAAACGATCAACTGGAAGGCCACAAGCCGAAAATTTGATTTGATGGTCAACCAATACCAAGAAGAAAAATCGCAACACATTTACTGCATTATCGATAAAAGTCGAAACATGCAAATTAGTTTTGAGGGAATGAGTTTGTTGGATTATGCCATCAATTCAACCTTGGTGTTTTCGAATATTGCACTTAAAAATGGAGATAAAACAGGCTTGTTTACTTTTTCCGATAAGATGGGAACACGCTTGCCTGCGAATCGCACTGCTGGACAAATGAAGCGTATTGTAGAAGAATTGTACAACCAGCGAACACAATTTCATGAACCAAATTACGAATTGTTGTATCAATCCATTCGACGCACAATAAGTACGCGTTCGTTGTTGGTGTTGTTTACTAATTTCCAGACAGAGTTCGCGATGCGTCGTGTCTTACCAATGTTGAGAAGAATTAACCAAAAGCATTTGTTAGTGGTTGTCTTTTTTGAATCGACTGACTTACAAGAATTGGCTTTCCAACCAATGAAAACAACAAGTGATGTTTACGTTTCAGCTGTTGCTGAGCGAATGATTACACTGAAATCACGTATGGCAATGGAGTTAAAACAGAATGGAATTCAAACGATCCTAACCACTCCAGCAGATCTTTCCATTCATACGATTAACAAATACTTGGAGCTAAAAGCAAAAGGAGCCATATAAAAAAAGGCCGGCGAATGGCCGACCTTTGTGCAATCTTTTGTTGAATCTTATTGTTCCAATGTTACAATTGTAGTAAAACTACCATCAACTGTTTTCAATTTCATCATTTTGTTTTTTAACATCGTGATTGTTGCTGTTGAAACATCACCATCAGAATCAGTATTGATTAATTCAGTTTTATCACTATTAAATTCCCAAGTTCCATTTTCGTTAGTTGTGAAAGTACTTCCTCCAAATGTATAAGAACTTGATGCAGTATAAGTTCCATCCTTTTTGATAGAAGTTGTGAAAGACGTTCCTGTCAAATCTTGAGAAGTTCCGTTCACTGTAATTGCAGTTGTTGTCCAATCTCCAGTAACACGCGCTTTAGCAGTTAATAAAGTGAATTTTGATCCTTCTTCATACTTTGAACATGAAGAAACGATAACCATTGTAAGTGCTAAAAAAGCTACTGTACTTGCTCTAAATAAAAGTTTCATAATTGATTAATTTAAATTATTTGGTGCAAAGGTATGGATAAATTGATTTATCAAAAAAATCTAAATCATAAATTATTGTTAAGAGATTTTCGCATACAGCAAAGGACATGCATATAAAGGATAAAACGTATATTTGCCCTTCAAAAATTGTCCATTTTTCGACCAGATGATGAATAAAAACGAAGATTTAATTAAACGAAGAGAAGATTCCCATTTAGGTGGTGGTCAAGCACGAATTGACAAACAACATCAACAAGGAAAACTCTCTGCAAGGGAACGTGTAACATTATTGTTGGATGAGAATTCCTTCAATGAAATAGGACAGTTTGTTGAACACCGCGCACATACCTTCGGTTTAGATAAACAGCATTTCCCAGGAGATGGTGTCATTACTGGTTTTGGAACCATTCACGGACGATTAGTTTATGTTTTTTCACAAGATTTTACTGTTTTAGGAGGATCCTTATCTGAAACGCATGCGGCTAAAATTTGTCGTATCATGGATTTAGCGATGAAAAATGGCGCTCCTTTAATTGGATTGAACGACTCAGGTGGCGCTCGTATTCAAGAAGGTGTTGTTTCATTGGCTGGCTATGCGGATATTTTTTACCGAAACACTAGAGCATCAGGGGTTATTCCACAAATATCCGTAATCATGGGGCCTTGCGCAGGTGGAGCCGTTTATTCTCCAGCTCTGACCGATTTCGTTTTCATGGTGGAAGAAACATCGTATATGTTTGTCACTGGACCAAATGTTGTGAAAACAGTTACACACGAGGAAGTAACATCGGAGGATTTAGGCGGTGCCAAGGCGCACGCTGAGAAGTCTGGTGTGAATCATTTCATTGCGGCAAATGATGTAGAATGTTTAAAGAAAGTGCGTGATTTAGTTACCTATTTTCCTCAGAATGCTAACGAATTACCTCCTCGTCCTAGTCAATTTGAATTCTCAGAAAATAAACTAACGACAATTGGACAGGTAATGCCTGATAATATCAATGTTCCATACGACATGCGAAAGATTGTTGAATGTGTAATTGATGATAAAAGTTTCCGAGAAGTTCAGGAAGATTTCGCAAAAAACATCGTGATTGGATTTGGTCGTTTAGAAGGTAAAACCATTGGAATTGTTGCCAATCAACCAGCTGCGATGGCAGGGGTTTTAGATATTGATGCTTCTCGTAAAGGAGCGCGTTTTGTGCGTTTCTGTGATGCCTTTAATATTCCTTTATTGGTGTTTGAAGATGTTCCTGGATTTTTACCTGGTACCGATCAAGAATGGCGAGGAATTATCACGCATGGTGCAAAATTGTTGTACGCATTTTCGGAAGCAACTGTTCCAAGAATTACGGTGATTACACGTAAAGCTTATGGTGGGGCGTTTGATGTAATGAACTCAAAGAATATTGGTGCTGACTTAAATTATGCATGGCCAACTGCAGAAATTGCAGTAATGGGAGCGAAGGGAGCTGCGGAAATTATTTTTAAACGAGAAATTGCTGAGGCTGCAAATCCAGAAGAAAAATGGAAGGAAAAAGAAGCTGAATATGCTGATCTATTCGCAAATCCATATAGAGCTGCAGAGCGTGGGATAGTTGATGATGTAATTTTACCATCTGAAACACGTGCAAAAGTCATTGCAGGGTTCAAAATGTTAGAAAATAAAGCGGAAACGTTGCCGCACAAAAAACATGGGAATATTCCTTTGTAAGTAGTTTTACGTATTTCTGTAAGTAGTTTTACGTATTTCTTGATAGTTGACCGATTCGATTCGTCAAACGCACTTTGCAAACATTATAATTGTTAACACAAAATTCAAAACAATGTTAAATTTTTTTTCGTCAAGTACACGAATGGTAAATACCGCTCGTGGAGTTCAAGAATGTCTTGAAGCAGCAATGGGCTCAGATTATGCTAAAAGTGATCTTTTGATTTTTCACGCTTCAATTGGCCACGATTTTGAAGAATTGGTGAATGAAGCGGCTAGACTTGCACCGAAAGCTAGAATTGTTGCTGCATCTTGCTGTGGAGTTGTTGGAAGAGAAGGTGTAAGCGAATCAATGAAGGACATTGCATTAATGGCTGTCCAAGGTAAAGAGTTTTCAATGGTTTCTTGTGATCAGATTTATGGATTAAATTCATATGAAAAATCACTTGACATGGCTAAGACATTAAAAGCGCAAGATGCTAACATAAACATGTTGTATTTCTTAGCTTCAGGAATCGATATAGCAAATGACCAATGTATTAAAGCATTTGAAGAAGTTTTTGGTTCCGAAGTAACCATTTTTGGAGCAACATCTTCAGATAATATGAAAGGGAATATTAGTTACCAAGCTGTCGATACTACTGTTACTGAACATGGTGCATATTTAATCGGATTTAGTGATCCAACGTTGAAAATAGAGACGCAAGCAACGCATGGTTTCGTAGCAATTGGAGAACCTTTAGTGGTTACAAAATCGGAAGGGCATATTATTAAAGAATTCAATGGAAAACCCGCTTGGTCTGAATATTTAAACAGACTTGGTTTAGTCAACGGTTCAACTTGCGGCGATACCATTCCAATTGGAGCATTGGGTGAAAAATTAAATGCTCAACTTGCGAAAGAATATGGCAATGAACATTTGTTGCGTGTCGTAACTAAGCACGAGGGAGATGATATGCACTACGCTACAACTATCAAAGAAGGGACTGAACTTTGGCTTACAACGCGTGATGAAGAATTAATCTTTAGTGAAATGGATAGAATGGTTCAAGACATTAAAGATCGAATGAAAGGAAGTGATACCGTTGCTGTTTTTCACGCCGATTGCTTGGCAAGAGGAAGATTCCTATTTAACAGAATTATCAAGGAAGAATTGGTTGGTAAAATGCAGTTCCCTTTTTATGTAAATGGTGAATGTCCACCTTGGTTAGGAATGTATGGATTTGGAGAGTTCGCTCGATTGGGTGGTGAAAACGAATACCATAACTATACGACTGCATTATACGTTATTTATCGCTAATCCTTTATTGTAAATGGAAGAACAGTTGAGTTATGAGGAACTTTATAAAAAGTACCAGGATCTTCATCTGAGAGTAACTCGATTTTCTTCGATTGAACAAGCGTTAATTAATGCGCGCGATAAACTCGATCAAGAACTTGTTCTCTATAAGAAGCTCAATGACTTTAATTCTCAAGGTTTAAAAAGCAAGGAAATTAATCAATTCTTAAAGCTGGTTGTTGAGTCTGTTATCGATATTTTTGAAGTAGAAATTGGATATGTAACATTTCAACCCTTTGATGAAGGTCACAAATTAATATCTACAAATAATCGACTCGTCTGCGTTGAAGGAGCAGGTCAAAATGAAAGACAAGTACTCGAAGAACTTGATTTTTTAATTGATCACAATATTTTTGGTGGTAAAATTAAGTTGTTCGATTCTAGTGAAATCATTGATTTTTTGCCCGAAGCATTTTTTTCAAGCTGCTTGATTTCGAAACGATTGAACATCGGATTGTTCGGCGAATTGGTTATTGCATGTGGAATTGGAAGAAAGAAAGCTGCTAATTACAAAGCTTTCGATAGTCGAAGCTTAACGCTTTTTACCGTTTTTGTTCAACAAATTGAGGCGTATCTTTCCAATATGCTGGCTGTTAAAAAGAACAAGGAACAACTTGAATTGATTTCCAAGTCAGAATTGGAGTTGAAAAAGCTCTCTTTGATAGCCACAAGGACTAAAAGTGGGGTAATAATTTCCGATAAGTATGGTAAAATAGAATGGGTGAATAATTCTTTTATTGAAACTACAGGTTATACTTTAGAAGAAGTAAAAGGAAGAAAACCCAAAGAATTTTTGCAGACAGATGATCCTTTGAGTGAGAATGCAAAAAAGGAATTATCGTATGCATTAGCTCAGAAAAAGGCTGTTGAAGTAATCATTCAGAACACGAATAAAACAGGTGGCTTATACTATATACAACTGGAGATAACACCTATTTTCAATGAAGAGCAAGAGCTTCTAAATTTCATTGCTATACAAAAAGATATCTCGGAAGAATTCCGTTATAAAAAGCAACTTGAAAATATTAATTCAAGATTTGAGCTAATCACTCAAGGCGCAAATATTGGTATTTGGGAAAATGATATAATCAATCATAAAACAGCTTGGAACGATGTATTAATGGAATTATATGGCGTACGAGACGAGATAGATGATGCATTATATGACGTTTGGAAAGATTCTATTCATCCGGATGATTTTGTAAAATTGAATAATGATCTTCAAGAATTATATACAGGTAAGATTTCAATAACGGACAGTGAGTATCGAATAATACTCAAGAAAAAGGACAATAAGGAGTGTTTTGTTCGGAGCTTGGCAATTGCTGAAAAAGATGAAAATAATCGTGTAATTCGTATACTAGGTACTACCGTTGATATAACAGAGGCCCATTATGCCGAGCAGAGATTGCTTGAAAAAAATGAAGAACTCATAAAAATTAATGGTGAATTAGATCAGTTTGTCTACAGTGTTTCTCACGATCTTCGATCACCCTTGCTATCAATAAAAGGAATTCTCTCTCTAATTAATACAAGTGAGAATGAGGAGGAAAGATTGATGTACTTATCATTAATTGCGAAAAGCGTTGACCGACTCGATACCACGGTTCTAGAGATTTTGGATTATTCGCGTAATGCGCGTCTTCAGAATATTATAACTGAATTGAACTTTAAAGAGTTAATTGACAATATTTTTGGAGATCTAGCATATATTGCGGATGAAAATGTGGATTTAAGGTTAGTAATGGAATGCCCAGAAATGGTTCACATGGATAAACCTCGCATGGACATTCTCATGAAGAATTTGATTTCGAATGGAATTAAATATCGGAGACAGTCTAACGAAGTATCTTACGTCGAAGTTAAATTGCAAAGTGATTCAGAACATTTTTACATTACCATCAGTGATAACGGTGAAGGTATAAAGGCCGAAAATCAAGAAAAAGTGTTTGATATGTTCTACAGAGCTTCAACCACTTCCGCTGGTACTGGTTTGGGATTATATATTTGCAAGGATATAATTTCAAAGTTGAATGGCAAAATGATTCTTATGTCAGAATTTAGTAAAGGAACTGTAATTAAATTAACTTTGCCGAAAATCAATAAAAATGAATCGCTATCTCCTAATTGATGATGATGAAGTTATTACAATGATTCATCCTGCTATAATTAGACGGGTAGACAAGGATTGTCATATTGATATCTCTAAACAAAGTTACGAAGCACTTGATTTTCTGAATAAACAACTTGCTGAGGGTAATAATCCGCCAGATTTTATTTTTTTAGATATCAATATGCCAATGATTAATGGATTTCAATTCCTAGATAAACTTTCAGATCAATTAATTGAATTTCTTCGCAATTCACAAGTTGTCATGCTCTCATCTTCCGTAGATCCTAGAGATATTGAAAAGGCAAAGCATTATCCTATTGTGAAGGATTTTATATCTAAACCACTTTCGATAGAATACATAAATACCATTTTGAACAAAGAATCGCACAAGTAAAAACACGGTGGTTATGAATTGAATAAATTCAATATTCTGTTTAAAAAATAATAACTATCTGATTTTAGCTTGTTCGTTCTACTTATCTTTGTTCGTTAACAAAATGAATTAAATGTATAGATCTCACACTTGTGGCGAATTGCGCCCATCACATATCGGAACAGAAGTAACATTGGCAGGCTGGGTGCAGCGAACACGTGAGTTGGGAGGAATGACCTTTGTTGATTTGCGTGACCGATATGGTTTAACACAATTAGTATTCAATCAAGAAGAGAACGCTGATTTATGCGCAAGCGCAGGGAAATTGGGGCGTGAATTTGTAATTCAAGTTACAGGGAAAGTAATTGAACGCACAAGCAAAAACAAGAATATTGCAACTGGTGAAATCGAAATTGTTGTTTCAGAGTTAACCATCTTGAATGCTGCAAAATTACCTCCATTTACGATTGAAGATGATACTGATGGCGGCGATGAATTGCGTCTGCAATACCGTTACCTTGACTTGCGTCGTTCTCCAATGCAAGAAAAATTGCGTTTGAGAAATAAGGTCGCTTTGCAAACTAGAGTTTACCTAGATTCTCAAGATTTTTTAGATATTGAAACGCCGTTTTTAATTAAATCAACTCCAGAAGGTGCAAGAGATTTTGTTGTACCCAGTCGAATGAATGAGGGGCAATTTTATGCCTTACCTCAGTCACCACAAACATTTAAGCAGTTGCTAATGGTTTCGGGTTTCGATCGTTACTATCAAATTACAAAGTGTTTCCGTGATGAAGATTTACGAGCGGATCGTCAACCTGAGTTTACACAAATCGATTGTGAAATGGCTTTCGTTGAACAAAATGACATCCTAAATATGTTTGAAGGACTCATAAAGCATCTTTTTAAAACGGTTAGAGGTGTTGAGCTTGTCGAAACATTTCCAAGAATGGATTATGCCGAAGCAATGGAACGTTATGGTTCAGATAAACCAGATATCCGTTTTGATATGGAGTTTGTTTATTTGAATGATGTTGCCAAAGGGAAAGGATTCTCCATTTTTGATGATGCAGAAGCTGTTGTGGCCATTAATGCAGCCGATTGTGTAGAATATACACGAAAGCAAATTGATGAGCTTACAGAATGGGTAAAGCGCCCACAAATAGGTGCAAAAGGTTTGGTTTATTTGCGTTGCAACGCAGATGGGACTTTCAAATCATCGGTAGATAAATTTTATTCGCCAGAAGATCTTGCAGCATGGGCTCAAAAGGCAAATGCAAAACCAGGTGATTTACTATTTGTTTTGAGCGGTGATTTGGATAAAGTGCGCAAGCAAATGAATGAATTGCGTTTGCATATGGGGAATGAACTTGGATTGCGTAATCCGAATGTTTTCAAACCATTGTGGGTAATGGATTTTCCATTGTTAGAGTGGGACGAAGAAAGTGGAAGGTATCACGCAATGCACCATCCATTTACCTCTCCGAAACCAGAGGATATGCACTTGATTCAAACTGATCCAGGAAAAGTGCGCGCAAATGCATACGACTTGGCCATGAATGGAGTTGAATTGGGTGGAGGATCGATTCGTATTCACGATCGCGACTTGCAATCGAGAATGTTCGATTTACTTGGCTTCTCTAAAGAAGATGCACAAGCACAATTTGGATTCCTCATGAGCGCATTTGAATATGGTGCGCCACCCCACGGTGGATTAGCTTTTGGATTAGATCGTTTAGTTGCAACAATGGGTGGGTCTGAATCTATTCGTGATTACATTGCTTTCCCGAAAAACAATAGCGGAAGAGATACTATGATTGATGCGCCTTCTCCTTTGCATGAAGATCAAATGAAAGAATTAGGCATTAAGCTTAGAGGATAGAATAGTAATTAGAAGGGGGACTAAATAGTTCCCTTTTTTATCTTTTAAATTTTATGAATCAGTATACCGAATATATTGGCTATTTATCCTCAGCAATTGTTTTAATCTCCTTTTTAATGGGGAAAATAGTTTATTTGAGAATTATAAATACGATAGGATGTGCTTTTTTTATTTTCTACGGCATTTTACTAGATTCGAAGCCAATTATAATTACCAACGCTGCTATTGTATTAATCAATCTATATTATCTCAATAAGAACAAGAAATCAAATTAATATTCATTGATTTCAACTACATTTGTTTATCAAAATAGGTATTGTAATGAGTTCACATCACGGAAATTTAAAAATTTACAATAGTCTTTCAGGTCAAAAAGAAAAGTTCGAACCGCTGCATGAAAATCGCGTTGGAATGTATGTCTGTGGACCAACATTGTATAGTGAGCCTCACATGGGAAACATGCGAACCTTTATCAATTTTGATATGATTTATCGCTATTTATTGGTGCTTGGTTATCAAGTGAAATATGTGCGAAATATTACGGATGCTGGACATATCACGAATAGTTTAGGAGAGGCTGAAGACAGCATTGGTAAAGCTGCTCGAATGGAACAAATGCAATCGTTGGAAATTGTTTACAAATACAATGTGAAGTTTCAAGAATTACAGCGTATTTATAATTTATTACCCCCGAGTATTGAACCAACTGCAACTGGACATATTCAAGAGCAAATTGAACACATCGAAAAAATTATCAATAATGGTTTTGCCTATGTTGTAAACGGTTCCGTTTATTTTGATGTTAAGAAATACAGTGAAAAGTTTGAATACGGAATTCTCAGCGGAAGAAAGGTTGATGAGTTAGCAGAGGAGACACGCACACTGAATGCTCAAGATGAAAAACGTTTTTTTGCTGATTTCGCACTTTGGAAAAAGGCGAATCCAGAAGATATGCAAATTTGGCGCTCTCCTTGGGGAGATGGAAATCCAGGATGGCACATTGAATGTACTGCAATGAGTACAAAATATTTGGGTCCTCATTTCGATATTCACGGTGGTGGAATGGATTTGAAATTCCCTCATCACGAAGATGAAATAGCTCAGAACTGTGGATCATTAGGTTGCAATCCTGCTAAATATTGGATGCATGCAAATATGTTGAATGTGAATGGCCAAAAAATGAGCAAGTCACTCGGAAATTATTTCTTGCCTCAAGAAATAGTGGAAGGATCAACTGAATTGTTTGATAAACCATATTCTCCTGATGTCATCCGTTTCTTTATGATGCAAGCACATTATCGAAGTAATTTGGATTTCACCTCTGACGCATTAAATGCAGCTGAAAAAGGGTTTTCACGTTTATCTGATGCTGTTATGTTGTTAGACAAGTTAACTGTTGCAACGAACTCTTCTTTTAACGTAGGTGAATTAGTTTCAAGTTTCTATACGGCAATGAACGATGATTTCAATGCTCCAACCCTAATTGCCAATTTATTCGAGGCAGCGAAGAAAATCAACCTTATTAACGACGGTAAAGAAACTATTTCGAAAGATGATCTGAACATTCTAAGTGCTCATTTGACGATTTTTATCTCCGATGTATTAGGTTTGAGAATTGGCACTTCAAACAGCGATTCTAAACTATCTCCAGTGATGGATTTGGTGTTAGAATTGAGACAACAAGCAAGAGAAAATAAAGACTGGACAACTTCTGATAAAATTCGTGATGGTCTTGCGGCTGCTGGAATTGTTGTCAAAGACACGAAGGAAGGAACTTCTTGGAGTTAATCTAAACGAACGCTTTCAACCATGGGTCTTCTCGAGAAAATTAAACCAAATTACCTTGCTTTTTTTCTTGGGATACTTTCTTTTGTGACATTTGTTTATGTGCATCCCGGCGATAGCTTGTTAAAAGTCATCTTTTCGGATCCGATGGGTTATTATCAATATTTACCGGCAGTTTTCATTGACCAAAATTTAAAGGATATGGAATACACTGTTCCCCTTGAAAATGGGAACATGCTCAGCGTATTTCATATTGGAGTTGCGATTCTTCAGTTGCCTTTCTTTTTAATAGCGCATCTTATTGTACTTATTTCCGGTGGAGAGGCAAATGGCTATTCATCGATTTACATGTACGGTGTTGGAGCAGCGGCTAGTTTTTACTTGGCTGTTGGAGTATATTTTCTGCAGAAATTCTTAGTGAATTTTTATGCTAAATCACCTGTTTTAATCGCCTTGTTGATGACAGTTTTTGGCACAAACCTTTTTTATTATAGTGCTTTTCAAGCGGGAATGTCACACGTTTATTCATTTGCTGTTTTTGCCCTTGTTATTTATCTATCTCTTCTCTTTTTCAAGAAAACTAGTCTCCGCTTGGCTGCCTTAATTGGTTTTTTGGTAGGTGTAATTATTGTTATAAAGCCAAACAATGGAATTATTGTATTTTTCCTCATCTTTTACGGACTAACTTCCTTTTCAGAAATTTTGACGAGAATCAATTGGTGGCTGAAACAATGGAAATGTGTGCTAATAATGTTCCTTTTCGGAGGTATGGTTCTTTTCTTACAAATGGCCTATTTTAAACATGTTTCTGGAAATTGGCTAGAATTTTCATACGGTCACCTCGGTCAACAGTTTTTTTGGACCAAAGCGCAAATGGGAAAAGTATTGTTTAGTCCTCAAAACGGGTTTTTTATTTATGCCCCAGCAATGCTTTTTGCAGTAATTGGACTCATTTGGGGTTCATTCAGAAAGCAAGCGAATTTTTTCACGTCACTTTTTATTTGGTGTTTGTCGTGGTATATTTTTGCCAGTTGGTGGTGTTGGTGGTTTGGTGGAGCGTATGGTCACCGCGCGTTTATTGAATATCTTCCACTATTAGCGATTGGCTTGACTTATTTCATTCAAGAAATAGCAAAAGTGACCGTGTTGAAATACACAGGTGCTTTTATCGGAATAGTTCTCGTGTTTATAAGCGTGAGAATGTCTTTTATCTACACCTCTCCTTGGGATGGACTAGATTGGGGATGGGACGATTACCTTGTCCAATTAGGACACGTTTTTTGGATGTAACAAATCAAGAAAACAAACGGAAGTTTATGCTTACTTGCTAAAAAGGTTGTATTTCAAAATGCACCAGATAGCTCTAAAACCATCTTTCCAACCAATTTTCTTCCCTTCTTCGTATGTTCTACCATAATAAGAAATCCCAACTTCGTAAATTCTAATTTTTGGTATACGGGCAATTTTAGCAGTCACTTCTGGTTCAAAGCCAAAGCGTTTTTCTTTTAATTTCAAGGATTTGGCAACCGAAGAATCCATCAATTTGTAACACGTTTCCATGTCTGTTAGATTCAAGTTCGTGAACATGTTAGATAGACGTGTTAAAAAACGATTTCCAATTGAATGCCAGTAAAAAAGAATACGATGAGGATGATGTCCCACAAATCGAGATCCATAAACTACATCTGCAAAACCTTCCACAACTGGTTGAAGCATCAAATTAAATTCACGTGGATCATATTCCAAATCAGCATCTTGAACGATTAAATAATCTCCCGTACAAATTTCAATTGCCTTATGTATAGCTGCACCTTTTCCTTTATTTACTTCTTGACTATATAACGTAATTCGTAAATCTGGATTTGCGGCAATATAGTTTGAAACGACTTCGACGGTGTTGTCGCTCGAACAATCATTTACAATGACAAGTTCCTTTTCGATACCATCAATTAACTCAACATTTTTTACTTTATCGAGAATGATTGTAATTGTTTTCCCTTCATTATATGCGGGAATGAGAATTGAAAGACGTGTTATTTTTTTGTTCATGGAATGATTTTCGAACGCAAATGTAATTCAAAGGATTGATTTTGATTGGCTATTTAGCATCTATTCTTTTGAAATGTTTAAAGAAAGGAATTATCTTCGTCCGAATGAATTCGAAATTTTACTGCAAGAGCCGAACGAATTACTTCGCTTTATAAAAAGTATAATACATACATTAAAACGGAATCTCAATTCATAATTCAACATTTATAATTTAAGTACATGCTTACGCCAAACATCGATAAAAAATTATTCCTACTGGATGCCTATGCCTTAATTTACAGAGCATATTTTGCATTTGCTAAGAATCCACGTGTCAATTCAAAAGGTCAAAATACTTCTGCTGCTTTTGGTTTTACGAATGTTTTAATTGACGTTATTAAAAACGAAAAACCGACACATTTAGCAGTAGTTTTTGATCCTCCAGGTGGCTCAACGCATCGTATTGCAGATTTTGAGGCTTACAAAGCTCACCGAGAAGAAATGCCAGAAGACATACGCTCGATGATTCAACCGATCAAGCAAATAATTGAAGCTTTTAATGTGCCAATCCTTGAATTGAATGGCTACGAAGCAGATGACGTGATAGGTACCTTGGCAAAAATTGCTGAACGAAAAGGATATACCACTTACATGATGACACCTGATAAAGATTATGGTCAATTGGTTTCTGAAAACATCTTTATGTTCAAGCCTGGTCGTGGTGGAAATCCTCCTGAAATAATGGGAGTAAAGGAAGTGTGTGAGAAGTTTGAAGTATCAGATCCAATGCAAGTCATTGATATTTTGGGATTGTGGGGTGATGCGGCTGATAACATCCCTGGAATCCCTGGAATTGGAGAGAAAACGGCAAAAACCTTGATTCAAAAGTATGGATCAATGGAAGCCATTTTTGAAAATGTAGAAGACCTAAAGGGCAAACAAAAAGAAAATGTCATCAATTTTCAAGAGCAAGGATTGATTTCTAAGAAATTAGCGACGATTATTGTTGATTTAGATGTTGAATTCAACGAGGAACACCTGATCATGTGCGATGTTGATACGGAAAAGGTAAAAGATATTTTTACAGAATTAGAATTCAGAAATCTCGCTAGACGTGTAATTGGTGAAGAAATCGTTGTGACTGCGCATCCAACATCAAATTCAGGCGAATCGGCACAATTGGATTTATTCGGTATGCAGAGTATGCTTGTAGAACAAGACCCAACGCCAACAGCTGAATACAAAACCATTGCTACAGAAAAACCGAGTTATCATTTAATCACTAATCCTGAAGAACGAAAAGAATTGTTGGAGATTCTATTAAGACAAAATCAAGTTTGTTTTGATACAGAAACAACGGATATTGATGCGCTGCATGCTGATTTGGTTGGAATGTCATTTTCTTACAAAGCAAGAGAAGCATTTTATGTTGCGATTCCAGCTGATTTCAATCAGGCAAAATCAATCGTAGATGAGTTTTTACCGTTCTTCAATTCAACTACAATTGAGAAAATTGCGCACAATATTAAATACGATTTGAAAGTCTTGAATAGATATGGGGTTACGGTTGCCGCTCCAACATTTGATACGATGGTGGCACATTACCTAATCAATCCAGAATCGAAACAAGGAATGGATTTCTTGGCTGAATTTTATCTGAAATATCAACCAATTTCTATTGAAACGCTTATTGGCAAAAAAGGAAAAGGTCAAGGAAATATGCGTGATTTGAAGCCTGAAGAAGTGTCAGATTATGCTTGTGAAGATGCTGATATCACATTTCAGTTAAAGCAACTTTTCGAACCAGAAATTCAAAAGAATCATTTGAAAGAATTGTTCTATGAAATGGAAATGCCGCTTGTAGAAGTATTGAAAGATATGGAACAAGAGGGAATTGCTATTGATGTTGCAGGATTGAAAGAGTATTCTAAACAAATGGAAATTACACTTGCGGAGCTCGAAAAAAGCATCAAGGCTGAAGCTGGAATGGAGTTCAATGTAGATTCACCAAAGCAATTAGGCGATGTATTATTTGAGGTGTTAAAAATCTCTTCGAAAGCGAAAAAAACCAAAACAGGTCAATACGCAACTTCTGAGGATGTGCTTCAAAAACACGAGAAAGATCACCCAATTATTCCAATGATTTTAGAATATCGTCAATTGCGAAAGTTGAAAAGCACTTATGTTGATCCACTTCCAACAATGACAGACCGAATTGACGGACGAATTCATACGAATTACATGCAAACTGTTACAGCAACAGGTCGATTAAGTTCGAACAATCCAAATTTGCAAAACATTCCAATACGCACCGATAAAGGAAAAGAAATCCGAAAGGCTTTTATTCCACGCAATGAAGAATACACCTTGATGGCTGCGGATTATTCGCAAATTGAATTGCGCATTATTGCTGCCTTGAGTGGAGATAAGAATATGATTGAAGCTTTTAAAAGTGGTCATGATATTCACAAAGCAACTGCCGCAAAAGTCTTCAATGTCTCGTTAGAAGAAGTAACTCGAGATCAGCGTAGTGCAGCCAAGGCGGTGAATTTTGGTATCATTTACGGTCAATCAGCTTTTGGTTTATCGCAAAATTTGAACATTTCAAGAACGGAAGCAAAATCGATTATTGACGCTTATTTCGAACAATATTCTACGATAAAAACATACATGGATGGCGCTGTGACCCAAGCGCGTGATAAAGGTTATGTGGAAACTATTATGCAACGTCGTCGCTATTTGCCAGATATCAATTCGGCCAATGCAGTGGTTCGAGGATTTGCAGAACGTAATGCGGTGAATGCACCGATTCAAGGTTCGGCAGCTGATATAATAAAAATGGCAATGGTTGAGGTGTATAGAGCGATGAAAAAACAACCCTTGAAATCCAAAATGATTTTGCAAGTACACGATGAATTGGTGTTTGATGTGCACAAATCTGAAATGGACTTGATGAAAAAGTTGGTGGAAGAAGCAATGGAACATGCTGTTAAATTAGTTGTACCAATGGAAGTTGAATTACAATTTGGCGAAAATTGGTTGGATGCGCATTAAAGGTGGCTTCGGCTCCTTATACGGTAGCTTCGGCTCCGCTCAGCCACCGTTTAAAGGAGCCGAAGCCACCGTTTAAGGAATATAATTTAAAAAGTTAGTAATGTTTGGATGGATGTATATTTTGGAGTGCTCTGATGGCTCTTTTTATACAGGTAGCACAAATAATCTTACGTTGAAATTTGAACAACATCAGAACGGTGAAGGTGCGAACCATACCAAATCCAGACTTCCTGTTAAATTGGTTTATTTTGAGGAATTCAATAGAATTGATTTGGCATTTTACAGAGAAAAACAGGTTCAAGGTTGGAGTAGAGCTAAAAAAATTGCACTTATTCAAAATAGACATTGTGACCTGAATCGTCTTGCCGAGTGCAATAATGATAGCCATTTTAGAAATCGAGATGTTGCTGGTTCTCAGACGAGAGATGAAGAATAATTATTGGAAAGTCGCTGGCTTAGTATATCCTTTGACTTAGCATATCCCATGATTGAGTGAATTCGGTGACTGAGTGAATCCGGTGACTGAGCGTATTCTGTTTTTGAGTGAATTCGGTGACTGAGCGGAGCCGAAGTCACCGAAATTCAATCTCCGAACTCCTTGTGTATCCATTGATTGAACGTATCCGGTGACTGAGCGTATTCGTTTTTTGAGTGAATTTGGTGACTGAGCGTATTCGTTTTTTGAGTGAATCCGGTGACTGAGCGGAGCCGAAGTCACCGAAATTCAATCTCCCAACCCCTATTTTCTAACACACCAACAAGTGTTATCAACTCTTCTGCATCTTGAATATTTTCTTGAATACGTTCAAAACTCAATTGATTTTCCTTAATCGTTGGTCTTAATCCAAGCGGGAAATCTGTTTGTGTTAAATTAGAATCGTGCTCGATTTGATGAAGAAATTGACGCAATAAATTAATAGATTCGTTTGAACTCAATTTGAAATCACTCGATTTGACGGATGAAAAGAAATCTATTTTCTTTCTAGCGCGTGTCAATAAAACATTTAAACGCTTACTTCCATTTTTTGAGTTCATTGGACCAAAACGCATGTGAAATTCATGCTCTTCAGAATAAGCATAAGCAAAACTAATGATGAGGTGATCACATTCTTCTCCTTGAACATTTTCCAATGCTTTGAAAAAAGCAGTGTCATTTTCTATGCGCTCCTCTAATATTTGAAGCGTTTTTGGTGATAAACAGGCACTTATTTCGTGTAATTGTGATTCAGAAAACGCGACAATTCCTAAATGATTTGGTCCGTTTATTTCCTTTTCAATCAATTGAGCAACTTCTTTTGCTTCAAGTTGGTTTTTGCGATCGATAAATCTTCCTTGTTCAATAAAGTGCCAAACGATTGGACTTTTCTCCTGTTTTACCGATGGAAAAGCGACTAATTCATTGTTGTAAAAATGCTTATTTGAGAATTGAATCAATGCTGGGTGTTCACTTCTGTAATGATGCTTTAAAGGAACATTCCTCCAATAATAACTTGCTTGATGCAGCAAATCTACCACCTCTCCATTTCCTGATTTAAAATACGAACTTGGACCCATTTGTTGATGGTCACCCGCAACTAGAATGCGCTTACTTCGTTGGATTGTTCCAAGTGCATTTTGAAGTGGAAGTTGACTGGCTTCGTCAAAAATACCCACATCAAAAAGTTGTTCTTCCATCGGAAAGCATTTCGCTATTTGAGCAGGATTACTCAACCAAATCGGTTTGAACAAGCGAATCCAATCTTGTGCATCTGAAGCAAATAATTCACGCAAACTTGGGTGATTTCGCGTTTTTGAAAATTCTTTTACGAGAATGGCTTTGCCTTTTTTCAAACGAGATCGTAGTTCTTTTTCAGCAGAACCCAATTTAGCAGGTGGTGTTTGAAGTAATGTATGATAATATTGAAACTTATCCCATTGTTGTTGCTGAATTTCAGCTGCGAAGAGAGTTGATTCTTTTTCTCGAGTTGCGATAATTAATTGTACCCTATTGAGTAAATCGGCCGCCTTAAAATCAGAGAAAGAAGGAAATTGCGCCGTAAATTTCACCCAATTATGTTTGCAAACAGCTAATTCAAAATCGTCAAAAATAGGGTAGTTTTTTAGGTTACGCAGTACGATTTCTGACAAGTGTTTTATGTCTAGATGCTGCAACGTTAATGACTCAAATTGTGCTGCAAACGCATTAAGAAAAGAAAGTATATCTGTTGAATCTTGCCAACGAAAATTTGATTTGAATTGGGTGTAAAGATGGTTCAATGGCGCATTTTGTTCACTGAGAATAACACGTTTTTCACATGGAATATCTAGCCATTTTTGCTGCTCCTCTTCGTTCGTATAATGAAGTTGTTGTTGAATTAATTCTAGTTCTAAAGGAAGCTCATCGACCCCAATTTCGCATAATTCAATTTTAATTTGAGAAATAACCTCGTTATTGGCCAAAAATGACTTCCAATGTAGCAAACAATCTTTTGCTTTTTCACTAGGTAAAATTGAGAATTTCGACCATTGTTTTTTGAATTTCCATTTTCCTAAAAGTGATGAATTGTCGCAAAGTTCAAGGAGATAATTCGTTTCAGTTAGGTTCGGCAATTTCTTCCAGTTATCCTTTTCAAGTTCCAAGGTAGCATGATGCAGTTGAGCTTGAAGAAATTGCTTTCTTAATTTTATAAATCGTTTTTGTTCTTTCGAATTGGCAGTTAAAATTGCCGCATGTTTTCGTACAATTGGATTCGAATAATTGTGACAAAGTGCTGCTGTTTTCATCGCTTCTTGAAAATCACTCCAAGTCTTTATATCAAAATGATTTTGTAAGGTTTGAAGCTCCTTAATCCACTTTTTAACCAGCGAATCCATTTGAAGAAAACTGTTTGCTTGAATACATCCAATTGAACATAATCCGATTGTTTCATTCAAATGCTGAGTATAAATTCTCTCCACAACAGCTCGCGCAGAAATCCATTCTTCCATCGAGGGTAAATCACTTGAAAAGGGAATACGTTCTATGTTGCGATTCTTAAGGAATGCCTGAAATTCGGGATAACTGATTCCGCCAATTAAGTGAGGACGATTCAAAACATCTAACTGTTGTTGGAGTTGATCCCTATATTGTTCTGACAGTAGTAAGTTTGTTTGTGGACGCAACAACTTTGCTTGCTCCAATGAATTCCAATCTGATTTTAATTCATTCAAAACGTCTTTAGTTGTCGTTTCTGATGTTGCAACAAAACAAAATCTACCCAAGTCAAAGACTTGCATTTTTTTCTCTAAAACCTCTAAAGCAACACGTTTTTCTGATACTACCACTGCTGAAGAACCTTTCAGTAAAAGTTTTGCTAGAAGATTGCTCAGTACTTGAGATTTTCCTGTTCCTGGTGGACCCTGAACAACAGTGTGGTCTTGTTTGATGGACTTAAAAACTTCTAATTGATCTAAATCTGTTGGAAAAAGCAATTCATTTCCAATGGACAATTCATGCGCATCACGAATTTGTTCTTCACCCAATAGCTGCGCCAAAGAAGGAGAAATGGTTTGATTTAGTAATTCCTCTAATTCTTTGATTATTTCAAAACGATGATGGTGAAAATTTCCAAAGAAACAAGTGGTTGAATCAAGTTGATTAAAATCGTTATCGCGCAAAAACTCACAAAATGACTCTAAAGACGTTAGTTCTTCTGGTAACTGAAGATTAAACTCTTTCAAAAGCCGATTTACAACAAACGGATTTATGAAAACGTCCTCTTCTAATGGGATGATTTTAACTGTATCCTTAACTTTTGAAATTTCCACATGACATGGGAACAAAAACAAGGGTGACCGAACGACAAATTGCTTGACTTCCCATTCAATAAATCCTTGTGTCAAACAAAGTGGGAAAAAACCCTGTTCTTTCACTGTTATTTTTGCAGTGTTTAAAATGGATTTAATGCTCGAATCAATTGGAAGTGAGGTGGGCTGGATTTTACTTGGATTTAACTCAATCGGAATGACTAAATTATTATCCAAATCTACTAAAACATCATTCGCATTAAACTGACTTACATCGTTTAACAATTCTTGAATTTTATGTTTCGCATTTTCACTCACCGGTCTAAAATTAGCAAAACTTTTGGCGCGCTGAAAATTGTCAATTGCAATTGTTGATTCTCAATTTAAGAAGTACCTTTGCCAAGTAACAAAACACAATAGAAATGAAATTCGGAACTAAAGCTATCCATGCAGGTGTTCATGCTGATCCAACAACTGGAGCGATTATGACACCTATCTATCAAACTTCAACCTATGTGCAAGAAGCGCCTGGTGTAAACAAAGGTTATGGTTATGCGCGTGGTAAAAATCCAACAAGAGAAGCGTTGCAAGATGCATTAGCAGCTTTGGAGAATGGAAAACACTGTGTTGCTTTCAGTAGTGGAGTCGCTGCTACCGATGCTGTTTTGAAATTATTGAGTCCAGGTGACGAGGTGATTACAGGTGATGATTTATATGGCGGAACTTACCGTTTGTTCACGAAAATATATGAAAAATTTGGTATCAAGTTCCATTTCATCGATTTAACGAATGCTGAAAATTTGCATAATTATATCAATAGCAATACAAAATTAATTTGGGCTGAAACGCCAACAAATCCAACAATGCAAATTATTGATATTGAAGCTTGCGCAAAAATTGCAAAAGCAAACAATGTATTGATGGTTGCAGATAATACGTTTGCTTCACCTTATTTGCAAAATCCATTGGATTTAGGCGCTGACATCGTGATGCATTCAGTAACAAAATACTTAGGTGGTCACTCTGATGTTGTGATGGGAGCCTTGATTACCAACAATCCACAAATCCATGAACAACTTTATTTTATCTTGAATAGTTCAGGAGCTAATCCTGGTCCCATGGATTCATTCTTGGTATTAAGAGGGATTAAAACGCTGCATTTACGAATGGAAAGACATTGTTTTAATGGTCGTAAGATTGCTGAGTTTTTGAAAAATCATCCAAAAATTGAGAAAGTTTATTGGCCTGGTTTCCCTGAGCATCCAAATCATGACATTGCGAAAAAACAAATGCGTGATTTTGGCGGAATGATTTCAATTGTGTTGAAAGATAAAGCAATTGAAAATACCTTCAAAGTAGCGTCTTCCTTCAAAGTATTCTCTCTGGCAGAATCATTAGGTGGAGTAGAATCTTTAATTAATCACCCAGCAACAATGACGCATGCTTCTATTCCAAAAGAAGAGCGTGAGAAAGCAGGAGTGGTAGATAATTTATTGCGTTTAAGTGTTGGTGTTGAAGACATCGAAGATTTAATTGCAGATTTAGAGCAAGCATTAGCATAATTGAGTATGAAGGTAATTGTAACAGGTGTTTCCAAAGGATTAGGCAAAGCGCTTGTTCAACATTATCTTGATGCAGATATTGAAGTCATAGGAATTGGTCGGAGTCACAACTTCGACCATTCTAATTTTAGCTTTATCCATTGTGATCTTTCTTCTTTAGATGAAGTCGAAAACCTTGTTCTTCCAACATTCAATGAGGATACAATTCTGTTTAATAATGCAGGACAGATAGGACATGTTCAGCGTCTTTCTGATCAAGTAAGGTATGACGTTGCTGAAGTTTTAACTGTTAATACGATTGCACCAATGATTCTAAGTGCTAAAGTGGCAAATGCAATTGGAGAAAATCACGTTTTAACATTAGTCAATATTAGTTCTGGTGCAGGTCGCGGACCAATACCATCATGGTCGGCCTATTGCGCATCAAAAGCAGCGCTTGATATGTTTTCTTTAACATTTTACAAAGAAGAAAAGGAAAAAGGAAGGTCAACAAAAGTATATGCTGTTGCGCCAGGTGTTATTGATACATCTATGCAAGAGAAAATTCGCTCCGTAAATGAAAATAGCTTCTCAAGTATACAGCGCTTCGTTGATCTTAAAAATAACGCAGAACTTATAAGTCCTGAAGACACTGTAAATAAAATACTAAAGTTACTTTCATTGCCTTTTGATGAAAGTGCGATAATTTGTTCTTTGCGCGACATCAATTGATGTTAGATTTCCAAGCGTTTATCTATTATTTTGTCCGTTTATATAACATTTCATTGTTAAAACCAAACCATTTCGTAATTTGGAGCGTTCTAAAACTAAATGAAACTGTTAAACTATGAAAAAATTTACGCTAGTAGCTCTCTCCCTACTTATACTTAATATTTCTTTTTCCCAGACAATACAGCGCGTCCTAGATAAGGATAACATGCGTGAAGGCGAAAATGTAGAGTATTGCTCACAGCACAAGCGCATGCAAGAATTGTTGAAAGACCCAGCAATGATGGAAATCTATTTGCAAGAGCAGCAAAACGAAGAATTAAACAAAAATAAAAAAGGTAGTTACGAAAAAGCTACACTTTACAAAATTCCAATTGTATTCCATGTTTTACACAATAATGGAATTGAGAACATTTCGGATGAGCAAATAATGGATGCATTATTCATACTAAATAGGGATTATAGAAAGCAAAATGCAGATACTGCAACAGTTCAAATCGATTTTCAAGGGATGCCTGGAGATGTTGAAATTGAATTCGTTTTAGCTACTAAAGCACCAAATGGCGCATGTTTTAAAGGAATTACGCGCACCGCTAATGCATTGTCTTATGATGGTTCAGATGGAGGAGATCAAGTTTCAGCAATTGTTGCAGGAAATGATGTTTATAACGGTCAATGGCAAGGAAATAGATACTTAAATGTATTTATTGTTGCAGAAGCTGGTGGTGCCGCGGGATACACAACGAAGCCTGCATTTGGTGGAACAGGTATGACCAATGGTATTTGGATTCTGCATAACTATGTTGGTTCAATCGGAACATCAGATGTTGGCAGAAGTCGTGCATTGACGCATGAAGCTGGACACTGGTTGAATTTAGATCATACTTGGGGTGGTAACAACAACCCTGGTAATGCATCAAGTTGTAGTACTGACGATGCAGTAACAGATACTCCAAATTGTATAGGCGTTACTTCTTGCGCGTTGAATGCAAATACTTGTAATTCTATAAATGCTTATTGGACATATGACGTGAGAGACAATGTAGAAAACTACATGGACTATTCATATTGCTCTAAAATGTTTACTCCTGGACAAGTAACGCGCATGAGAAATGCAATTACTTCCTCTTCAGGTGGGAGAAGCAATCTTCATACAACTAACAATCTTAACCAAACAGGAGCGACGGGTGTTTTAACACTTTGTAAAGCTGATTTTGCAGCTGATCGTACGACTATTTGTGCTGGTGAAACTGTTAATTTCTTTGATGATACTTACAATGCAGCTACTAGTTGGACATGGACATTTACTTCTGGTTCTCCAGCAACGTCAACTTCTCAAAATCCTTCAGTGACATATACAACTCCAGGATTGTACACAGTGGTTTTATCATCAACTGATGGTACAACAACAGATGTAGAAACGAAGACATCTTACATTCGTGTATTACCAGCTTCAGCAACACTTCCATTCTTGGAAAGTTTTGAAAGCTATACTACTTTGGATAATTTAACACAATGGGAGATTTACAACCCAGGAAACAATAACAAATTCTCATTAGAAACAACAACTGGTCACACAGGTACGAAGAGTGCTAAATTGGTGAACTTTGGTCAAGTTGCTGGTGGAACAGACGAATTAATTTCTTCACCTGTTGATCTGTCTGGTGCAACTTCCGTTACATTGAGTTTCCGTTACGCATATAGAAAAAGAGCTACTGGAAACATTGAGTATTTGAAGGTGTTCATTACTAAAGATTGTGGCGAAAATTGGGCACAACGTAAAACATTGAGTGGAACTTCATTTTCATCATTGACATCCTCTTCAACTTGGACACCAACTTCTCAAGCTGATTGGGTAACTGTTCACATGACAAATGTAACTACTGATTATTTAGTTAATGATTTCCGTTACAAGTTCCGTTTTGAAAGTGATGGCGGAAATAACTTCTACTTAGATGATATCAATATCTATTCAGGCTCACCATCTGATGAGTTAGTATCTGGTATTGCTGAAGAAGGAGAAATTGCAGAATTAGCCTTGTTCCCAAATCCAACCGATGGTGAAGTGAATGTGCGTTTTGCGATAAACAACAATGAAGCAGCCGTGTTAACTGTTCAAGATGTTTCTGGAAAGGTTGTAAAATCTCACATGGTAAATGCTTTGGCAGGTTCAAATCTTGTTATTCTTGATACGCAAGAGTTAGCAGCTGGATCATATTTCTTAAATATTCGAGTTGCAGGTGTACAAAAAACACTTCAATTCATCGTTAAATAATTTATTTCGATTCTTAGAAGGCCTTCCCCGTGAAGGCCTTTTTTTTTAATACCGAAAACATGAATAAAATTTTAAGTTTAGTAGCATCATTTACATTGATTATCTCGGCTTCTGCGCAAAATAATTGGTGTGGAAATGATGCAATTCATAACAAACTAAAAGCTTCCAATCCTACTTATATGCAGCAAATGCATCAAGGGATGTCAACTGCGGCGAGTGGAGCTAAAAATCAATTAAAAGCAACGCTTGATGTTCCGGTGGTAGTGCACATTATCCACGATAATGGAATTGGAAATATTTCAGAAGAGCAAGTATTGAACGCATTGAAGGTATTGAATGATGATTACAACCGTAACAATTTTGATGCAGGTTCAACAAGAAATACTGTTAATGCTCCCTTTTCACAAATAGCTGGTGATATGGATGTGGTATTTAAATTAGCTAAATTAGATCCAAATGGTAATTGTACGAACGGAATTGTTCGTGTAAACGCGCCAGATCTTACCTACAATGCTGGAGATGATTGCAAATACTCAGCAAATGGAGGTTCTGATCAATGGCCAATGGATAAATACCTAAATATTTGGGTTATTAATTCTATTGATAACGATGGTGGTGCAGGTATTACATTAGGTTATGCTTACTTACCTTACTGGCCAAACGGCACGAATTACGGAATATTAATTCGTCACGATTATTTCGGAACCATTGAAACTGCGGCTGGAAGTGATGGTCGAACGATGACACATGAAATGGGTCATTTACTTGGACTTCAGCATATTTTCGATGCTGGTTGGAATGGAAGTACGGGTTGTCACGTAGACGATTGCAATCAAAATGGTGATTACTGTTGTGATACTCCTCCACAAGAAGAGCCAAATTGGAGCTGTTCTCAAATCTGGAATTCATGTAATGACGTGCCAACTAATGACGCTTTTGGTTTTGATACTTATGACCAAATTGAGAATTACATGAGCTACAACGCTTGTCAGAATATGTTCTCAATGGACCAAGTAGCGATTATGCAAAATAATTTTGTAGATATCGATTTCTTAGCAAACATGGTTTCTCCAGCAAACATTACAGCAACAGGAATAAATGCGGCAAATACCTTGTGTAAAGCTGAATTTGATGCATCGAAACAAGTTTTATGTGCAAATGAAATCGTTCAATTCACGGATTTAAGCTTCCACGCTCCGTTATCATGGACTTGGACAGTTACTCCAGGTGGGGAAGGAACAGATTGGATGTATGTTAATGCAACAACGGCTGCCAGTTCTGATCCATCTATTCAGTTTATGACACAAGGAATGTACAACGTATCTTTGCAAGTTGGTGATGGTGTGTCGAATACATCGGAAATTAAATCCAATTTTATTACTGTTTTGCCTAGTTATGCTACTATTCCATATTGGGAAGGTTTTGAGTCGTATTCAACACTTGCAAATGTACCTAACTGGGTAATTTATAATCCAGAAGAGAATAATGCTTTTACATTAGAATCTACAACTGGTCATTCCGGGACAAAATGTGCTCGATTGACAAATTTCAATCAATTAGGTTCGAATACAGATGAATTAGTTTCTGCACCAATCGATTTGTCTGTGTTAGACCCTTTAACAGAGACGGTAACCTTAAGTTTCCGCTATGCATACCGCAAAAGAACTGCAGCAACGGATGAGTGGTTGAAAGTCTTCATTTCGGGAGATTGTGGAACGAATTGGGTTCAGCGCAAGACCTTACATGGCAACCAGTTTTCACCAGATGTAGCGAATACTTCATGGATGCCTGCTTCAACAGCCGATTGGACAACCGTTCACATGACAAACGTAACAAGCAATTATTTCAGTCAAGATTTCCGCATGAAGTTTAGATTTGAAGGTAATGCTGGGAACAATTTCTTCTTGGATGATATTAATTTATACCAAGGTGCTCCATCTGTCGAATTGGTGTTAGGTCTTGCAACGGAAGGAGAAATCAATGAGTTTTCGCTTTATCCAAATCCAACGGAAGGCGAATTGAATGTGCGTTTTGCGATTGGAAATGCGGAAGAGACTTTTGTTTTTGTCCGTGATTTATCTGGAAAGGTAGTTGCTCAACACAAAATTGCAGCTCAAGCGGGCTCAAACGTTGTGATTCTAAACACGGATGCTTTGGCAACTGGAATGTACATGTTGAGCGTTCAAGTAGGCGGAATTCAATCCACACAGCAGTTTGTAGTGAAATAGGATATAGATATTTGAGGATTCAATGATTCAATGATTTGAGGATTTGAGGATTTGATGAATTGATGATTTGGTTGCCGAGCCTGTCGAGGCACAAATCTTCGGATCTCTGCTCTCTGCTCTCGGTTCTCTATTCTTTACCCAACACTTCCACCAACTCTTCTTCACTAGCATAAGTTAATGTTGCATTGACAGCATAACCAGCATTTCGTATCGCTTTTTCTGTTGTTTTACCCCAGGCAATGATAGTTTGGTTTGACTCAAGTGAGTTTTTCTGAATGAAACTCAAGAAATTCGAGGGACTTGTAAATACATTTACAGCGCACGGTTGAATTGTCAATGGTTTGGCAACTGTTCGGTAAATGATTAATTCCTCGACTTGTGAGACAGGCAAGGTTTGCGCAATACTTCTGTTGGATTGCTCTGAACTTGGAATCAAAACCTTACGTCCATTTAACCAAGTTTTGAATTGTTCTGCGACAATTGCAGGTTCACCAGCTGTTTCACCGATAAATGAAATGTGAAGTCCTTTCGCTTTGAGCTTTTCAGCTGTTTTGGAACCGATACAGGCTATTTCACAATTTATTGGCAAAGATGCTTGCGCGAGATAAAACTCAGCCGCACGAATACTCGAAAAGAAAACAACCGATGGACTTAAATGCGATTCAAACGGCAGCGCTTCAAATGAAATGAATGATTGCGCCACTAATTCAATTGAATTGTCTTGACAAAATGCGGGAAGAACTGATAAATCAGATAGGTCTTTTGATATGAACAAAGACTTAATCAAGGTCTTCATAAGGTGTTTGCAAATCCTCAACAATGATTTCAGCCATTCCTTCTAAATCGTCAGCATTGTATTGAAACCAATCAGATCCATCTTCCCAATTTGTAGCGTGAGACACATAAATGGTTTCGTCTTCGTCACAAAAAACGCCCAATGGCAGTTGACAACCACCTTGCATAAGATTTAATACTTTACGTTCAACCGCGATGCGACGTTGAACATCAGGGTGATTCATTTTTTGCAATAAATCAAATAGGGCAGTATCTTCTTCACGAATTTGCAAAGCCAAAACACCTTGTGCAGGCGCTGGAACAAACTCTTTTGGATCCATTACAAAAACGTGAAACTCGGATAAATCTATATTCAAACGATCAACCCCTGCTTTTGCTAATAGAATTCCATCGTATTGTCCTTCGCGTAATTTCTGAATACGGGTCGGAACGTTTCCTCTTAAATCTTTGATTTCAACATCATCTCGAAAACGTACCACTTGTGATTTACGTCGAGCGGATGAGGTTCCAACTACAGCATTTAATTTCAGGTTCCAAGGCTGTTCCATATCAACGGAAGTCTTAGCAACAAGTAATAAATCAGCAGG
>JAIOZF010000122.1 GCA_021740745.1 Crocinitomicaceae bacterium | reverse complement strand
CACCAATGCCTTCAATGCTGTTGGTAAAGTTCCAATGAAGGAAAAGGATGCGGTTTACCATGCATACAAATCAGCGATTGACCAACATTACAGCAAATTGAAATTAGAAGCTGGTGAAAAAGAAAAAGTGATGTTTGAAGCACGCTTAGAGACTTTGAAAGGAAGTCCAGATGCTGGGAAATTGCTATCTAAGGAACGTTTCGAAATTCGTCAGCAAATCGACAAATTAAAGAGCGATATGCTTCAATACGAGAACAATTTGGGCTTCTTTGCGAAATCAAAGGGCGCTGATGCATTACGTAAGGAAGTAGAAAGCAAAATCAACGCGTCGAAAGCGAAGATTGAAGCATTAATTAAGAAATTGAAGCAAATCCCGAATGAATAAATTCTTCAACGCGCTATTATTGTTCTTTTTGTTTCCAACTATGGCCTTGGCTATTTTTGTTGGATTCGATTTGCCAATTGAAATACTAAAAGTAAGCGGGGCTAGTCTACCTTACCGCAAAGAAGCATTCCTGGTTCTTGGATTAATTTTACTAATCATTAACTTGAGAAGAAGTATTCGTCGTTGGATGGGCATGCGTTTGATTACACAAACTTCCAAGTTCAAATGGAATGTTCAGATAAGCAAAGAGCGCAAACAAAGAGTTATTGTTTACACTTTATTAGAAGCAATGGTTTTTGGTTTTGTGGGGACTGCACTTTATCAAGTTTGTCCTGAAGCATTTTTGCCTGCTATTGCATTTTGGTTTGCAACGGTTGACAATTTGATTTTTATACTTTTCGGTAGTATCCGAAATACATTTAGAATTGGTTTAACATCTAAAGCCATTGTTTTTTCTGATCGAGACGTTCAATTGATTTATTTCAGTGGATTGCGTAAAGTAGAAATTCACCAATTATCTATCTACTTTGATTACATAAAGGAATTACAGCTGATTATCCCACTAGATTCAGTTCCGGATGAAAGCAAGAAAGAATTCTTTGAAGCTATCGAAGCATCGGTAAATAAGGATAAGGTATTCTTCCAAGTGAAAAATTAAATCTCAAACAACTATTGCCTTGACATTTTAAATGAGCCACTAATTAGAGAGATTTTAATACATAGAGTAAAAACCTTTAGTTTAGAACTAACTAGACTACCTGTTTTGGATTTCCATACACGTATAAATATTACCAGCTAGTACTTCTTGAATTCCTTTACGAATTTCTGAAATAGACGAATTCTTCGTGATAAAACCACTTGCACCTACTTGAAATGCACGTTGAACATATGATGGCTCTGTATGAATAGTTAGAATTATAATCTTAATCGACGGAAAAAGCTGTAAAAGTTCTTCAGTCAATTCAATTCCATTTTTATCGCCCGGTAAATTGATATCCATAAATATCAAATTAGGCTGTATGCGCGTTACACCCTCTATAACTTCATTAGAATGTTTGAAAACTTCAACAGAATGGAAACCAGCATCTTTAAGCAATCCTGCCCAAACATCTGCAATTAATTTAAAATCTTCAACAACAACAGCTATCATGATAATATGAATTGATACGTGTACAAAGTTATTTTTTTTTTGTAATTTATTGTACTGTAACCGCTTAAAAATATATCTATCGTTTATCAGTTAGAAATTTGAGAGATTTATGGAGAAAACAGTTGACTTAGTGGTTAATTACTCCACAACTAATTGGCGCACTTCACTGACTAAATTTAAATTGATAAGGCAAGAACGCATTTTGCTTACGTCGGACTTTTATGAGTCATTCTTAACGTTTAAACGCTGCGAAGCGAATTTCTTGCTTCAAATTTGATTGTGCGTCGGCCAATTTCATGATAGGAACCAATCTGCCTCCGCCTACTTCAGCTGCTTCAGTCATTTTTACTTGGTCAACATCCTTGATTTTAATCCCTACTACCGACATATTGATTCCTTTCTTCTTGTACTTTTTTACATATTTCTTGTAATCGTCTGAGTTACGATTAAAAGCACCATCCGTAATAACAATAATTTGATTTATGCCACCAGGTATAAAACCTTTCAAAGCTTGCTTATATCCCAACTTGATACCTTCACCACCTGCAGTTAATCCAGAAGCTTTTAGATTTTCAATCTCCTTTTGTATCGCTTCTTTATTATCGCAATTGGTTGGTGCCAACACCACTCTTGAATCAGAAGAGAAGGTAACAATTCCTAATTTATCTGTTGGGCGTAACATTTCCATTAATTGAAAAAGTGAATATTTCATCAATTCAATTCGATCTCCTTGTTGCATAGATGAGGAAACATCTAAAACAAATACCACATTGATTGGGTTGAAATTCTCAGCAGAAAAATCGTCCGGTGCGAGACTCGAAAATTCCACTGGTGCTTCTTCAATAAAGGCCGTTGTTTCCTCATTCATCAATTCCTCTTCAATTACAATTTCAACAACAGGTGGGGTTGGTTCGATAATGATTGGTGGGATTGTTGCTGGAGGCGGTGGACAATACGAAGGATCTTTCGTTAATTCGAGTACAATCACATTGCGTTGAAAATTAACATACGCACCCAATTCAGCCGGTTTATAAGCCTCATGCGATGCATAGAAATAAGAGAATCCTAGATCCGCCTCTTCTTTTATCTTACCGTTTTTATCCGTTTGCTTCGTCCAAACAGGCATTCCATTTTGAATGAAACTAACTTTAGAATTTGACAATTCAGCTTTCGTTTCACGATCTATTGTTATAACCGTTAATTGAAAGTTGTTTGCATTTTTTCCTCCAGGTCGTGAGGAGAAATCTGGACAGGCTGTAAAACCACTTAAGTCATCGCTTGCCACATCTTTGAGATTTCCAGTAATTTTAATCTTAACTGCTTCTGCTCGGTCACTCACAAACACATCAATATCATACGAAAAACGACCTTTTACCTTTGGATTGACTTGAAAGCGCAACACAACTGAACTATCTTGATCCATGAACTTACCGTTCACTATGTAGTTCACTTCGTTTGGCTTTTTAACACTCAGAACGTATTCTTTCTTTTGTCCTTTGTTGGTCAATATAAAATCAACGAAACGTTCGTCATAGGACTCTAAATCGCCAAAATCATGCTTCAACTTGTCAAAAGTTACTTGACCAAACGCGAAGGATTGAAGTAAAACCGTGAAAAGGAGAATGAATGCGCGCATAATACCAAATATACAAAAAACGGACCTTTCTAAAATTTGTTACGAAAACAAAAAGGGAAGCCTTTCGACTTCCCTTCATCATCAGTTGAACCGATTTATTTTTTACAAGATTCCTTGCAGTTCGATTTGTCTTTGCATTTCGACATGTCTTTACATGCAGACTTATCTGCACAACATGAAGCTTTCTTCGTGCACTCATTCGCTGCACCCATGAATTTTCCATTTGCATCATAATGCGCCATGCACATTGCTTTTTCTTCAGCAGAACATTTTAATGAATCACACATTGCAGCACACTCGTCTTTCGACATTTTTGCACACTCATTCATGTCACATTTACCAATCATGTGCTTTCCTTCCATGTGAGGACCACAAGCCTTCATATCACCATGACCAGCTTTCATCTCTTGGCAACATTCAGATTTAGCACCACACTCACCTTGACCATCTTTACCAGTTTCGTGACCATTGCCCAAGATTGGAGCGATAACCAAACCAATTAAACATGTCAATTTGATTAGGATGTTCATTGAAGGACCTGAAGTGTCTTTGAATGGATCACCAACTGTATCTCCAGTAACTGCTGCTTTGTGTGCATCAGATCCTTTGTACGTCATTTCACCATTGATTTCAACACCTGCTTCGAAAGATTTTTTCGCGTTATCCCATGCGCCACCAGCGTTGTTTTGGAACACTGCCCAAAGCACACCTGAAACTGTTACACCAGCCATATATCCACCTAACATTTCAGCGATTAACTGATTGTCAGAACCATAAACTAATTTACCTAATAACACGATTGCAATAGGGAAACCGATAGTCAAAATTCCTGGTAACATCATTTCGCGTAAAGCAGCTTTTGTAGAAATCTCTACACACTTACCGTATTCTGGCTTACCAGTTCCTTCCATAATTCCTGGAATTTCCTTGAATTGACGACGTACTTCGTACACCATGTCCATTGCAGCCTTACCCACTGAATTCATTGCTAACGCAGAGAATACAACTGGAATCATACCACCAACAAACAACATCGCTAGAACTGGCGCCTTGAAGATGTTAATTCCATCAATACCCGTAAATGTTACGTAAGCCGCAAACAATGCTAATGAAGTCAAGGCTGCAGAAGCAATCGCAAATCCTTTTCCTGTTGCAGCAGTTGTATTACCAACTGAATCCAAAATATCTGTACGCATACGCACTTCTTTCGGCAATTCACTCATTTCTGCGATACCACCAGCGTTATCTGAAATTGGTCCGAAAGCATCGATTGCCAATTGCATAGCTGTTGTAGCCATCATTGCTGATGCAGCCAAAGCAACACCGTAGAATCCAGCCAATGCATATGAACCCCAGATTGCACCTGCAAACAATAGAACTGTAGGGAATGTAGAAATCATACCTGTTGCTAAACCAGCAATAACGTTTGTTCCTGCTCCAGTTGATGATTTTTGAACGATTTTCAAAACTGGTTTTGTACCCAATCCTGTGTAGTATTCAGTAACCGATGAAATTGCTCCACCTACAACCAAACCAATAATTGTTGCGAAGAAAACGCGAATAGACTCAACAACAACAGGTATTTCATTTCCATTAGAATCCAAATTTTCTCCATAAAAGGTCATTCTTAGAGAATCAGGCAACATATATTTCACTAAAAAATAACATGAAATTGCGGTTAAAACAATAGAAACCCAGTTTCCTATGTTCAATGCTGTTTGAACTTGTTTTTCTTTTGCATCGTTACTTGTGATTTTCACCAACATTGTTCCAATGATTGAGAATAAGATACCAAATCCAGCAATCGCCATAGGTAATAAGATTGGACCGATTCCACCGAATGCATCTTTAATAGCACCACCCATGTCTTGGATTAGATAGTTACCTAAAACCATTGCGGCCAAAACTGTTGCTACATATGAACCAAATAAATCGGCACCCATACCCGCTACGTCACCTACGTTATCACCTACGTTATCTGCAATTGTTGCAGGATTACGAGGATCATCTTCTGGAATTCCAGCTTCAACTTTACCAACTAAATCAGCACCAACGTCAGCAGCTTTTGTATAAATACCACCACCAACACGCGCAAACAATGCAATTGATTCAGCACCCAAAGAGAAACCAGCCAATGTTTCCAAAACAATTGTCATTTCCTCTGTAGAAGTCCATTGACCTTTCATGAAAAATTGGAAGAAAATAATAAAAAACGCTGTTAATCCAAGAACTGCTAGACCTGCAACACCCAATCCCATTACTGTACCACCACCGAAAGAAACTTTCAATGCTTGTGGTAAACTAGTACGAGCAGCTTGAGTTGTTCGAACGTTTGTTTTTGTAGCGATTTTCATCCCCATGTTTCCAGCTAAAGCTGAGAAAAATGCTCCAAAAATGAAGGCAACAACAATAAGAATATGTGTTGTTGGAACGATAAATGAAATTCCAGCTAATACAATACTCGCTGCAACAACGAAAATTGCTAATAATCTGTATTCTGCTTTTAAGAATGCCAATGCACCTTCATAAATGTAATCTGAAATTTCTTTCATTTTACCATCTCCAGCGTCTTGTTTTAAAACCCAAGCTCTTTTGATCCACATAAAAAGTAGACCGATAATTGCCATAGCTATTGGCACATAAATCATAAATGATCCCATAAAGTAGTTTTTAGTGTTAATTTTTGTCGGGCGCAAAAGTAGAGGTTTCAAAGAACTTCTGCAAGTTTGCCCACCTTATTATTAAAGTAGGCGCTTACGCACACATGACAACAAGGTTACAATAATTACAATATGGTCGGTACTAAAAGGTTTTAATGAAAAAAAACAGAAAGCAAATAAGCGGATTAAATTGCTGCTTTTATTTTTGATTTTAGGGTGTTGATATCCATTCCCCCACTCTGTCTCCAAAGTATTTCGCCATCTTTAAACAACAAAAAGGTTGGAACACTTCGGACTTTAAACTTATTCGCAACTTCCTGATTTTTGTCTACATCAATTTTCAAAATGCGCACTTGACTACCCATTTCGTTTTTCAAGCGATCCATTACGGGATGCATTGCCTGACAAGGTCCACACCATGTTGCGTGAAAATCAACCAAGGTTGGCGTTGACGATTTTACGATATCATTGAATTTTCCCATTCTTTTTGTTTTTCACAAAGATAAATGATTTCGGTAGGACTTTCAGTGACATTTGTTACGCAGGGCGAGAATTCGGAGTTAATAATTTTACCACTGAGACACTTAGAACACGGAGGTTTTTTTTCAACACATAGGTACATAGAGAAAGTTCGAAGTCCAAGATAAAAAAGTTCACAGAGACACCTGCGGTGTTGCAATTAATTCCATTTAGTAATTGAATCCTTCGGATTTCATAATTCATAATTCATAATTCATAATTCATAATTTTAACACAGAGGTACATAGAGAAGGTGCGAAGTCCA
>JAIOZF010000001.1 GCA_021740745.1 Crocinitomicaceae bacterium | reverse complement strand
AAATTTCTTCAGCATGTGCTTTTGTGTTCGGCTTTTCAATGATTCCTTTCACGTTTGATTCCTCATCAAGTAAAAAGGTAGTGCGGTGAATTCCATCATATTCTTTACCCATGAATTTTTTCGGTCCCCACACTCCAAAAGCTTCAATTATACTTTTATCTTCATCTGCAATAAGCGGAAAAGGTAAATCGTATTTCGTCACAAATTTTTGATGAGAAGCTACTGAATCTGCACTAACACCAATTACTTGAATGCCGTTTTTCAGTAAACTATCGTAATTATCTCTTATACTGCATGCCTGCGTTGTGCATCCTGGCGTATTATCTTTTGGGTAAAAATAAATCACCGTTTTTTTACCTGCGTAATCTTTGCTCGAAATATTATGACCGTGTTGGTCAATTCCTTCGAAATTTGGAGCCTTATCTCCAATTTTTAAATGTTTCATAATGTTGAATAATTAAACAGTGTTTTGACGAAATACTAATCAAATATAAAATGATTTTTCATAGTAACAAAAAATAAATACATAAAATGTTTAAAATTTAATCAATTGAGTTGGAAGAAATCATTCTTTTTCAAATCAGTAAAGCATAAAAAAAGCCCTGAAAACACAGGGCTTTATATTAAGTTTAGGGAGCTTATTCTTCCGTTAAAAGTGTATTGAATTTTTCTTTAAGCGATGAATATTGTTTTAATTCTTTTCGTGCTTTATCTGCGTATGCCGCATCCTTGTTTTTCTCATGTACCTCTATTTCTGCCTGTTTCTCTTCTATTTTCTCATCAAAGAAAGATACTATATAGCCAACATTTTGAGGGACAAACATTTGTGTATAATAACCGCCTTCTTTTTCTAAGCGTTCATAAATTGTAAATGATTCTTCGATTAATGATATATCCTGTCGAACGATTAAATAAGTCATTGAATTCATGACGCTTAATTGATCAAAACCTTGCAGTGTTTTATTGCTCGACAATGCATTTTTGAAGAATGGATAAACATCTGCACCGCCATGAGCACCGTATAATTGAGCGACACCAGCTACCATTTTTGATGATTTTTCAGCTTCTAATTTCTTTGCGAGTTCTAATGCCTTATTTGGATTTGTTTTGCCTAAACTTCGTAATGCAGCAGAAACCACCATGTATGATTGGTCTTTTTCTATTCGTTGAATAAACACAGCTTCTCCTTCTGTTGTCGCAGCATTATTCGCTAAGAAATTAATCGCTGACGTTCTTACTTGAGAGTTAGCATCGTTCAAAGCCATTCCTTTAATTATGGCCAAACCTTTGGTTTTATTCTCTGCTTCTAGTTTAACACACTTTTCGATTGCTGTCAAACGAATGTTCCAGAAAGGATCACTCAAGGCATCTAAGATTAATTGCTGCACATTTGCACTTTTACCTTTTGTTCCGTTCATCAATGCTGAAAAGCGAGATCTATAACGGTTATTATTATAGTATTGGAAAATTGATTGGTCTAACGGCTTCTCTTCACGTACTTTTGCTAAAAGCATTTGCTGCTCATCGAAAATCACGCACTTTAATGTCCCGCTGAAAGGAAAAACGAAACGTTGCTCCAATGAATCCACGGTAATTTTATGCGTGTGCTTTCCATTTGAATCATAGATTGCAACAGACATAGGTAATTTAAAAATCGGTGACAAGTCTAAATTTTGATTTTGCTTAACTGTCAAAGAAACATTCGACGTGCCTGGTTCTACTTCTTGTTTGAACTCAAGTACAGGGTGACCCGAACCTAAGAACCACTGATCGAAAAACCAATTCAAATCTTCACCACTTACTTCTTCAAATGCTAATCGCAATTGGTGAAATTCTGCTGGTTTGAATTTATTCGTTGTCAAATAATTTCTCATTCCTTCAAAGAAAGCCTCGTCACCTAAATAATTGCGTAGCATGTGTAAGATGCGTCCTCCTTTATTGTAAGAGTGACCATCAAACATTTGTTCTTTGTCCTCATAGTCGAACCAAATCAAATCATGATATCCTGACATTTGTGATGATTGATAATAACCATCAGCTTCCATCTCTGCCTGATAATCAGCTTCATCAAGACCAAAATGATGCTCATCCCATAAGTATTGAGAATAATTTGCAAAGGATTCATTTAACGGCAAATTCGACCATGATTCACACGTAACTAAATCTCCAAACCAATGGTGAAATAATTCATGCGCAATAGTCGATTGATCATTTCCATCTAATAGTTCGCGATCAGTTTTATATGCGTAATCGCCAAAAATGACCGCCCCAGTATTTTCCATTGCACCTGATACGTAATCACGAACGACGATTTGGTGGTATTTGTCCCAAGGATACTCAACACCTAATTTTTTTGAGAAGAACTCAATCATTTTTGGTGTTTCTCCAAAGATGGCACGAGCAGATCCTTCCCATTCTGGTTCAACGTAGTAATTTACTTCCATTTTACTTCCGTCTTGACGTGTATAGAAATCCTTTACCACTTTGAATTCCCCAATTCCCATCATGAATAAATAAGGAGCATGAGGCAAATCTTGTTTCCAATGATCAGTGCGCGTTCCATCTGTATTCTTTTTTGAAGCAACTAAGCGTCCATTCGAAAGTGTTGCAAATTTATCTTCAACTGTAATATAAATTTCTTGAGTTGTCTTTGCATTTGGAGCATCGATCGTTGGGAACCAAACTGAACTTGCTTCGGTTTCACCTTGCGTCCAAATTTGCGGCATTTTATTTTTATCCTCACCTTTTGGATTAATGAAATAAAGTCCTTTATCTGATGTAATTGCAGCACTTCCTCCTGTTGTTCGTTCATCAGGTTTTGCGACATAATTAATGACAACAGTGTATTTATCTGTTCGCGTGTAACTTTTGTCCAATTTGATTTTCAAAAAGGCATCATCATAGGTGTACTGAACATCTTTTGATCCGATTTGAACTTGCTTAATTTCCATTCCTTTTGCATCGAGAATCAAACTGTCACTCGCATAGAAATGCGGTTTTGCAGTAATCGTTGCAATTCCATTCATGCGCGAATTTGCCCAATCGAAATTAACCTCTAATTTGGTGTGAATTAAATCGGTAAGGATAGTTTCAGTATATCTGTATACTGGACGAAAAGCAGGAGTTGTTTCAGTTTCTTCTGAAATTTCTTCGTCGTAATATTCTTCAACAACTTCTTTGTTATCGTCACTTTTTTTCACGCCACATGCGCCTATTGAAAAGATTGCACAGATAAAGAGGATTTTTTTCATAGTTCTTAATTGTTGTTGCAAATCTGTAGAAATAATTTGGATTCTTTAGAAAAATTACAGCAAGGGAGATTGTTTCTGTTATTTTTGTACAAAATAGAGGATAAATGGCGAATCGTACCTGGAATTTTGACGGCAAAGATGTAACTGGAACCACTGGTGCAGTTGTACAATGGGAAGACCATCGTTTTTTTAAGCTTATTTACAAAGGGCAAACTTTTCATGGAGAGTTATTGGAAGATAAATCGGAAGACAACGTGCTCAACATAAAAGTCAATCACCGTGTTTTTAACATTAAAAAGAAAGGTGAGTTAGATGATCTAATTGCTGCCATGGGATTAGATACACCAAAAGTTCGCAAGTTGAAAGAATTGCAAGCTCCGATGCCTGGACGCGTTGTTCAAGTAGTGGTGAAAGTTGGTCAGGAATTAAACCCAGGAGATGAAATTCTTTCCTTAGAGGCTATGAAAATGGAAAACGTTTTGAAAGCAGAAGGAATTGGTACTGTGAAAGCTATTTTGGTGAAAGCTGATCAAGTGGTGGATAAGGGAACGGTAATGATTGAATTTGAATAAAATAATTCTTCTTTTTGCCAAAGCGCAAAAAGAAGCAAAAAGCGCTTTCTTACAATTCTCCAAAGGAACTTAGCGGCACTCCGTTGCACTTCGCCCGCTACCGCCGACAAAGCTCACGATCTAATTCGATACCAAAGTCTTTACACGATAAATTGCAACTTTAAGAACCCGAAGCATTTTTTATTCTTTTCGCTTTGCGGACTAGTTCTCCTGGAGAATTGCGGTTCCTCACTTCGGCCATTTAAAATCATCTGATAAATTTTCGGAAGAGAGTTGTTTTCCGCTGCGGCGGAAGGGGTATTAAGGCGGTGCATTGAGCTTGACTCCCCTGAGCATTCGAAGGGTCGAAATGGGGAGGATTTTTTCGCTATCACGAAATCTTTTTTAACGGTAACAGCAATTAGTATTCTTTCTATAAAGTAATTAACGTAAAACACAAAGGGAGTCATTTCGACTCCCTTTTCCATTTAATTTACACTTGCTTGTGCAAAAGCTTTTTTAATAATAATCGGATACACAGTTCCGAACTCCTTGATGCACCATTCCTGAAACTTTTTAATTTCTTCTGCATCAGTGATCCATTTGAGGGCCTTATACAATTCCTTCTGGAAAAGCATTTTGTCAAAGCTCACTTTTGTGAGAATTTTTTTAGTTAATTCTAACATACTTCAAATGTTTTAGAGATGTTAAGATAACGAAAAAAATTTTAAAATCGTTTAATTTAAAATGTTAAAAAACACAAAACCCTATAACAATTAAGCTACAGGGTTTTGATGAAAATTAGTTTACTGTTTTACAGTATCGATTGTTTAATGACTTGATAAATTTCCCATGTTGTTTTGTCGTAAACATAAATCAATACATGCATGTTTTCCGCATTGAAATTACCATCCAGTTGATTTGGAACAACAAAACTATAATTCACTTGATACTTATTTCCAACCAACATGGAAGGCGTCAAGGTTCTTCCGAATGCATTGCCATCCACACATCCACGGTGAATTTCACGGTGTACATAAGACGAATTGTGAGAATTATCACTCATCTTTTGGTCCCCAACTAAGGAATCTTCAATCATATATACAACAATTCCTAAATCACCCAAGCCAGCGTCTAATTTTTCTACTTCTGTGTGTAAAAAGGCTCCTTTTGTGCTGGGGTAAAAATTTAAATGAGATTGAATATTCACCTTCAAATCGTTATTCGATAACATAGTATTTGTTATGTTCGACCAAGCATTTGGATTTTGAAAAATTACGCCACCAGAATTTAATCGGTTAATCGTTCCTCTTGGATTCCCTGGAAATCCACCATCATTTGTACCGAAGTAAGTTCCAATTTCAACACCTTGAGGATTTGTAAAATCAACTGGGTAATCCGGAAGTGTTACAGTTTGAAAGTCTCCAATTCCTCCCGGTCCAGCATGCAAAGAAGCAACAAAAACACGGGAAGGGTTTGCCTCGTGTAAAAATTCTGCTAAAGCTGCTGCTGCCGGACAATAAACACACTTATGACCGGTGTAATCTTCAATTAGAATATTTCGATTGGTATTGGTATTTGGCGTAAAAGTAGGCCATTCATTTGCTACGTAGTCGCTCCATAATCCTGGATACAAAGTAGTATCTAGGTCTATACTTGATTGAGGCGTATAGATATTATCTACATGGTCGCAAGAACCGAATATCATTGCAAAACCAACTAAAAGGATAAATATTTTTTTCATAATCGTTTAGATTAAAAACTTTGAGTGAAACTTAATGTTAAACCGTTTGAAGCTGGCACAAATCGACAAACACCACCAACGCAGAATAAACCAGCACGCTGACGGCCATAAGAAACCATGAACCGCGTTGCATCACGAATGTAACCGCAAGTAACAATTGGATAATGTGTTCTAAGTCCGGCTACTGGATTACCATAATTATATTGATTCATTACCGAGAAAAAATAATTCGGTGAAACACTGTATTCTAATACCACCGTTGCCCAATCTCCTTTGTCTTGAATAGATCCATCTGAATTTTTTGCTAAGAAAAGTCCTTGAACCTCTGCTCGCAACGAATGTTTAGCGTTGATTTTATAACCAAGTTCAAGCACACCAACATGAGAATTGATGATTCCTTTAGCATCGTTGGAAATTTTCGCGACATCATTGTTGATACGGATATTGAAATAACTTGCGATGATATTGAATTTCTTATTGATTTTTCGTGTAATGTTTATATTGATATCTTGCCAATATAAACTATCGCTGCTGTCAAAAGGTCGACCAACATAACTAACCCCTGTCGAATCGTTTGGATTAATTCCGCTCATGTGCTGCATTGGGCGCAAAGCCACAGAATAATTGGCATTGATGGCAGTACCGTATTTTCCACCCAATTTCGTTCCTTTTGGAATTGTATATAACACCTCCGCTTGGTATGCGATTTCACCCAATGGTTGTGTTGCATATGGATAAAGCGTTGCAACTAAATTATAAGTATGTGTTTTATTCATCGCTGGCAAATAATTGATGAATACATCTTGTAAATCTTTTGTACGATCTGAACGATAACTCATATTATCCACTGATTTTCCGGAAAGAAGAATTCCTAATCCCTTCTTAGAATACGCCAAGTTGAAAACAGCAGCGTGACCATAATTATATATGTATCCATTGTCAGACGATGGATCTTGTTCTTTTTGAACATACTCAGCATTTAACGACCATTTTCCATAACGAAGTTTTGCGCGTCCACCATACGTCCCAACATTTTCAGGAAGTATTAAATCATCATTGTTATCCGCTTGATATTTACTTACAAAAGAACCCCCTAAAACGACATCTAATTTAGCATCGTTCAATTTTTTAAAGGTTTCATTTAAGTGAACCTCTGCATCAAAACCTCTTGTGATTCCTTCTGAATGAACAATTAAACCCTTTTGGAACGATAAACGTTGATATCCATAAACACCTTTTAACACAATCCCTTTGTATGGTCGAACGATTAGTCGCGCACCATCCATCATATTATCATACCCTAAAGCACGATCTTCGTATGCACGAAATGCTAAGCCTGAACCAAATTGTTCGTAAAATGAACCCAAGGTAACATCCACAAAATCATTGGCATATCCAATGTAGCGCATCCCAAGACCTGTGCCGTCAAAACGATTGGGATAACCTTGAATACGCGGTAAGTAAGACTCAAAACGCATTCCCGCTTTGAAATTTCCTTGGGTGTAAAACACATTCATGTAGGAATTCATCAAACCTTTTGAAGCAGGTTGATTGGCACCAATTAAGGTGTCCTCGTTGAGGTATTGAAAAACACTTTCAATGTTTCCAGTAAAGTTTCCTGTGTTTACTTGTGCATTTCCTGCCAGGGAAACACTTGTCACAAAGGACAGAAGTATGAGTTTTCGCATGTAGTCTATTAACTGAAAAGATTATTTTTTAGCACCAAGTTTTTTAATTTCTTCGTAAAGTTTTTCCTCATCGCCGGGTGCATAATTGTTGTGCGTGTATACAATATTTCCTTCAGCATCTAATAAGAATGTATGAGGAACTGTGTTCACACCCATTGCACGTTTGAAATCACCATTTGGATCTGATAAAACCAAATATTCCCATCCACGACCATTTACATACAAAGGAACAGAATTTAACGTTTTTTCATCATCTATTGATACTGCAACCAAGTTTACACCAGTTTCCTCTTGCCAATCTGTATATAAGTCATGAATTGTATTCAACTCTTTTTTACAAGGTGCACACCAAGTTGCCCAAAAACTGATTACAACAGGTCCTTCAAACCCCAATGCTGCAGTATTGATTGTATTTCCTGCTAAATCTTTCAATTGAACTGAAGGAACTTGTTTTAATGTTGATTCTTCTTGCGCAAATACACTCGTGAAAAGAGTCATTCCTAAAACAAACAATGTAATTTTTTTCATCTGAATAAATTTTTATAAGTCGTTGGCGGTAGTCAAAAACCTTGCCGTAGTCAAATGTAGAAGAAAAAGGTGGAAATAGTCAATAGAGAATCATTAATATTATTGAATTCCTAAATCCCATTCTCAACTTCTACGCTTTGTGAAGCACCTATTTTTGGTACGATTTCTGCCCTAAAATTTATGAAAATTTAGTTTTCTGTTTGAATCAAGTTTGCAAGTAACTAGTAAAAGGTGGAAAAGCTATATTTTTTATTTATATTTGTTTAAGAGTCAAATTCGGAATATTATGAAAAGAGCAATACTTTCTTTTTTATCAATTATTTTAATATCAGTTGCTGTTAAGGCTCAAAATGGTATTGAAATATATGAATTAGGACAATCAACTGATTATTCAGGTGACACTTTATTTATTACGGCGCCGAGCAGCGCAGCTTTCGATGTTCCTCTTGATATACACAACAGTACAGGTTCAACTCATGCATGGAGAATCACTCGTTTAAGAATTGATGTTCCAAGTGGTTGGTCAGATTTCTTATGTTGGGGACATTCAACAGATTCTTTTGGTGGTACTTGTTATTCATCTACTCAGATGTCAACAAATCCATGGACGACACAAGGTACTGTTCAAGTGTTATTTGACATTGCAGATGGTGAATATGGTAAGTTGAAAGCAACAATTAATCCAGATGATGCGACAAGCGGATCAGCACATTACCGATATTATGTAAGTGACGACGGTGTAAACTACTCGGACTCAGTTGATTTATTTGTTGATTTTACAGCATCGATTAAGCAAGTGAAAGAAGAAGTAACAGTTAATGTTCAACCGAATCCTGCAAGTGATTATGCAATTGTTACGTTGAATAATGCAGATAATGGTACAATTCGTATTGTTGATGTATTAGGCAACGTTGTTACGAAAGAATCAATTACAGGAACGAAGAAAATAGATTTATCAAATTACAGAAATGGAGTTTACTTCATTACAATCGAAACATCAAATGGAAAAACAATCAACAGAAAATTGATTGTTAAACATTGATAAGTCAAACGAATTGAGAAAGAGACCGCTTTTAGTGGTCTTTTTTGTTTTAACACCCTTCCATTTGTTATATTTGACCTTGAATTGATTAACACAATTGCTTTCTATAATTGCTAGATGTTTCGAATATTTGTTCTTACTACTATTCTCTTAAGTTCTTTTGTTTCAATTGGACAGCAGAATTCAATGTTATTGAATACGTTCTTTAAAGACCGAATGCACATTCATCTTGCGAATAAAGTTGTGCCGAATGGTTCTTTTTTACCGGTTTTCGAATCTCAATTTAGTATTAACGATGCGCTGAGAGATTCAAGCAAACAATATTATGAGTTAACTGAAACACTGTTTAAGAAGCATTTATTTGAAGCGAAGGGGGATTATTATTTCCTATCAATTTCACCGATTCTAGATTTCTGTGTAGGAACAGATCGAAAAGATACGAGCAGTAGAAGGTTGTTTCAAAACACAAGAGGAATTTTCGTTGAAGGTGATTTATTTAAGAATTTTTCGTTTTCCACCTCTTTTTATGAGAATCAAGCGCGGTTTTCCAGATATGAATCAGCCTATTATAGTGAGCTTGGTGAATTGTATCCAAATCAGTCAACAGGACAATACAACACCCAAAATGCTGTTGTGCCAGGTAGTGCGAGAACAAAGCCTTTTAAGGTAGATGGATTTGATTATGCCTATGCCGTTGGTAACATTGTCTATAAACCAACGAAATGGTTGCATCTATCAGCAGGGAATTCAAGTCATTTTATAGGTGATGGTTATCGATCGATTTTGTTATCTGATAATGGTGTACCTTCTCCATTTTATCGCGTAAGTACTCAGTTTTTGAAAAAATGGCAGTTCAACGCCTTGAGAACTCGTTTGATTAACTTAATGCGAAAACCCGCAAGTACAACCGTTGAAGCATATTACGAAACTAAGGGATACTCGAACAATTACCTTACTTTTCAGCCAAGTGAGAAATGGAGTTTTAGTCTTTTTGAAGGCATCATTTGGTCGAAAGGAGATTCAATCACATCAACAAAAGTGAATCCTTTGTTTTATAATCCTATTCCTCTTATTGCACCTTTTGTCCTTTCAAAAGATCAGATAAACTCAGTTCTCGGTTTCAATATTTCGTTTGCGCTGAATGATAACAACCGTTTTTATGGTCAAATTGCCTTGGGGGATTTGAATACTAAAAATGCAGCAATGCAGCTTGGATTTAGGGGATTCAATTACTTTGGCTTGAAAGATTTCATGTTGCAAGTTGAATTTAATTCAGTAACAAAAGGAATGTATCATTCGCGTAATGCACGGTTGAATTATAGTCATTACAATTTACCAATGGCTCATGTCAAGGGGAATTCTTTTCATGAATTTATTGTTCGATCGAATTATGAATGGAAAAGGTGCTACATCGATTTCAAAACAATAGTATACATTTTGTCCAATTACGCTTCTACTGATTTGCTACCGGTTAATAAAATAGACAATTTCGAAACGGGAAAAGTTGTTCTATTAACAAGTGAATTGGGTTACCGTTTGAACCGAAAAATAAATTTGAATTTATTCGGAGGTATCAATTTACGTTCAGATGTAAATGTGGGCATTGGAAACGCGCAGCACATTTTTGTTGGATTGCGAACAGGTATTAACAATCGCTACACGGATTTTTGATGAGGTATTTACTTTTCATAGCATTTTTAAATTCGTTAATCTCCTTTGGTCAAGGAGGTGTAGCTGTACTGTATGAAGAAATGCCAACGGATTCGATTGTTCCTTTATCGCTTGAACACCATTCTTCAGTAAAACCATCAATACGAGCGCAACGACCAATCGACGGACTGATAAATATTGGTTTGAATGAACAGTTATATTTTGCACATATCACTCCAATTGCAGATTTGAATTACCGATACAATGAAACGAGTCAGTATCGAACTGGTGGAGGATTGAACCTAGAAAGTTCTTTTTCTGAAAAGTGGTATTTAAGAGCGAGTTTTATGGGAGGTATAGGATCGGGTGACTCCTTGTTTCATTCAAAAGCTTATTGGTATAACGCCGATTCGACCAGTTATTCATATGCGGATTTGCGCGGTAGATTATCATATACACCGAACCGAATTTTTAATTTTCAGGTAGGGCTTGACCATAATTTTATAGGTGAAGGAAATAGAAGTTTGTTTTTAAGTGATTATGGTAAACCGCATCCATTTGGACAGATTCGCGCTCAATTTTGGCGTGTTGAGTACAGTGTGTTGTATCAATTTTTTAGAGAAGAAGTGGGTACGGATTGGAAGCGGAAGAATGGAGCAACTCATCACATTAGTTTAAATGCTACAAAATGGTTGAATATTGGAATTTTTGAAACCGTCGTTTTCCAACCAAAGGATACCTTGTTGAATAGAGGATACGATGTAGAATACTTAAATCCAGTTATTTTTTATCGACCTCAAGAATATGCATTGGGTTCTTCAGACAATGTATTGTTGGGGGTGAGTTTTAGTGCGAAATACAAGCAACATATGTTGTATGGCCAGTTTGTTTTAGATGAATTTTCATTAACTGAATACAAAGCTAAAACGGGATGGTGGGCCAACAAATATGGAGGCCAACTTGGAATTAAAGGTCGATTCGCTACGAATAAATCACATTGGTTTTATCGTTTGGAATACAATGCTGTTCGTCCATACACCTATGCACATTTGAACGAAGGACAGAACTACGGAAACCAAGGAAACACGCTTGCTCATCCTTATGCTTCGAATTTTATGGAAATTCTTGGAGAGGTGAAGTTTCAACACAAACGATGGATCGTAAAAGCATTCGCAAGTTACTTTTTGAAAGGAGAAGATAAAAATGGCTTGAGTTATGGTGGAAATTTGTACCAACCTTATACCAATCGACCATATGAATATGGACATTTTACAGGTCAAGGTCAAGGAAATAATGGTTTGCGAATAATGGCAACGCTTGCATTTAAGGTACACCGTCATTCAGATTTACAAGCTTTTTTTGAAAATCAATTGCGCTATGATACAATGACAGGCGATTTAAAGTACCTACCAACAATTGGTTTGAGAAGTCAGTTGTGGAATGATTATCGCAATTATTAGCAACAAAAAACGGTCACCCAATGAGCGACCGTTTAACTGCATATCGATTTGGATTTATAAACCGATAATATGACGTACTTCTACTTCCGTAACATTTCGTTTTTTGCCTTCTTTGCTCAAATACGTTCTGTTTACTAACCTGCCGTGAATAGCTACTTTTTTTCCTTTTTCTGCATACGTTTCAATGAATTGAGCTAGATTACCCCAGGCAAAAATGCGGTGCCATTCTGTTGAACTTTTGATTTTCCCATCATTCGCTCGGAAGTTTTTGTCAGTTGCCAAGTTAAAGCGAGCAACTTTGTTTCCATTGTCGAATTGAGTGATTTCTGCTGCAGATCCGATGTTGCCAATAAGTGTTACGTGATTTCGAATTGTTGTCATGTGATTGAAATTAAATGTGTGTGATTGTTAAAAAATTGATCGATGTGTTTTTTACAAAATGACTAAGTCATTGATTTCTACTTCTGAAATGAAGTTTTTCTTTCCTTGGTTTTGGTAGAAGCGAGTTACTAATTTGCCCTCAACTGCCAAGTTCATACCTTCGGTTCCTAGTTCTTCTAGAACTCTAACCCAGTTTCCCCAAGCTGTTAGTCGGTGCCAATTGCTGCGAGTCTGTGTTTTCCCGTTTTCATCCAAGTACATTTCTTTTGTAGACATGGTGAATTGTGCTATTTTCTTTCCGTTAGGAAGTTCAACTATTTTAGGTGTTGAACATACTTTTCCAATTAAATTTACGTGATTCATGTTGTTGTTTTGTTAAAGGGGCCGGGACTTCGACCCCTAGTTGTTAGTGGTTAGGTTTTATTTTTTTGTTGTGTCAGCTTTTGGTGTCAAAAGAAGAAATTCACTTGCTTCGATAATTGTACCGTAGCGTTTTTCGCCTGTTTTTGTTTCATACGATTGGTGAACGAGTTTTCCTTCTACAATCACTTCTTGTCCTTTTTGCAGACTTTTTTGAACTCGCTCAGCAATTTTACCCCAGGCATTTACTGTATGCCACTGGGTGTTCTCATGCCATTGCCCGTTTTTGTCTTTGTAGTTTTCGTTGGTTGCAACTGTGAAACGTGCCAAGGTACGTCCCGTGTCAAATGTTGTTACTTCAGGTTGTCCACCTAATCGTCCGATCAAACTCACTTTGTTTCTTAATGTGTTCATGTTTGTAATAATTAAAAGTTTGAAAAATTTGTTTTGTTACCCTTCAGAAGTCATTTCCTGAATTCGACGATGCAAAGTTGTGGGCATCTCAAAATTTTATCTGGTCATTAATTGATTACTGTCGAATAACAGTTGGATGTAAACGGTTATAATTGGATAAGTAATTGAATTACAACAATATAATCTTGAAATTTAAATCATGAAATTTTTAATAAATCGATACAAAAATTTACAATCTATTCAAATGTAGATGGTTAATGAACCAAGAAAAAAGACAAAATCTTACCAGATAATCTCTTTTCTATGGATAATGTTCGAAATGAAAATCCCTAGATTTTTGATACATTTGTTTGCTATCAAATCTATATGTCGAATATTTTTAAGTTTCCCGAAACGAACTTTACCAATTTCTACGATATTGCACGTTTCAGCGTAGCATGGAAAATAATGGTTTACATGTCGATTGCACTTAGTGTGTTCGGAATCTTTTCCCTTTTTGTAAGTAAGCTTAATGCTCTTCAATACTTTATTGGTGCAGCAGTATTTTTTGGCGGAATATTATATTTGAGATCAAGTTTCAATTATAAACTGGTTTCAATTGTTGTAGCCTTTTCGGCAGCTTTTTTGATTTTAATTTCTCCTTTTATTGTTCATGATGTCCCTCTAATCATTGAGCCAATTTGGTTAATTACCATATTGATTTTTGTGTACTACAACGTTGGAATGAAATGGGGAAATATCCTTCTAACCTTCATAACGGTTTTTGGTGTTATTTATATTTGGTTCTTTCTAAATATTCCGAGATCTGTCACGTACCCCTTAACAAGTCTGCAGCTTGGGTCAATTATTGCCGAATTTTTATTGTGTATTTCAGTAATTGGGTATTTCCTGTGCAATTCGATTCATTCGACCGAGTTTATTGAGAATCGTTACATGGAAGCGAATGATGAATTGAGTATACAGAATAAAATGATTGTTTCTCAGAATGAAGAGAAAACTGTTTTATTACAAGAAATCCATCATCGCGTAAAGAATAATTTGCAAGTAATTACTAGTTTGTTGCGCTTACAGTCAAATGAATTGCCTTCAAATGAAGATCGAATTCATTTTGAGGATGCCATAAACCGTGTAATGACGATGTCCTTGATTCATCAAAAAATGTATCAAGCTGAGAATTTAGCTGAACTCGATATTTCAGATTATTTTTCGACCTTGGTAGATGAATTAATTCGGTCTTCTTCAGTGCAAATTCCCGTAGAGAAAATCGTAAACGCTGAAGTAAAACATATTGGATCTTCTTCAATTGTACCTTTAGCACTCTTAATAAGTGAATTGGTTTCCAACTCATTGAAACATGCTTTTAAAGATTTCGGACGCATTTTTATAGGAATTTACGACAAAGATGATTCGTTAGAGTTGGTTTATATCGACAACGGTAAATGGAAGGAAGTAGCCTCTGATAATTCATTTGGACTTCAATTAATCGAAATGCTTACCGAACAAATGGACGGAAAAGCGGAGCGTATTTCTGATATCAGCGGAACGCGTTATTCTTTCTTGTTGAAAAGACTGGATAATTAAGCGTCAATTCAGTCATTGAATAACATTCCATTATCTTTGTAAAAAATTAAATATGTTCACAGGAATCATCGAACAATTGGGGATCGTAAAATCTATCCGTAAGGAAGATAAGAACATCCATTTCACAATAGAAGCGCCATTTACAAACGAGTTAAAGATTGATCAAAGCGTTGCTCACAATGGTTGTTGTTTGACGGTAGTAGAAATTGACCAACAACACTATGTGGTGACAGCGATTCAAGAGACTTTAGATAAAACGAACTTGAAAGATTGGACAATCGGCACAAAAGTGAACCTTGAGCGCTGTATGCAAATGAATGGTCGTTTAGATGGACATATTGTGCAAGGTCACGTAGATTCTATTGCCACTTGTGTGAATATCGAAGATCAATCCGGAAGTTGGAAATATACATTTGAATACATTACTGACCAAGTTACTGTAGAAAAGGGTTCAATCACCATAAATGGAACAAGTTTGACAGTAGTTGATTCATTACCAAAATCTTTTTCGGTTTGCATCATCCCATATACATACGAGCACACAAATTTTCACCAATTGAAGGTGGGAGATAGTGTAAACCTAGAATTTGATATTATTGGAAAATACGTTGCGAAGTTACTAGGGAAGTAAAAATGTTGTTATTTCCACGTCTTTGTAATGCGCTTTGAAACTGCTTTTCGTAACTTTTTAACTACCGCATCGCGATTGGATACATTGGAGCAACGAATGATATCACTTGCCACCATAACATTGTTACGAAAGAACATGAATTCAAAACTTACAGAAGTAACCTCATCACGGTATAGTTGAAATAAATTACCAGCACCTAGTGCAGTTGCCAAGTCATCTTTACTATTCGTTGCTTTGAATTTCTTGTCGTATCCGCGAATTGAAATAAGTAAATAGGTATCAAATCCTTTAGAAGCTACTAGAGCTTTGATAGAATCCGTCGTCAACAATTCGGCACTGCTGCCTAGTTTCAATACGTTCAATGAAGGACTCGCTTTTACACCTGCATTTGTCAGTAATTCAGTTATGTTTATTTCTACTGAAAAACGATCTTCTGATTTGTCCATTTGTCCAACAACCAAGGCATTTTTTAAATTAAGCTGTTCGATCTGTCCCCAAGAAGAAATCGAAAGAACTAAGGCAAAAAATAATGTGAGTAGCTTCATAAGATTGGATTAAAAAATTTCTTTCGCAATCGCCTTCACCATTGATGAATTCGACATAGTATAATAGTGAATACAAGGAGCATTTCTTTCTTTCAATTCTTTTGATTGTTGAATCCCCCATTCAATTCCAAGCGCTTCAACTTCCTTATTGTCTTTACATTTCAACAATTCTTTTGATAACGCTTCTGGGTAATCAATTTTAAAAAACTTCGGTAAAAAAGTAATGTGTTCTAAGGTCTTAATTGGTTTTAAACCTGGAATAATTGGCACTGTAATTCCGATAGCACGACAAGAATCAACAAAATCAAAATACTTCTGATTGTCAAAGAACATTTGCGTTACAACATATTCAGCGCCGGCATCAACCTTTGCTTTTAGGTAGTGCATATCTGTTGTCAGATTCATTGCTTCAAAATGCTTTTCTGGATATCCTGCAGCACCAATACAAAAATCTGTAGGTTCCAATTGAATATCATCCATCATATAATTCCCCGAATTCATATCGGAAATTTGATGAATCAAATCAACTGCATATTTATGACCTTCTTTGTGTGGTTTAAATGTTGCTTCTGTTTTAATTGAATCACCTCGCAAAGCAAGCACATTATCAATTCCTAAGAACTGCAAATCGATTAATGCATTTTCTGTTTCTTCTTTACTAAATCCACCACAAATTAGATGAGGTACTGCATCAACATGGTATTTATTCATGATAGCAGCACAAATACCAACCGTTCCTGGTCGCTTACGAATGGCAATTTTCTCTAACAAACCATTGTCGCGTTCCTTGTAAATGAACTCCTCACGGTGATACGTAACATTCACAAACTTAGGCTTGAACTCCATTAAGGGATCAATACCATCATAGATTGAATGTATACTCTTACCTTTTAATGGGGGAAGAATTTCGAATGAGAATAGTGTCTCTTTTGCTGTTTTTAAGTGTTCTGTTACTTTCATTTAAATGGAAATGAACGACAAAGATACTTTAGAAATCTGAATCAGTGGGTCGTTCGATTAACTAATAAACGTTAAACGCTGGTTAATTGATTCTATTTTTAAAAAAATAGTTGTTTTGGTTGACGAATTTCTTAAAAAACAAAACCTTGAACTTCTTGTTTCTATTGAAAGATTCTGTTTGATTATTCAAAGGCTTTCGAGAAAGTCGTATTTTTGTAGTATGAGTGAAAAAAAGGGTATTGCAATTCTGGGATCAACTGGATCTATCGGAACACAGGCACTTGAAGTAATTGAAGCCTATCCAGAATATTTTGATTTACAAGTCATAACAGCAGGTAAAAATGCTGATTTGCTGATTGAACAAGCCTTGAAATACAAGCCGAATACGGTTGTTATTTCTGAAACATCATTATATCAAAAAGTAAAGGATGCACTTTTCGATGAAGGGATTCATGTTTACACCGGAGAAGAATCACTCTGTCAAGTGGTAGAATCAACAGAAGTGCACACTGTTCTTACTGCGCTGGTTGGCTATGCTGGATTGAAACCGACCTTACGAGCAATTGACGCAAAGAAAACAATTGCACTTGCGAACAAGGAAACGCTGGTAGTGGCGGGAGAATTGGTCACAAAACGAGCAAAAGAAAATGGGGTAAATATTTATCCTGTTGATTCTGAACATTCAGCAATTTTTCAATGCTTAGTTGGAGAATTTCACAATAAAATTGAAAAGATTTATTTGACGGCTTCTGGTGGACCGTTTAGAGGTTGGACACTTGATCAATTAAAATCAGTTAAAAAGGAGCAAGCATTGAAACATCCAAATTGGACGATGGGAGCAAAAATAACTATCGATTCAGCGAGTTTAATGAACAAAGGATTGGAAGTGATTGAGGCGAAGTGGTTGTTTAATTTACAACCAGATCAAATTGACGTTATTGTACATCCGCAATCAATTGTGCATTCATTGGTGCAGTTTGAAGATGGAAGTATGAAGGCTCAAATGGGTTTACCTGATATGAAATTGCCCATTCAATTCGCATTGACATTCCCGCAGCGATTTAAAACAAATTTTCCACGATTCAATTTCATGGATTACCCTCAATTGACCTTTGAAAAACCTGACCGTTCTGTTTTTAGAAATTTAGATTTGGCCTACCAAGCAATGGAAATGAAAGGAACAGCAGCTTGTTTATTAAACGCTGCCAATGAAATTGCTGTTGCGGCATTCTTAGAAGATAAAATTGACTTTTTGGAAATTGCTGAAATCAACGAAAAAACGATGTTGGGTTGTGAAACGATTCAACAACCCGAATACGAAGATTATGTTGAGAGTGATCGAATTGCTCGAGAATTTGCCATGAATTTGATTCTTAATAGGGCATAAGTATGTTAAAGTTCATGCTGCTTTTGATTGTTGTGTCATTTGGCTTTAAGTCATTGGCTCAAAGTAAAATCGAATTAGGTGAGCAACAAGCACATTATTTAAGTCAACTACCCCTAAAGTGTTTGCAGCAAGAGTATCCAAATAAACTGGGACAAGTGTTGAATTCTTCTGCAGAATTAAAGGAACCATCAGATTTACACCCTACATTTTATGGTTGTTTTGATTGGCATTCATCGGTCCACGGCCACTGGTTATTAGTACGTTTACTGAAAAGTTTCCCCAACCTTTCCAATGCCGATACCATTCGAATGAAGCTTAACGAGCAGTTTACAAAAGCTAAGATATTACAAGAAACCCAGTTTTTTACTACAAAATTCAACGAATCGTTCGAGCGGACATATGGTTGGGCTTGGTTACTGAAATTGCAAGAAGAATTGAATTCATGGGATGATAAAGATGCTAAGATTTGGAAGGAAAACTTACAACCTCTGACTGATTTGATTGTGTCGAAATACAAAGTTTACTTACCTAAATTAGTATATGCCATTCGAACCGGAGAGCATGTTAACACGGCTTTTGGTTTATCCTTTGCCCACGATTATGCGCAATCAATCAATGATACATCCTTTCAATTATTAATCGAAAAACGTGCGAAAGAGTTTTACTTATCGGATAGAAATTATCCCTTAACATTTGAACCGAGTGGGTATGATTTTCTGTCACCAGCTTTTGAAGAAGCAGAATTGATGCAGCGCGTTTTAAATGCGAAGGACTATTCGAAATGGCTCAAACAGTTTCTTCCCCAACTTTATAAGCGTTCATTTAAATTGGAACCAGGGAAGGTAAGTGATCGAACGGATGGTAAATTGGTGCATTTGGATGGATTAAATTTCAGTAGATCATGGTGTTTATATCAAATTGCGTCGAGTGATAAACGCTTAGCTCACCTTGAAAAAGTGGCTGATTACCATTTAGCTTATTCCTTACCGTTTATTGTTGACGGAGACTATATGGGAGAACATTGGCTGGCATCTTTTGTCGTTTATGCCTTAATAACACGGAATCAAAAAACGAGTAATTAAATCATTTTCTTGAACTCCACCTTGTCATCATCGAAGTAATTTTTAAGGAGGTGATCTATTAAATATTCACGGTATTTTTCTCTAGAAATTTTTGGTGAATAGATGTATCCACGCCCAACAGATTTATGTTTGATGAATTTTTTTCGCTCTAATATTCGGACAATAGTTGATGTTGTATTGTAAGCCGGTTTAGGCAAAACATACAAATCAACAATCTCTTGAACACTTCCTTGCTGGAGTGTCCATAATTTTAGCATCACTTGCTCTTCTGCTGGAGTTAATCTGTCCATTCATGTGTTTTGAATGGCCAAATGTAGGAAAAAAACGTCGAAACAAAAAATAAGTACCTTTAATTCAATCTATTATAAAGAAAGTTTCTTTTTCATAGCAGGTGAAACGCCTTCCTTATGAACGTAAATATTGATGGTTTTTAGCTTGAAATAAGCTTCGGAAACATATAAATATCCTTCAGGGTAATTGCTTGTTCCCCAAGAGTTCTTTACCAAGTAATACTTTGTCCCGTTTTGATCTTTAAATAAACCAACAATGTGCATTCCATGATCATCTGTTGTTGTTTTATTGTCATACCCAACTTGACGCATTTCAGGAGTCACCACTACTTCTTTACCTGGCGTTAGAAAGGCATTTGAACTTTTATCCGCTCCAGCATCTGAGAAGTTTTTATTGTCTTTTCCTTTTACTTCAATTGTAGTTGGATCTTCAGGAACAATCGCTAATCCATTTTTGAAAGAGAAACCTTTTTCAGAAACATCCGCACCCCATGCAACAGTAAATCCATTTTTCAAAGCGTATTCGGTAGCACTAAATAAATCTTCTAAATTAACATTGTAGCTATCTCCCCAAGCCCAGTTGTCTGGAATCGCTAATTGACAGCGTGCATTCATTTCGTGATTCGTAAATGATGTCAATGAAATGTATTGGTCCATATCTAAACCGATTGCCTTAGCATACGATTTAGGCGTATATTTTTTTCCTTTGAATTCAAATTCTTTCAAATCTTTACCTAAGTATGCATCCAAAATTCCGTTCATAGCTGTTGACCAAGATGGTGTTAAACCATTTCTGCTTCCCTGCATGTGCGTTAATAATCCTGACATGGCACCATTCAAAACACTAAACAATTCACTGTGATCATGCGTTGCAGAGCCATAGTTCAATCCTGAATAAACTTCTTTAGGAACAATACCGTAATTGCGAATCACAAAAGGAATATCATGAAAAGCTCCGCCTTCTGAGAAGTTGATTTTTCCATCCATGCGCACATATTTCTCAGCCTTACTTTCGTATGCCTTACGTACAATGAACATTTCGGATAACAAATCAGGTGTAGGGTTTCCTTGACGAATTAATTCTGATTCAAAAAATGATAAAGCTGAAAAACTCCAACATGTTCCCGTGATTCCTTGACTTTCAACTGGTGTAGCATCAAGCTTTGCAATTTTTGTAAACTGATATGTACTTCCTTCGGCATTGCTTGGGGGAGCAGTATATCCGAATTGTGCAATACTGAATATGCTTAAACTAACAAAGGACAGAGAAATGATAATTTTTTTCATCGTATGATTTTTTTAGAATGCTAAATATAATGAGTTTTAACTAATTGGTTTCAAGAATTCCATAGAGATCAGCAACAACGAAATAATTTGTACTGTCCCCAGAAAGCATCAACTTGTTTTGACCCCTTTTTGGTTTTGCCAATTTATAAATGGTATTTAAAGATTCTTTAAAGTTATCATCTACTTCGCAAAAATGGTGATCAAAGCGCTGAGAAGGAACATTACTCGCATTTTTAGGTACAGTATATTTAACCATGTTTTTTCCGGCAACAAATAATAAATTGTTTCCTGTGGTCAATTTTAGATGAATCGTTTCACTCTTTTTAAAGAGTTGTGAGTAAACCATTCCATTCTTATAATCATCAAAAATGAAGACATAAACACTGTATTCAGAGTTGTTCTGAATGTAAACATCTTCTTTGCCAATCAATTCACTTGCATTTTTGACACCCGGAAAAAGGAATTTTGTTGCGTTATTTTTCGCCGTTCCACAAGAATCATAAGCGCCATTTTCATGCAACATGCCATCTATCAGCCAGTCGGCATATAATTCCTCCATTCGATTATTTTGTAAAGATGAACGAAGTGTTAAACTAGTTCCATTTCCCTGTGACCACAAGTATTTATCACGGTCGTCTTGATTTTCATCAATCGAGCCTCTTGTTGAACGAAGTAATGAATCCAGCTGCATGCGTTCTTCTTTAGTGAATTTTTCGAAGGAAGAAGCCGTATTTAAATCGTCATTATTGGGGACTTCAGTTTTCGTATTAAATACAGTATATGCTAGAAAAATTAAACCAACTAATACCGTTAACGAGACAATTTGTCGGTAATTAACTCTGCGTTTTGGTTTTATTTTACCTTGTAAAAGTTGGCCACTTTTTAATTCAGCTTCGATATTCTTTAATTTCGCTTGGTGCTCTGGGTTTAAATCGAGTGCATGAAGCTTTGTCACAATTCGATAGCCCAAACGAGGCGTGCAATGAGGATGGTCAAACAAATTCAACACCTTATCAATATATCCAACTTTTAAATGATAGGATGAACGAGATAAATGATTGATGACAGCAATTATTTCAGTACTACAAATTTGCTCGGTTAAGGAAAGTAGTTCGTTTTCATTTCTTGCTTTATCTGACAGAACGAATAGTTCTTTGGTTAAAGAATCAATGTTTTTGAACAATTCTTGTTCTGCGACCATTCGTTCATCAATTCGCATCAAGGGCAAGAAAGAAAATAAACGTTCAAGGTGTAACAAACTTTGCTCATCTCTGAATGTTAAACAGGTTTTAACCAAAAAAGGAGTCAGAAAAGCACTGAAATTGGTAAAAAGAGAATGTTCCAACCAAAAATAACTGTCTTTAAATTCCTTAGTTGGAAGTTTTCCTTTTAGCAGTTGAACCAAATCGTTATTCTGATCTATCCAACCGTAAAAAACGATTTTTTCGGCCGTGAGTGAGCGCACTAATTCAACAATCTCGATGGACGAATACGTTCCGTTATCATTTTGTTGAGCAGTGTAATGTTCAATAATGTTCATTTTCCCATCTTCCTCCAACACATTTCCATATGCAGCGGTGAGTTGTTTCAGCTCAGATAGAGGGATGAACTTCATAGCATCTGAATTTCGAACTACTTAATTTCTTTTATTGCGCGTTGCACTTCTTTATCTGTTTTGTTAAAAACCAGATAATATCCATCTTCCAACCATATTTGACGGGCGATTTCTGCCTTTAAATTTTGTGCAATCAACACCTTACTATGTTTCAACCCAGCTCGGTCGATTTTAACCTTCATTTCCTTGTCGGCAAACTTCACGAAACGCTCTAGTAATTCATCCGTTACTTTAAAGTCTTTCTCAAATAGAGCAGCTGATTTCCAGTTGAATCGTTTATCAGCAATATAATCAAAAGCAAAAGCTTGGAAGGCAGAAGAAAAACGCAAATCTGAGTAGTACCAGCTATTTCCTGTTGAATCAAAAGCAACGAAGATGTCTGGCATGATTCCGCCACCACCGTATACGATTTTTCCTTTTGGTGTTTTGTATTTTAAGGAATCAACAAACAATGTGCTATCTGGTTTGTACAATTCACCGTTGTCATAGCGATCCATTTGATCCTTGTAATAATCTTCAAAATCTTCTGTGTAAGGTTTTTGAATACATCTTCCAGTTGGAGTATAATAACGTGCAACCGTTAATCGTAAGTTACTTCCATCTCTAAGATTGACATCTTCTTGAACTAATCCTTTTCCAAATGAACGTCGGCCAATAATAATGCCTCGGTCGTTGTCTTGCAATGCTCCTGCTAAAATTTCACTTGCTGATGCTGAGTAGGAATTGATTAACACTGCTACTTGCGTCGAATGTAAAATCCCTTTAGCTGTAGCACGGTAGGTTTGTGAACCTGTATGCTCACCTTTAGTTTTTACAATTGGAATATTTGCTTCTAAAAACTCATCGGCAATATCTGTAGCTGAAGTTAAAACACCACCACCATTATTGCGCAGATCCAAAATCATTTTTTTCATTCCTTTTTGCTTCAACCAAAGTGCGGCTTTACGGAATTCTTCAGCTGTTGTCATAGAAAATTCTTCAATTTTCAAATAGCCTGTTTCTTTATCGACCATGTAAGCAGCAACAACCGAATAGATTGGAATGAAATCACGAACAATTCGTTTATTAATAATTTTTCCATCGCGTAAAAGTCGAACGCTAACAGCAGTTTGAGGTTTCCCCTTAAGTGAACTCATCACTTTTTCATTGGTAATTTTCTTTTTAGCGACTTTTTTACCATCAATTTCAATGATTTTATCGCCTGCCTTTACACCTACAAAATCAGCAGGAGAGCCTTGCACTACATTTGTGACACAAATCGTATCTCGAATAATGAAAAAGCGAATTCCAACGCCACCAAATTGTCCACTAATCGACTCATTGATGCGCGCTAAGTCACGAGCGGGAATATAATTGCTGTGTGGATCCAATTTATGCAACATATCAGCAATCGTTTGCTCAAATAGGTTTTCCCCATTGACTGTATCAACATATTTGCGATCAATAATGTCGATAATGTCTTGAATCTTTTGGTATTTTTCACTCCCAGCACTAGCCGAAAAAGAATTGTCTTTAGCCGCAAATAAATTTCCAATTAGAATTCCTACTGCAATACATGCAGCAAAAATGGTTGGCAATAAATAGGCTCTATTTGATTTACTCATCTTAAATTATATCAATTTGTTGTGTTTCTATTCCTGCGTCAACTAAGAAATCGATTCCCTCTGTATCTTTATATGAATTCATATAAACCACGCGTTTAATTCCTGACTGCAAAATTAGTTTGCTACAATCTTTACAGGGAGAAAGTGTCAAATACAAGGTCGCTCCCTTGCTATTATTTGTTGATTTTGAAACCTTTAAAATGGCATTCGCTTCAGCATGTAAAACATACCAATGTGTATTTCCATCATCGTCTTCACAGCAGTTGTCAAATCCAGCAGGCGTTCCATTGTACCCGTCCGAAATGATCATTTCATCTTTAACGATAATAGCACCAACTTGTTTGCGCTTGCAATGTGATAATTTTGACCAAGATTCAGCCATTTTTAAATAAGCAGAATCGTAACGTAATTGTTTTTCTTGCTCCGTTTGTTGTTTCTCCATAGCATGCAAAGTTAATACTTCTAACTTCTTTTTAATCATTCGTGAATTTATACCCTACAGAGCGGATCGAATGAAAGTAGTGCGGATTTTTAGGATCTTCTTCAAAAAGTTTACGGAAGGATAAAATATAGTTGTCAATGGTGCGTGTGGTTGGAAATTGTTCCTTCCCCCAGATTTTGTCAAGAATTTCATCTCGGGAAACTACACGCCCTTCATTTTCTGCAAAGAACTGCAATAAATCTATTTCTCGTTTGGAAAGACGTAATGTTTCACCAGTGTTTTTATCCTCTACTTCAAAATTAGTATAATCAACGGTTTTGTTCCCGATGACCAATGCGGTTTCTGTTGTTGCATTAAGGGGAGAAGCAGTTTGCAGTAGAATTTGAACTCGCAACAATAATTCTTCTAAATCAAAAGGTTTACTTAGGTAGTCATTTCCGCCTTTTTTTAGTCCAGCAATTTTGTCGGATGTTGTTCCTTTTGCTGATAAAAATAAAATTGGAACTTTACTTGTTTTGCGAATTTCATCGCAGATATCAAGTCCACTAACCTTTGGAAGCATGACGTCGAGCAAAACTAAATTGAATTGACCAATTTCCTGAGCTTTATCAAAGGCTGCTTGACCATCATTGAATATTTCAACTGTATAGCCTTCCATCTCCAAGTTCATGCGAATCATATCGCTTAAACTTCGTTCATCTTCAACTACACAAATTTTTATCATTTTTTATTTTTTCGTGTAAAGTTATATATTTGTACAAACTGTAAAAACTACTTATAACTAGAATTTTAACTATGAAAAAAATTTTACTTTCTTTCGGAGCTGCAGCCCTTTTGTTTACTGCATCCTTTGCTCAGAATGTTTCGGGCAAAGTACCTGTTGTAGCGGCGAATGTCGTTTTAGACAAAAATGTTCCTGAAACGTTTCTTGCAGCCCCAAATCTAGATCAAATTCGCTTAGAAGACGAACAAAGAGACAGAAATGGTCAATTATATCGAATTGGTGTAACACAATTTACGAATATCACTACTGATAATTCTGGTCTTTGGAAAACGTTACCAAATGGTGACAAAACGTGGCAATTAAAGGTCAAGTCTCCTGGAGCAGAAGCCTTGAGCTTCTTGTTCGAAACATTTAAAATGTATGACAACTCATCGTTGACAATCACCGATATGTCTGGGGTTTTGCGTCACCGCCCAATGACAGCTGCTGATATGCTAGACCATTTTTATCAAAACGCGGCTTTGTGTTTTGGTGATGAGCTAGTATTGACATTAACAGAACCTTTTGGTTCTCGTCCGTCAGAAATTTTCATCAATGGCATCATTTATAATTACCGTTCTACTGGAAATCCAATGATTCAAAAAATTAACGAATCGGAAGCCTGTGAGGTAAATGTTAACTGTTCTCCTGTAGGTGACACTTGGCAAGATGAAAAAAGAGGTGTTGCTCGAATTTATGTTGTTGAAGGTGGTGGCGCTGGATGGTGCACAGGCTCTTTGGTAAACAATGTTGCACAAGATTGTAAGCCTTTAATGCTGACAGCTTTGCATTGTGGTGTTAATGCAACAACGGCAAATTTGAACCAATGGAGATTTTACTTTAAATACGAATCACCAAATTGTACGAATCCTGGCACAGCTGGAACGCTCGATGATTATTTTATCACAGGTTCTGTAAAGTTATCAAGTTCAAATGATGGTGGTGGAACAAGTGGATCAGATTTCTTATTACTTCAGATGGGAACATTAGCAAATCAAGCGACAACAATCACTACGCTAAAAACTGCAAATTTCAATGCATATTGGAATGGTTGGGATGCAAATAATACGGTAACAAATACTGGATCAAGTATTCATCATCCTGCTGGAGATATTAAGAAAATCTCAACTTTTTCATCAAATCTAGTAACAGCTGGTTGGAATGGAAATGGATTGCAATCTCACTGGAGAGTTTCATGGTCAGCAAATTCAAACGGACATGGTGTAACTGAAGGCGGTTCTTCTGGGTCTCCAATCTTCAAAACAAACGGTGGCAACTCTGTTATCATAGGAACATTGACTGGAGGCTCTTCTTATTGCACCGCACTTACTTCTCCAGATTTTTATGGAAAAATGTCATTTCACTGGACTAGTAATGGCACTCCAGCGAACGAACAATTGAAAACACACTTAGACCCTGCTAATACAGGAACACTTCTTTTATTAGGATCAGCTAATCCATGCACGCCAACGACACCAGTTGCACCAGTTGCAAATTTTGTTGCCAATCAAACAAATGTAGCTCCTGGAGCGGTGGTAAGTTTTACAGATCAAAGCACAGGTGTTCCAACATCTTGGGCTTGGTCAGTTTCACCAGCAACAGGTTGGGCTTATTCAGGTGGATCTTCTGCTTCTACTCAGAATCCACAAATCACCTTCAATACAGTTGGTCAATATACAATAACATTGGTTGCTACTAATGCACAAGGTTCTGATACCGAAACAAAAACAAATTACATTACTGTTGCTGTTGTAACCGGCCCATGTGCTGGTACTTCTACAACGTGTGATGAATTTATTAGTAATGTTACCTTGAGTACAATTAACAATACAACAGTATGTACGAATTATGGCAATTACACTTCTCAGTCAACTACTTTAAATAGAGGCGCACAGTATTCTGTGACGGTAACACCTTCTGTAGGTGCTACTGCAAACACTGCATACACAAATGACGAAATAGCTGTTTGGATTGACTGGAATAATGACAACGATTTTGTAGATGCTGGTGAACAAGTTGGTTATGTATTAGTTGCTGCAGGTTGGTCTCCAGTATTTACATTTACTGTACCGATGACCGCAACACTTGGTACTTTGAAAATGCGTGCTCGAATTTCTTACTCTCCTGACGGTGCAATTAATCCTTGCGGAACATCTTCATTTGGTGAAGTAGAAGATTATTCAGTGTTAATTCAAAATGCGCCAGCTTCGACATTAACTTTGTCTTGTGGAGGGAACCAAACAATCGTTGCTTCAACCGGTGGCACAACAATGCCAAATATGGTTGCTTTCGCTACTGCTTCTACAACATGTTCTAGTACGGTTGTAACAGGCTCACAATCTCCTGCTATTGGTTCAGCATTAGTAAGCGGTGCGAACGTGGTAACAATAACGGCGGTTGACCAATGTGGTAACACACAGACATGTCAAGTAACTGTTACCTATCAAAATGATTTAGGAATTGGCGAAGCTGAAATGTTCAATGCGGTTACGGTTTATCCGAACCCATTCTCCTCTTCATTGATGGTGGATTTAACTTCTATTGGTAATGAAAATGTAGACATTGAAATATATGACCTTGCAGGTAAATTATTAATGACTGGCGACAACAAGGAAAATGCAGTTGTTTCATTTAATATGAGCAATCTTTCTCAAGGAATGTATCAGGTTAAATTGATCACAAATTCTGCTCAAACCGTGAGAAGAATTACAAAATTATAAGTCAATATTACTGATTGAAAAGGGTCGTTTGAAAAAACGGCCCTTTTTGTTTTTAGAAGTGTTGAAAGTCTTGATATTTAGACTAATTTTGCACTTTCTTTTACATTTACGCATGAGCACTTCAAAAAAAATCAATTCAGCATTAATTTCAGTATTCGATAAATCAGGTTTGGCGCCAATCGTCCAAGAATTGCACAAGAATGGAGTCACACTTTATTCAACTGGTGGGACACAAACTTTTATTGAAGAATTGAACATTCCTGTTGAACGTGTGGAAGATTTAACCTCTTATCCTTCTATTTTAGGCGGAAGAGTTAAAACACTCCACCCGAAGGTTTTTGGAGGGATTTTGAATCGTAGAGATTTAAAAGAAGATCAAGATCAAATTGCAGAATTTGAAATTCCAGAAATTGACTTAGTTATTGTTGATTTGTATCCTTTTGAAGCAACGGTCGCTTCAGGTGCTGATCACGCTGCAATTATTGAGAAAATAGATATCGGAGGTATTTCATTAATTCGCGCTGCTGCTAAAAACTACAGAGATGTCGTAATTATTCCTTCTCAAGGTCAATATGCTGATTTCTTAGAAATGTTATTGACACAAGAAGGAACAACGACTCTTGGACAGCGAAAAGATTTTGCTCGCGATGCATTCAATGTTTCATCGCACTATGATGCTCAGATTTTTAATTATTTCAACAACAACGAAAAAGAAATTTTTAAAGCAAGTATCCAAGAATCTCAAGTCTTGCGCTACGGAGAAAATCCACATCAAAAAGGAATTTTCCATGGTGATTTAAACGCTATTTTTGACAAATTACATGGTAAAGAATTGTCTTACAACAACTTATTAGACGTTGATGCGGCAGTTAACTTGATGAACGAATTTAAAAATGACGACCCAACTTTTGCAATTCTTAAGCACAATAACGCTTGTGGATTAGCTACAAGATCAAGTTTATCTAAAGCGTACGAAGATGCTTTGGCTGGAGATCCGGTAAGTGCATTTGGAGGAATCTTAATCGCGAATCGTGCAATCGATTTGGCAACTGCTGAAAAAGTGAACGATTTGTTTTGTGAAGTGATTATTGCGCCTGGATATGCTGACGAAGCCTTGGCTGTTTTGATTTCTAAGAAAAACAGAATTATACTTGTTCAAAAAGAGATTCAACTTCCGAAACGTCAGTTTAGAACAATCTTAAACGGTGTTTTAGAGCAAGATAAGGATCTAATCGTTGAAGACAAAACGCATTTAGAGCCAAAAACCACAAAGTTGGCAACGGCTCAAGAAGTTGAAGATATGTTGTTTGCTAATAAATTAGTAAAACATACTAAATCAAATACAATTGTCCTTGCAAAAGGAAAGCAGTTGTTGGCGAGTGGAACCGGACAAACATCGCGTGTAGACGCATTGCGTCAAGCAATTCACAAAGCACAGTCATTTAACTTTGATTTAAATGGAGCGGTGATGGCTTCAGATGCATTTTTCCCTTTCCCAGATTGCGTTGAAATTGCAAAAGATGCAGGAATTACTGCAGTAATTCAACCAGGAGGATCAATCAAAGATGAATTGTCGATTGACTATTGCAATAACAACGATTTGGCGATGGTATTTACGGGTAACCGTCATTTTAAACATTAAAAAACATTCTTTTGTCGAAAATTGTAACAAAAAGACGATTTTTACGAAGAAAGGAATTATCATTATAGACTACTTAATTAAGAAAGCGAACACAAAATGGGATTTTTTAGCTTTTTAACGCAAGAAATTGCGATCGACCTTGGTACTGCGAATACGCTTATTATCATGAATGATAAGGTTGTAGTAGATGAGCCATCTATTGTTGCAAAGGATATCCAAACCGGAAAAGTTGTGGCTATCGGTAAAAAAGCGCAACAAATGCATGGAAAAACCCATAAGTTAATCGAAACAGTGCGCCCATTGAAAGATGGTGTAATTGCCGATTTCCAAAGTGCAGAACAAATGATTCGTGGGATGATCAAAATGATTAATCCAGGAAGAAGTTTGTTTAATCCAACATTGAGAATGGTAATTTGTATTCCTTCAGGGATTACCGAGGTAGAGAAAAGAGCCGTTCGAGATTCAGCTGAACACGCTGGGGCAAAAGAAGTTTACTTAATTCATGAGCCAATGGCAGCTGCAATCGGTATTGGTATCGATGTGGAAGAACCAATGGGTAACATGATAATTGATATTGGTGGTGGTACTTCTGAAATTGCGGTAATTGCATTAGGAGGTATTGTTTGTGATAAATCAATCCGTATTGCCGGTGATGATTTCACAAATGACATCGAAGAATACATGCGTCGTCAACACAATATTTTGGTTGGTGAACGAACAGCAGAACAAATTAAAATCGAAGTTGGAGCTGCTTTGCCAGAATTAGACAATCCGCCACCAGATTATGCGGTTCGTGGACGTGATTTAATGACAGGTATTCCAAAAGAAATTATCGTGACTTATTCTGAAGTTGCACATGCCCTAGACAAAACGATTTCTAAAATCGAAGAAGCAATTTTGAGTGCCTTAGAAATGACACCACCTGAGTTGTCTGCAGATATCTATAAAACAGGTATTTACCTAGCTGGAGGAGGCTCGATGTTAAGAGGTTTGGACAAACGAATTTCTGCTAAAACTAAGTTGCCAGTTCATATTGCGGAAGATCCATTGAGAGCTGTAGCAAGAGGAACAAGCATCGCTTTAAAGAACATTGATAAATACCAGTTCTTGATTAGAGATTAATTTGAAATCCCGTGAATAATTCTCGGGACTTTCTTATTTTTGTACATGCGCAATTTGTTTGCCTTCTTAAGGCGGTTTCAAGTCTTTCTTCTATTTACGTTTATGCAGGTATTTGCGCTGTATACCTATTTCACGTATTTAAATTTCCCCCGTTCCCAATATTTAACTAGCGCTTCAAAAGTTGCAGGTACTTTCTTGTCTGCAAAGCATGAGGTTACCAAGCACTTGAACTTAAGTAAGAACAACACCGCTTTGCAAAAAGAGAATATTCACCTTCGTTCTCAGTTGCCGATGAGTTTTGTGCGTATGGAAAATGGACTTGTTAAAATCAACGACACCCTCTTCAAGCAGCAATACGATTATATTCCTGCTTTGGTTATTAATTCAACTTTCACAAAGGCAAATAATTACTTTACACTTAATATTGGTTCTGCGCAAGGAATTGAAAAAGACATGGGAGTGTTTTCAGACAAAGGAATCGTTGGAATAATACATAATGTGAGCGAACACTTTTCAGTTGTAAAATCTGTTTTAACTGAGAACATCAATATTGATGTAATGATTGAAAGCGATGGGTCATTTGGATTGTTGAAATGGGATGGTAAACATCCACGTCGCGGTTCAATTTCTGGGATATCGAATGATACCAGAATCAAGCGTTGGTCGAAAGTAGTCACGAAAGGTGGATCAGGAATTTTCCCAAGAGGGATTCCCGTTGGAAAAGTTGAGAAATTAAGAACAGTCGAAGGCAAGCCTATTTGGGATGTAGTTGTGTTGTTTTCGGAAAATTACAGAACGCTTCAACGCGTTTATGTAATTAAGAATTTGTTAAAAGAGGAGCAAAAAAAAATTGAATCATTGATACCTGAAGATAAACCAAAATGAACCAAGTAATCAAACACAGTATTCGTTTTGTATTTCTTGCCTTGCTTCAAGCATTAGTTTTGAATCAACTTGAAATTGGATTGGGCATTCAAGTTATGGTTTACCCCTTGTTTATCTTTTTACTGCCTTTCGAATTCAGTATTATAGCTATGTTATTTCTAGCTTTTGCAATGGGTATTGTCATCGATTCAATTTGCAATACGTATGGTTTACATACTTCTTCTCTTCTTCTCTTCACTTACCTTCGTCCAATCATTTTTAAAATGTTTGCACCACGAGAAGGATATGATTTATCAAAAGAAAGCAACTTATTCGAAATGGGTCCAAGGTGGTTTATTTATGTTTTTGGGTTTCTTTTATTGATTCACCATTTTTGGTTTTTCTTATTGGAAATGTTCCGCATCGACGCGATTCTTTTCATCCTCCAAAAAACATTCTTAAGCCTTCCTATTTCATTCCTGTTTGTTGTTTTGCTGCAAATGTTATTTATTCGGAAGCCTAAAGAAAGATGAATCTCGATACCCGCAAGTATGTAATTATTGCCTTCTTCCTTATCGTGGGAGTCATTTATGCTACGCGATTGTTTTACATGCAAGTAATTGATGATTCTTGGACCTTGAGAGCGCAACAAATTGCTGAAAAACGCCGAGAAATCACCCCGCCGAGAGGTGTAGTATTTGATCGAGATGGACGAAAAATCGTTTCGAACCGTACCTACTATAACCTCATGATGATTGAGAAAAACATCAAGAATTTTGACACCCTTAAGTTTGCAAAATTAATCGGGTGGACACCTGAAATGGTTCGTGAGCGTTTCAAAGAAATCGTAGAAGGCGAAGGAATGTATTTCAACCGCCACACAGGAAAGAAACAATCCAACTACCAAAAAATAAGACCCTATCCTTTTCTAAAGGAATTAACCTTGGAAGAAGTGGCGAACATTGCACCACACCTAGAAAATTTCCCAGGTTTTTATGAAGAAGTTACTAGTATGCGTCGCTACCCTTATGCGAATGGTGCCAACATTCTTGGTTACTTATCAGAAGTAAATCGGGAAGAGGTTGATAAAGATGCCTTCTATTCTCCCGGGAATAATATTGGTCGCGCTGGAATTGAACGTTTTTATGAAGAACAATTGCGTGGACAGAAAGGGATCAAATACATCGTTACCTCAGCACTCAACAATGCCATTGAATCATACGGCGATGGAAAATATGACACCCTAGCGGTTCAGGGACCAGCACTTAAATTGGGAGTTGATATTATTCTTCAGGCGTATGGAGAAAAGTTATTGCAAAATAAACGCGGTTGTATTGTTGCTATTGAACCATCATCGGGGGAAATTCTTGCGTTGGTATCAGCTCCGACCTATGACCCCAATTTATTAATTGGAAAGCGAAATATTTCGGAAAATTATCCTGCTTTGGTGAAAGACCCAAGCAAACCCTTGTATCCCAGACCTCTAGCTGCAGAATATCCTCCAGGTTCTACGTTTAAATTATTGAATTCATTGATTGGACTGCAAGAAGGGGTAATTAGTCCTGAATTTGGTGCGGTGTGCGATAAATCTGTCGTTGGTTGTCACAACCATGCGAGCGCTACGAATTTAGCCGATGCGATTAAGCATTCATGTAATCCATATTTCTACGCTGTTACAAGAAGAATCATTCAACAAGGGAAGAAGCGAAGTAATTTTGAAGATGCTGAAATTGGTTTAAATATTTGGGCAGATTACATGCATAGTTTTGGTTTGGGAAAACGACTGGAAACGGACATTACAGGTATTCGTCCTGGATTAATTCCAGATGCGAAATACTACGATAAATGGTATGGTCACCACCGCTGGGCATTTTCAACGATTCGTTCTATTTCTATTGGACAGGGTGAGGTTATGCTGACACCACTCCAAATGGCAAATATTGCTGCGATTATTGCAAACAGAGGATGGCATTATACACCACATTTTGTAAAATCGATTGGTGATAAAGGACCTTTGGAACAATTCAGAACAAAACATTATTCAAAAGTCGATGGTCGTCATTACGAAACAATTGTGGAAGGGATGCGTCGAGTTGTTCATGAACCCGGGGGAACAGGTAAAAGAGCGCGTCTGAAAGATATAGTTGTTTGTGGTAAAACAGGAACGGTTCAAAATCCGCATGGAGAAGACCACTCAGTATTTGTTGCTTTTGCTCCAATGAACAAACCAAAAATTGCAATTGCAGTGTTTATCGAAAATGCAAAAGGTGGAGGTGGACTTTGGGCTGCTCCAACGGCTGGACTCATGATTGAAAAGTATTTAACCGGAAAGATCACGGAGATAGATCGCGAAAAGTCGATACTTGAAGCTAATTTTGCTTACAAATAATGAGACAGCAACAATCGATCATCGGTCACTTAGATTGGCCACTTTTCATTGCCTATCTGCTTTTAGTGGGAATGGGCTTGATGACGGTTTACTCTGTTGCCTTTAACGAGGATCATCCCAATATTTTAGATTTTTCGCAGAAATACGGAAAGCAAGTTGTTTGGATTGGTGTTTCGTTTTTTCTTGGATTAATGGTTTTTTTGATAGATGCAGATATCTATCGGAAATTTGCAATTCCAATCTACCTCTTCACCTTGGTTTTATTGGTGATCGTATTATTTATGCCTCCAGTTAACGGTGCGCGTGCTTGGTTAGGAATTGGAACAATGGGGATTCAACCAGCGGAATTTTCAAAAATTGGAACGGGCTTGTTGCTCGCAAGATTTATCTCAGAGGTAAACCTCAAGCAGCAAACATTGCGCACGGTATTTATAGCAAACACTATTATTCTCGTGCCGATGGCCTTGATTTTAATGCAACCAGATGCTGGAACTTTTGTGGTCTTTACTTCCTTCTTATTCGTGATGTACCGAGAAGGAATTACTTATGATCCCCTAGTATTGGGAATGATTAATTCAATTCCAGGCGTAAAACTAAAGCAAACGTGGGTCGGAAGTCACTTCATTCCGATCTTATTTGTGGTGGTTTTCCTTTCGTTGGTTACTCTTTTGATCAGCAATGAAACTTTAGAATACGGTTTTTTACCTGGTGTGGAAATTCCCGGAATGTATGGCGTTGTAATGTCACTCGCGATATTTTGTATAGTCCTTCTTTTATTACTTCGTTTGGTATATTCTAAAAGAGAGCGGAAAAGAGCTTTGTTGGTAGTTGCCATTGGATTTATATTGAGTTCTGGAATTGCTTTCGGTGTAAACTATGGTTTTCAAGGCTTAAAATCACATCAAAAAGAGCGAATTGAATTGTTTTTAGGCTTGAAAGAAGATCCAGACGGAGAAGATTACAACCGTAATCGTGCTATGGCAGCAGTGGGGTCAGGTGGGCTAGTTGGAAAAGGATACAAAAACGCATCTGTTTCGAGTGTTGAAAGTAACCACGTTCCAGAAAGTGAAACCGATTTTATCTTTTGTCCATTTGCAGAGGAATGGGGTTTTGTTGGAACGATTGTTTTGATTGTTTTATACATGTTTGTCCTCTTCAGAATTATCGTCATAGCGGAGCGACAGCGATCTAAATTCAATCGGGTATATGCTTATGCAGTTGGGATGATTTTATTTTATCACTTTGCAGTAAATATTGGGATGAACATTGGTTTTGCGCCAGTTATCGGAATTCCGCTTCCCTTTTTTAGTTATGGTGGATCTTCGATGATGTCCTTTAGTGTAATGATGTTCATTTTACTGAAGCTCGATTCACAAAGAAGAGATATTTTACAATAATCGTACGTACTTAATAATTCGTTAATTTTACCTCAAAAGAAAGTAAATTATGGGCAAAGGCAGAGAGAGTAAGCTTGAGTTCTCGGATCAAACAAAGAAAAGACTGAACATTGCTTTTTGGGCTATGGCAGCCGCGCCATTTATCGTTATCGCAAGTTTGTTAATGCTTCAATCGGAGGAAGATTTACCTCCGGTAGAGATGTTGGACAATCCACCCGAATTATTGGCTTCAGTTGTTTATGCGGAGGATGGAACAACGGAATTAGGTCGTTATTGGAGGGTAAATAGAACGAGTGTTGAGTACAAAGCAATTTCACCTTTTGTTACTGATGCCTTGATTGCAACTGAAGATGAACGTTTCATGGATCATTCTGGGGTCGATTTCAAAGCCTTGGGTAGAGCAGTAGTAAACGTTGGTGGTGCTGGTGGTGCATCAACCATTTCTCAACAATTAGCAAAATTATTATTTACAGTTCAACAACGTGAACGTGAAGCGTTGGCTCGCGCCAATGGCGAAGCAGTTGACGGAGGTGGTGGTGGACGTTTAGGCAGAATGGTACGACGTGTCAATGAAAAAGCACGTGAAAACATTATCGCAACACGTCTTGAAAAACGCTATACAAAAGAAGAGATTATTACTATGTACTTGAATCAGTTTGATTTCTTGTACAACGCAGTAGGTATCGAAAATGCGGCGAAGGTTTATTTCAATAAAAAGCCAATTGATCTTTCGAAAGACGAAGCTGCAATGTTAGTTGGAATGTGTAAAAATCCAGCGCTTTATAATCCTTATACTTACAAAATCAAGAATTATCGACGCAATTTAGCAGTAGAAAAAGGCGTTGCGCCAGAAGCCATTACGAACGATGAGATAGCAGAGAAAAGATCAGCTGATTCACTTCGTGCATTGGAGCGTCGAAACCAAGTATTGTTTCAATGGAAGAAGAACAGTGCTGCGAATAATCCAGCCTTGCGCACTAAATTGGAACAAGCAGAATACGATCAACTGAAATTGAAACCTTTGGTGATCAACTATCAAGTGGTTGACCACAAACAAGGAATGGCGCCGTATTTCAGAGAATCACTTCGTAAGGAAGTAACTGCTTTGTTGCGTGAAAAGAATGAAGATGGATCGTTTAAGTATAAACGTACTGATGGAATGCCGTACGATTTATACAGCGATGGATTAAAAATCTATACGACTATTGATCCGAACATGCAGCAATACGCTGAAGAGGCAGTGGAGCGTTACTTGAAAGAAGATTTACAAAAGCAATTCGATCGCAACAACAAAGGGTTGAAAAACTGGCCTTTCACGAATTCTGTAAGCGATGAGCAAGTTGCAGGAATCATGAAATCTGCTCGTCGTGGAGCACAACGTTATTTATCACTGCAAGCACAAGGTTACTCAGAAAACGAAATTTTGAAAAATTTCAAAACACCTACTCCAATGCGTATTTTCTCTTGGGATGGAGAAATTGATACCTTGATGGCTCCAGACGATTCAATTCGTTACTATAAATCATACTTACACGCTGGATTGGTTTCGATTGAGCCACAAACTGGATTCGTAAAAGCATGGGTGGGGGGAGCAAATTTTGATCATTTTGCCTTCGATCACGTGAAACAAGGAAAACGTCAAGTTGGTTCAACGATTAAACCATTTGTTTATGCAACGGCATTGGCAATGGGGGTTGTGAAACCATGTACCACTTTCGAACCAGGTTCCTATTGTGTTGATTTGATGGATGCCAGTGGAAACATTGATGGACGATGGTGTCCAGGTGGGGAAGCTGCAGGAAGTGTGCAAGATGGTTTGGCCTTATCATCGAATCCAACAACGGTTGCAGTAATGTCGCGCATGGGCGGTTACGCTGGACCGAAAACCATTTCAAAATTATTGAAAGATGTGGATATTAATTTGCGTCCAGAGGATGAGGTTCCATCCATGTGTTTGGGTGTAATGGATTTATCTTTATACGAAATGGTGGCTGCACAATGTATTTTCGCTAACAACGGAATCTACAATCGCCCTACGACGATTATGCGTATTGAAGACAGAAGTGGAAACGTTATTTATAGCGCTAAAAACGTTTCGAAAGAAGTTTTGAATGAAAATGTGGCTTACGAAACCTTGAAAATGATGAAGGGCGTAATCACACGTGGTACAGGTGGAAGTTTGCGAAGTGGTCGTTCTTGGGGTAATATCCTAGCGCCAACGGCAGGTAAAACGGGTACAACGCAAAGTAACGCAGATGGTTGGTTTATGGGACTTACACCAGAATTAGTTACAGGAGTTTGGGTGGGAGCAGAAGATCGTTCGGTTCGTTTTAGATCAACTGATCAAGGACAAGGAGCGCGAACAGCCCTTCCAATTTATGGATATTACATGCAAAAGGTCTACAAAGATCCAGTCATCGCATTGTCAACCACTGACTTCGATGTACCGGCTTCGTATGATCCTAAGCAATTCCAATGTACTGGTCAACCAGCTGCGCCACCGGAAAATAATACCGACTTTGATCCAGGAATATAATTATGAATAAGCAAGTAAAAAATGTTGAAGAAGCGTTGGTGGGCATCGAAGATGGAATGACCCTGATGCTAGGAGGATTTGGCTTATGTGGAATCCCAGAAAACTCGATCGCACAATTGGTAAAGTTGAATGTAAAAAATTTGACATGTATTTCCAATAATGCGGGAGTGGATGATTTTGGCTTGGGCTTATTGCTACAAGGCAAGCAAATCAAGAAAATGATTAGTTCATATGTGGGCGAGAATGCTGAATTCGAGCGACAAATGTTGTCTGGTGAATTAGAAGTGGATTTAATTCCACAAGGTTCTTTAGCTGAAAGATGTCGCGCTGGTGGTGCTGGAATCCCCGCTTTCTTTACACCTGCAGGTTTTGGGACTGAAGTAGCTGAAGGGAAAGAAGTCCGTATTTTTAACGGTAAACCACACATTTTAGAATCGGCTTTAACTGCTGATTTTGCGATTGTGAAAGCGTGGAAAGGCGATACGGAAGGAAACTTAGTGTTCAAAGGAACTGCACGCAATTTCAATCCAATGATGGCAATGGCAGGAAAAATCACGATTGCAGAAGTGGAAGAATTGGTTCCAGCTGGAGAATTAGATCCGAATTTCATTCACACACCTGGAATTTTCGTTCAACGAATTTTCAAAGGAGAGAAATTCGAAAAGCGAATTGAGCAACGCACAGTGCGAACAAAATAAATTAGAGTATTCGAAAATTTGATGATTCGAATCAAATTTTCAAATTCAAGAATTTTCAAATTTGAGAAATGGCTTTAGATAAAATAGGAATCGCAAAGCGAATTGCGCAAGAATTAAGAGATGGGTGGTACGTGAACTTGGGAATTGGTATTCCAACCTTAGTTGCGAACTATATCCCTGAAGGAATTGAGGTTGAGTTTCAATCTGAAAATGGAATTCTCGGTATGGGACCTTTTCCGTTCGAGGGTGAAGAAGATGCGGATTTAATTAACGCTGGTAAACAAACAATTACTGCGACAAAAGGAGCAGTTTTCTTTGATTCAGCAACATCTTTCGCAATGATTCGTGGTCAACATGTGCAATTAACAGTGTTGGGAGCAATGGAAGTGTCTCAAAATGGAGACATTGCAAACTGGAAGATTCCAGGGAAAATGGTGAAAGGAATGGGTGGCGCCATGGATCTTGTTGCTTCAGCTGAAAATATTATTGTTGCCATGATGCACTCGAACAAAGAAGGTGAATCAAAAATCTTGAAAAAATGCTCTTTGCCACTTACTGGAGTTGGTTGCGTAAAGAAAGTAGTTACGGAATTGGCTGTGCTTGAAATCAAAGATGGTAAATTCTATTTGATTGAACGTGCACCTGGAGTGAGTGTTGAAGAAATCAAGTCAAAAACGGAAGGTGATTTAGTTGTGCCGGACTTCGTTCCAGAAATGGTATTTTAATGATCAACAATCGAACAGCGAATAGTTTTCGGTATGGTGCGCTGGTATTTGGAATTATCTGGTACTGCGTAAAATATGCAAAAGGGCTTATTCCAGCCGATGCCGGCGATGGAATTATGCACTATTTTTATTCTGCTGGTTCTTGGTCAAATGCCGATTTCTTTTTGAATCACTGGGGGAAACCCTTTTTCATTTTATTATCCTCCCCTTTTGCTCAGTTTGGCTTTGCAGGTGTTGTGGTGTTCAATATCTTGGTGTATGCCCTAACGGTTATCGCAGGCTTCAAAATTCTGGATCATTTTAAGATTGACAAAGTCGTACACATCGTATTTCCATTGCTTTTAGTCTTGGCGAGAGATTACAGTCGCACGATATTGGGTGGAATGACCGAACCACTCTTCAATTTAGCATCCGTTTTTGCCATTTTACTCTTCATTAAGGAACGCTATATATTTTTTGCTGTCGTTATCTCACTCATGCCATTTATGCGCAGTGAGGGACAATTAGCGGTATTGCTTGGATTCTTCTTACTTCTCTTTGCAAAACAATGGAAAAAAATTCCATTACTAGCTGCTGGTTTTGTCGCTTATTCAATCGTTGGATATTTTCTTTTCAAGGACTTTTTGTGGTATTTCACTCGGAGTCCTTACAAAATGGAAAACGACATTTATGGTGTTGGAACGTGGGATCACTACTTGTTATCTTACCGTAATTACCTAGACAATGCAGGTTTGTTTACCATCATTTTAGGAACAGCTGTATTTGTTTATTTATTAGTGAAAAAGCGATACGAAGACATACAGTTTAAGTGGTGGTTTTTCTCCGGAGGATTGTTTGTGGGTGTTGTTGCAGCACATTCCTATTTTTGGGCAACAGGACAAAATGCTTCGCTCGGTTTAACGCGAATCGCAACTCAGGGGATGCCGCTTTTCTTGTTGTTGAATATCTATTACATTGGTAAAGCGCCTGTTTTGAAAGTGAAATGGGCACAGTACGGTATGGTTGCTATTGCCCTAATTTTTGCGATTGTATTGGCAACAAATAAGAAGTTCCCAATTAAACCAACACCTTTAGAGGACAAGGTTTTGCGCGCGGCGAAGCAAATGAAAACGTACGATACTGAAGGGAGACGCATTTTTTATTATTACCCGATGATTGCCTTTGAATTGGGCGAGAATCCACTGTTGGAGAATACCAGAACCTATTTTTTCCGTTCCAAAAATTTCCAGGAAGAAATGAAAACAACTTTCAGCGATGGCGATTATTTCGTTTGGGACAGTCAGTTTGGTCCGCGTGAAATGAATCTTCCGCAAGATTCGCTGTTGAGTTACCCAGAAATGTTTGTCCCCATTAAAACTTACGAAGACAACAATCCATATGATAGCAGGATTGTGGTGATTTATAGGATAAAGAAGTAAGGGATTTTCTATTCAAAGAAATTTGTGGAACATTAACTTTAGTGCATCAGTAAAGCGTCAACGACTTACATGAAACTTATTCTTTTAATCTTCTTCCTGATTCCCTTTTTACAGTTTGCGCAGAAGACATACAAGCAAATTGAATTGGCCATGTATGTGAGTAATCCCCCGAGTTCAGATTATTTCTGTGACACCGTTAAATGTGAAGGCGAATGTGTCAGTTATTTCGACAACGGTGCCTTACACATGAAAGGGAAATTTGAAAACGGTCAGCTGATAGATACACTTTTAACCTATTATCAAAGTGGTGTTTTAGCGGAGGTTTTTGTGGTGAAAAAGCAAGGTTGGAGAATGCTCAAGTATTTCCCAACGGGTCAATTAAGCGCAGATTACAATTATTTAGCGCGCAGCGAAACTGAGTATTACCCGAATGGAAAGTTGAAACGGGAATATTCGTGGACCCGTAAGTTTCAAGCGAGCAAAAAGGAATACGATGAATTGGGGAACTTGTTATTAGCGCAAACACCAAAAACACTCAAAAAGTTTGATCCGAATGGCACAATTCGAGAAGCAATAAAGCGCAAAGAAGTGAATGTACTTGGTAGAATGTTCTCGCACGACAAGTCACGTTTCTATTCATACACTTGGTATAGATTTGACGAAGGCGCAAGTAAAAAGGTGAGTATTGACTTTTATGGGAGCGATTATTCTCATTCAGTTTACCCAAATCATTTGCGCGAAATTCGTGACTACCTATTTAAAGAAGTGCTGATTTACCAGCAAGGAGAAGAACACATCAAAATGGATTTTCAGTACCGAAAATTTGAAAACGAACTTACCAAGTTTGCCATTATTTCTAAAAAAGTAAATGGTGAATGGAAGATAGAGCGTGAAATCTTAGCGAGCGAAGTCTATGAAATTATTGAAGCTCAATTGAGGTAGATTAATTTAATTAAACACTCAACCCTATTTATAAAAATTCATCTCCTCTATATACTTTTGAACGGGTTCCGTTAAGAGGTAACGAACATCTTTTCCTTCTTTGATGGCGTTGCGAATGAAACTCGCAGAGACTTTCATAACGGGTGCGTCGTCGCATAAAATGACCGAAGGGTGCTGAGCGTAAGCATTGGTTGTTTCAGTGCCAATTTGAACAATTTCCGCTTCTTCTTGGATGGTCAACACGCGCGGGTAAACATACACTTGATGGTTCTTCAACAATACATCGTGATTCAACCATTTGTGTAAGGTTCTCAAATTGTCTTCGCCCATGATCAAGGCAAACTCGGTAGTTGGGTATTTTTCTTTGAGGTAAGCCAAAGTTTTGGTTGTGTAACTGGGCTTTTCTAACTTAAACTCTATGTCACTCACCTTCAAATTCGGATTGTCTTCAATCGCTGCACGCACCAAAGCCAAACGATGGTGATCAGCCAGTAATGTAGATTTTTCCTTCAAAGGATTTTGTGGTGTTACCACCAACCAAACTTGATCCAACTCTGTAAATTCTGCCATGTAGTTGGCAATTACCAAATGTCCCACATGAATCGGGTTGAAGGTTCCAAAATAGAGTCCTACTTTCATTTTTCTTGAATGAAATTATGCACTAATTCGGACGCTTTTTCAATGGCATGCTCTAAATTATCGTTTACCAACACCACATCAAATTCATCTGCTTTCGCCAATTCAGCCTTGGCTTTCGCCATGCGTTGTTGGATTTTTTCTTCAGTTTCGGTACTGCGGTAACGCAAGCGTTTTTCCAGTTCGTCATAACTTGGTGGTTGTACAAAAATAGCAAGTGCATTAGCACCAAAAAAACGCTTCAGGTTCAATCCACCAATCACATCCACATCAAATATTACAGTGTGACCGTTTTCCCAAATTTGCTCTATCTCAGAACGCAGTGTACCGTAAAAATGATCCGTGTACACTTCTTCCCATTCCACAAATGCATCTTGCTCAATTTGCTGTTTGAAGCCTGCAATCCCCAAGAAATAATAGTCTTTCCCGTTTGTTTCATTCGGTCGCGGTTCTCTACTGCAAGCAGAAACGGAGAATTCCAAGTGCAAGGCAGGTTTATTGATCAAGGCACGCACAATCGTTGTCTTTCCCGCCCCGGAAGGAGCTGAAAAAATAATGCATTTACCTTTTGCTGCCATTTTTTAAAGGGTATTAAGGACTTGTTCCTTGATTTTTTCTAAGCTATCCTTCATGTCAACCACCAACTTTTGCATTTCGGCGTGGTTACTTTTGCTTCCAAGGGTGTTTATTTCACGACCAATTTCTTGTGTTATAAAACCTAATTTTTTACCTGATAAAGGCAATTTCATGGTTTCCAAGAAATAGTCTAAATGATTGGATAAACGCATTTTTTCTTCGGAAACATCCAGTTTTTCAATGTAAAAAATCATTTCTTGCTCCAAACGATTGTCATCGTATTTTGCACTTAAGTCTTCCAAATTCTTTTTGATGCGCTCACGAATCACTTCAATACGCTCTTGTTCGTACTTCGGGACATCGTTTAACCAGCGACGAATATCTTCAATACGCTCTGAAAATTCTTTTTCCAACGCTTGTCCTTCTTGACGACGGAATTCATTCAAGTGATCAACCGCTTCTTTTGTCAAGTTCAGAATCCATGTTTTTTCTTCTGCACCTAATTCTTCGCGTTCATTGATATAAATATCCGGCATGCGTAAAATCACCGAAAGATAATCGTCGGTATGTTCACCAATCAAACTGTTGACCGCTTTTAAATCGGCATAATAGGCCTTTGCTAAATCTTTGTTGATGGTAAAGTTCTTTACATCTCCTGTGCTGTCCAAATTGATGTTGAGGTCAATTTTTCCGCGGTCTAATGAATCACCCACGATTTTGCGGATTTCAGATTCAACTTCACGGTAAATGGGCGCTATACGCACGTTTAAATCGAGTGATTTACTGTTTAATGTGCGGATTTCAATGGATACTTTTTTACTTTGAAAGTTTCCGATTGCTTTCCCAAAGCCAGTCATGGACAAGAGCATAATTCTAATTTTAGTCAAAAATAGGAAATTAAGCTGAAAGTATGGGATGAATAGGTCATATCAACTATTGAAGAATGAGAATTCAATTTCCCCTCCTTGAGGATGAATGATTCATTGATAATTTTTCATTTTCTGGTAATTGCGTTTCCCTCCTTGAGGAGGGATTAAGGGAGGTGGCACCAATGGATTGTTAATTTTAATGCAGTATAAAGAGACCTGGCACCACAATTTGATTTTACAACTAATTTCATTAAATTAGATAGAATTCAGATTCTAAAATCCACCAACTAATGTTCAATCATAATAATTATAACCTTAATTTAAAGGAAAATGCACGTCAATTAAGAACGAAAACTGAATGGTGAAAGAGTGCTTCGACAGCGCCCAATAGACCGATTTATCGTTGATTTTTTCATCCCTGAATTGAAGTTGATTATTGAAATTGGCGGGAATTCTCATTTTTTCAAGCCTGAATATGATTATTATACACAAGAACGATTGAAATCTTTAGGGTATAAAATTATGCGCTTTAGTGAAGGCGAGGTAATGAATCAACTTGATAATGTGCATCAGCAATTGTGTCATGTTGTATTTTGTTTTCGGAATGATTTAACTGCCACCCACCTCGGTCCTCCCTCAAGGGAGGATGAATGATTCATTGATAATTTTTCATTTTCTGGTAATTAGGTCTCGGTATTATGGGAGGTGGTACCCATAATTGGGATTGCGATTGCGGAGATTCAGGTCTTCTAAAGCGAATTCTTTTTCGCCCTATACGAACTTGCTGAAGTGATATATACCCCTGCAAAAATGATCAACATGTACATAATTTTTGTCCAGGTGATTGTGCCAGTGTAATCATCAGCAAGACCGAGGGAACTGAATGTGTAAGCAAAAAACATCACAAGTACAGGTTGTATATAAATATAGGCACTCGAAACGGAAGCACTCAAGTATTTCAAACCATACATTGTGAGGAGGTAGGTAAAAAAAGTAACCCCAACTACAACGTATGCAATTTTAATCCACACATCGAAAGGGATGACCTGAAAGTTGGTAACAACCAATTCGCTTAAGGTTGGCGGATATAAAATAATGAACGCTACACCAAAGGTAAAAACGTAGGTAATGACGGTCAAGGGGGAGTATTTTTTCATCAACGGTTTCGCTAGGACCAAATAAACGGCGTAGCTGGCTGCATTTATGAAAAGAAAAAAGTCGCCTAACATGGAATCGCCTTTGCCTGTTCCAGCAGTGAGAGTTAACAATATAGCACCAGTGGTTCCCATTAAAATACCAATCGATCGACCTAAGGTGATTTTCTCTTTCAATAAAAAGAAGGATAATATGACCACCAAAATAGGATTGACGGCCATGATAATTCCAGAATTTATTGATGAGGACAAATTCAATCCGTGAAAAAAGAAAAGTTGGTTAATAGCTACACCAAACAAACCACATGTTGCTAAGAGCAATAAATCTTTGCGGGCAATTTTCTCACGCACAAAAAAGGTTTTCACTAACCAAAATAAGAGCGTTGCACCTAGAGCACGAAAGAGTATAAAAACATTGGGAGTGAGATAAAGGGGCATGACACCCTTCGCCAATACATGACTCGCACCATACAAGGTGTTGACCATAAAAAGAGCAAGATGCGCGGAGAGTGACTTGTTCACCAGGTAGGATTTGAAAATTAAAATGATTTGAAAATTTGATTTGAGCATTAGAATTGTCAAATGCCGCAGGCGTTAAATCGCGCAGCAATCAAATTGTCAAATGCCGCAGGCGCTAGTTGGCGTTAAACGATCGAGCGGCTTCTTCGACTTCCTTTTTAGAGTTACCGATGAATACTTCTTCTCCATTGATCATAAATGGTCGCTTGAGAAAGGTGTATTCTTCTAACATGTATTTGCGGTAATCGTCTTCTGTGAGGGTCATTTTATCCAAGCCTAAACCACGGTATTTCATGGCTTTTTTAGAAAATAAGGCTTCGTAAGAACCTACTTTTTCCTTCAACCAATCCAAGGTTTTAGCATCAATGTTCTCGTTTTTGATGTCCTGCAATTGCACATCACTTCCCGGATTAATTTCCTTTAAAATTTTCTGGTTGGTACTACACGAACTCAGGTGAAAGATCTTTTTCATTAATTGTTTTGTAAGAATTCTTCATTTTTCTTGCGGTCTTCCTCCGATCCCGGAGTATTACAGCCTTTAACTTTTTTCGTAAAGTGATGTATCCACTTAATTTGAGGATGCAAAGGATAATAGTTGCTTGAAAACCACTGAATGGTAGGTTTCAACTTATTCATTTCATATACGCCAACCATCGGTAGGAATAAGCCAAATGTCAAGTAATCACCTTTTCGGATGCGGTAATTCATTCCAACGTGGGCATGAATTTGTGCCATGAAATCTTTTTGAAAGCGAAGCGGTGCCTTTGTCTCACTGAAATAAGGCGCTTCTGGTGCCGATAAAATATTATAGTTAAAATTGAAACCAATTCCAGTTTCTAAATGCCATTTATCTCCAACCTTCGTGAAGCGATCGGCTGTAAAACGTGCTGTTAGATAACCATTGTAAAATGATCCTTTGTATTCATCTGAACTAACCAATTGGTTTAATGGGGTGTACAATTCAACCGTGGTTTTTTCTTTCCCGCCTATGTAATCAAACCCTAATCCCCAATCGAAACGGTGAAACAAATTTGATTTTACGCGCTTACCAAAAAAACCATCTGGATTCTTTTTCGCTAAACTACCCCAGAATTTCGATTCTTTCAAACGGTAATGTGCCATGCCAATATTGATGAATGCTCCAAAACTTCCGGATGGATCAATAATCGTATTCATTGGTCTACCAGTGTCGTCTGTTCCGTCGTAAATGGTGTTTTTAGATTTTGTCAAAGTGTAATTTGGACCGAATGAAATTTGAAGACCATGTTTCGAAATCGTTCGAAAATCTTGACCACCACCAAAAACTTTACTTCGGTTTTTACCCGGAGTTAAATCTCTTTGAGCTACAAGTGGAGTAGCAAAAACGAGTAAAAAGAAATACAGAATTGATTTTTTCATAGCCTTAAATTACATTCTTTTGGTCAATTAACAAAGCGAAAGGATTTTATCCATCACTTCTTTAGAATCCCACTTTTGTTCAATCCCAGGAGTTTCCATCACTTGATCCATAATTTCACTTTGCACTTTCCCTTGATTGTAAGCTACACTGTAACGGATATTGCTGAATGTAACTTGCGAATATAACGGCAACCATTTATCAGGATACATTTCACTGAATTTTGCCTCAATTTTCTTGCGCAAAAGGAAAGCTGGATCTGCCACGAAGTCACGCATTACGTAGTAATTCTCCAAGGATAAATCTTGTAAAGCATCTCCATCTGGTTTGCGTTCCTTGCTGTATTCTGCAAAAATGGCTTCCCAATCGTGGTTATGTTTGTGCATTAGATTATTTAATACTGTACAATCTTCAAAACCGGCATTCATACCTTGACCGTAAAAAGGAACCGTAGCATGCGCCGCATCACCCATAAGCGCTGTTTTTCCATGTGCCCAAGGATAGCAACGAACGATTGCTAAAGCAGACAAGGGATGATCTTCCCACGCATCAGCAATATTCGGCATCATAGTATAGAAATCAGGGAAGATTGTCTTAAAGAAATTATCCACTGCTTCTTTAGAGGTTAATTTATCGAACGCATTTTCGCCCCCTTCATGTGGCATAAATAGCGTACAGGTGAACGATCCATCTTCATTCGCTAGTGCAATCAACATGAAACGACCTCTAGGCCAAATATGTAGGGCATTTTTGTCCATTTTATATGAACCATCTGCATTTGCGGGTAATAAAATTTCACGGTAACCATCTGCGATGAAGTTTTGACTGTATTGAAAACGATCTAACTTTTGCATAGAGTTGTAACGAACAGCTGAAAAGGCGCCATCTGCTCCAAAAATAAGATCCGCTTTAGCTTCGATTTCTTCACCCGTTAAGGTGTTTGTGAGCCAAACAATTCCATTTTTTAAGTCAACTTTACGGCAATCATGATTATAATGAATGGTAGCGTTTCCATGTTTTTCAGCAATGTCCATCATCGTAGCGTTTACCTTTCCACGAGAGACAGAAAAAATTGCTTGACCTTCTTTACCATAAGGCTGATAGGTTAAGTTTCCTGCTAAGTCATGCATGACTCTTCCACTCATTGGAATCGCAATTTTGCGAATTTCATCGCCAACTCCAACGGCATCGAGGGCTGTCCACCCTCTAACCGACAAGGCTAAGTTGATTGACTTTCCTGCTGAAATTTCTGCTTTACGAATGTCTGGACGACGCTCATACATTGTAACTGAATAACCAGCTTTAGATAGGTATACTGCCCAAAGTGAACCGACTAATCCGGCTCCAATGATGATTACATTTTTTTTCTCTTCCATGCGTTCTTATTTTTTTCTCCAGTGACGCGAATACGGCGTTTCGAAGTAATTATTTTGTTGTCTTTCTTTTTGCTTTTTTCGGTGAATAGCATTACTCGCTCTCCACATTACTATTCCTCCCACCAATACTGCAACAGTTTGCATCACCAAATTTATGTATGTCGACGACTGGTCAAGTGCCCCAGAATATTGAGCTTTAATCAGTGTTTGTATTGTTAGTTCGTCCACGTTAAAGGAATTATGAATTATGAGTTATGAGTTATGAATTTGGGGTTCAGATATTCAAATTATTGAATTTTCAAATTCTGAATACTTATATCTATTGTATTGCCTGTTCGAGCAACTGACCAAACCAAAAACAATCCTCGTATGAATTGTAAAGCGGTGCTGGAGCAATTCGAATAACATTTGGTTCTCGCCAATCTGCCACAACACCTAAATCCGATAATGCATCGAACAAGGCTTTTCCTTGACCCTTCGCCATAATAGACAACTGGGCACCACGTTTTGTTTTGTCGCTTGGGGTGATTAATTCAAATGTGCAACGTTCTTTGTTTTTTTCTGAAATGTCATTGATGACAAATTCCATAAAGGCTGTCATAGAATCGCGTTTTTCGCCTATGCGGTCCATTCCTGCTTCATCGAAAATATCTAAAGAAGCCAAGTGTGCTGCCATTCCAAGTACAGGCGCATTGCTCAACTGCCAACCTTCGGCTCCTTTCATCGGGTTGAATCCCGGCTGCATCAAGAACCGCGTGTCTTTATCATAGCCCCACCATCCTGCAAAACGAGGAAGAGAAGGATTGTAAGCGTGACGTTCATGTACAAACATTCCACTTACACCGCCTGGAGAAGAATTCAAGTATTTATATCCACACCAAGCAGCAAAATCTACTCCCCAGTCATGCAATTTTAGATTAATGTTTCCAGCAGCATGCGCTAAATCGAATCCAACCACAGCGCCGACTTTATGTCCTGCTTTGGTAATTGTTTCCATGTCAAACAACTGACCTGTGTAGTAATTCACTCCGCCAATCATTACCAACGCCAATTCATCACCTAACTCCTCAATTTTTGCAAGGATATCTTCTTCGCGAATTAACTGTTCGCCTTCACGCGGAAAAACTTCCACTAAATGTTCAGCGACATCCAATTCATGAAATTTCACTTGTGATTCTAGCGCATATTGATCACTTGGAAAAGCTTTCGCTTCGCATAAAATCTTTGTTCTTTTTCCTTCTGGACGATAGAATGAAACCATCAATAAATGAAGGTTCGTTGTTAAGGAATGCGTAATTACCACTTCGATAGGTAAGGCTCCGACAATTTTTGCCGCTTTTTCAGTCAAATTTTCGTGGTAGGCAAACCAAGGTCGTTTTGCGAGAAAATGTCCCTCAACACCAAACTCAGCCCACGCATCTAATTCTTCTAAAACATATTCACGTGTTGATTTTGGCTGTAAACCCAATGAGTTCCCTGTGAAATAACGCACAGTTTTTTCGTGAAATGTAGGGAAATAGAATTTATCTCTGAAGGATCTAAGGGGATCTTTTGCATCTAAATCTTGCGCAAATGCAAGTGTATTTTCAAAATGGGTCATTGTCTCTCGATTTCACTTCAAAGATAATGAAAGATCGGGAGTGTAAAAGCAAAGGAATGAAAGAGTCGATTTAAAATTTTTTTACCTACAAAATGTCTTAAAAATGTTCGTGCCATATTATATTGAAATAGTTGAAGATTTGCGCAACTGCAAGATGTAAAATCAGCAAGGAATATTGTAGTTTTACAAAAATTAAATTTTTCATTTTAATACTTGAGCAAAATGAATAAAGAACTTTTGATGCTGATTCTTGGAGTTTTTTTTCTTCTTTTCGGCTTGTTTTTTTCTCGAGCATATGCTTGGAAACAATTATTTCCATACATACCAATTGTAGTAGGGCTATTGCTTATTTATATTACCACCATAGGACCGTTGAGCAATAAAGCAATTAAATCAAGAGTTCTTGAAGTTAAAAGCATTAAAGGTTCAGAAGTAAAATCGATTCATTTTAAACCCTCAGTAGTTCCGACTACCCCAGACACTACATTTGCAGAGGATTACACTATTGTGGATAGAAAAACAATTGAAAATCTTTGTTTGATGCTGAATAAAGCAAAATTGAAAGAGCGTCTTGGGAATAAAATGAATTTCGTTGATTTAAAATGTAGAGTTGAAATAGAATTTTACAAAAAACCAACCTTATGCTTCGGGCTTATCAAAAAACGTCAAACAACAATAATTAATATTAGCTCAAACTGCGAGACAGGATGGCATTTTGCCGACTTAACTGCACCGGAATTTGGTCTAGCTTTTGATGAAATTTTTCAATGATTTTTTGCTGTTTTAGGTTTGAAATTTCCTTCAACATTTTTATGCTTTGGATTGTTTAATTTTTATTAATTGAAAATGAAAAGCGTATTTCTAATTGTTCTCGATAGATAAGTTATAATTTTACAGTCAAAATAAAGCAAGATGTCAGCAAAACACACGGTTAAACGTTCAACTTCAGCCGAATTATTTGAAATTTCAAAGACTTATTTTCCTGGTGGTGTGAATTCACCCGTACGTGCGTTTAAATCGGTAGAAGGGACTCCATTATTCCTTAAAAAAGGAGATGGATGTCGCATTTGGGATGAAGATGATAACGAATTTATTGATTTCTGCTGCAGTTGGGGACCGCTAATTTTGGGACATAATCACCCAGCTGTTTACTCAAAAATAGTTGGTGCTTTGCAAAACGGTGCTAGTTTCGGCGCGCCAACGCGGTTGGAAAATGAATTAGCTGAATTGATTTTGAGTCGCAATCCTTATATAGATAAAATTCGTTTCACAAGTTCAGGTACGGAGGCCGTAATGTCAGCCTTGCGTTTGGCAAGAGGATTTACGGGAAAAGATAAAATCATCAAGTTTGAAGGTTGTTACCATGGTCACTCAGATGCACTTTTGGTAAAAGCAGGAAGTGGATTAATCACGTTTGGTGAATCATCTAGTGCAGGTGTGCCAGCAAATGTTGCGAAAGACACTCTTGTTTTACCTTTGAACGATATTGAAGCATTGAAAAAGTGCATTTCAGAACACAAAGATGAAATTGCATGTGCGGTGATTGAGCCGATTCCAGCCAATAATGGCTTGTTATTGCAAGAAAAAACGTTCCTATTGGCCTTGCGTGAATTGTGCACAGAAAACGGAATTCTATTGTTTTTTGATGAGGTAATTTCTGGTTTTAGAGTAGCATTCTCGGGTGCTGCGGAATACTATGGAATTGCGCCAGACTTGGTTACGTATGGAAAAATTATCGGAGGTGGTTTACCAGTTGGTGCATACGGAGCAAGCAAAGAAATCATGGCCTGTGTTTCTCCAGACGGACCTGTTTATCAAGCGGGAACCTTATCTGGAAATCCTGTTGCGATGGCAGCAGGAATTGCTCAATTGACTGAGTGTTCCAAGCCAGGTTTTTACGAAGATCAAGAAGTACGAACAAAAGTATTTGTGGACACGATTAATACACATGCAAAAGCGAAGGGTTACAATTTTGAGTTGGTGACGATTGGTTCAATTTTCTGGTTGTCATTCGACGGGAAAAAACGTATTCACCAAGCAGAGGAAATTAATCCTGACATGACTGGCTTTAAAAACATCCACCGTGAGCTGTTAAACAGAGGTGTTTATTTAGGGCCAAGCGGATATGAAGTAGGTTTTGTTTCTCAAGCCCACACAACAGAAATTTTGGCTGAATCAGCTGCGATTTTTTGTGAAGCTATGGATGTGATTTATGCTTTAGCCTTGAATGTGAATTAATGAATCCGAAGATTCAAAGAGTTGAAATTTTCTTCATTCAGCACATTCACTTTTTTTCTTTAGCATTTCTGGTCCACTCATGTTTTCATAAGAGGCGCATGCTTTTTTCTTTTTGGCTTTGATTATTTTTAATGCTTCAGCTTGTTCTTTTGTCACTTCACCTTTCAATAGTTCAGCGGAGTAATTATTCAATTCATCTCCAACAGCGAGACATTCACAGAACTGCTGATCTGTTGAACTACAAGAGGAAAGAGCAGCGATAACAAAAAGAGTAAGGATATATATTTTCATAAAACGAAGGTATAAAAAAAGCCGCTCAAAATTGAGCGGCTTTTTCGTTTATTCGATCATCGAATTAATTTCTTACAGGTTCAATACGTTTGATAGAACCTTTACTTTCAATTTTTTGCGGTTTAGAGCGTGAAGGAGCCGTATTTGCTTTTTCAATTTCTATTAATTTTTTCTCAGCAGCTTCACCTTTAAACTCCTCAATAGTTTCAACACCATTGTTGTTTCTAATTACTTTAACTACTTTTTGATCATTGTGTTCTTCAACAATTATTTGTTCTGTCATCTTATTTGAAGAAGCTGCTGTGTTAAGTTCAGCCATTTTCTTGTCAGCGGCTTCACCTTTTAATACTTCCACTTTTTCAGTTCCATTTTCATTTGTGCGAATAGTAAGTGTTTTCTCACCATTTACCTCTTCCATTGTTACTTGTTTCTTTACTTGAGCTGAAACTGATAAGGTAAACATGGTACAAAATACAGCAATAACTAGATTTAATTTTTTCATTTTTTTCGAATTAAGTATTCCAATATTAATGAATTATCAGCAAACTTAAACATTTTAAGGAAATTTTAACACTGACAGAATCAAAGTGAATTGTTTGCTTTATTTTTACAAAAAACTAAGAAATGTCGAAATTACCGCATATTGGAACGACCATTTTTACTATAATGTCACAATTGGCAAATGAACACGGTGCCATTAATTTATCTCAAGGATTTCCAAATTTTCCAGTTGATACGCAATTAACTGATATCTTAAAAAATATTGCTTCAGATAATGTTCATCAATATGCTCCAATGGGCGGTTATCCTCCCTTACAAATAAAAATTGCTGAGTTAGTAAATCGACAATATCACCGAATTATACATCCAAGTGATGAAGTTCTAATAACAGCTGGAGCAACCCAAGCGATTTTCGCGATCATTCAAGCAATGGTTAACACAAACGAAGAAGTTGTTATCCTTGATCCAAGTTATGATTGTTATGAACCGCCAATTATTTTAACAGGAGCTAAGCCAGTTCGCATTCAATTGGATGGTTCATTTATGCCCGATTGGCAGCGAATCAATGATGCTGTGAATGAAAGAACACGCATGATTATTATCAATAATCCTCACAATCCTTCTGGTCGAATTTGGACAGAAAATGATTTCCTGCAGCTAGAAATTTTACTCGATAAATATCCCCAATTATTAGTCCTTTCAGATGAGGTTTATGAATACATTACCTTTGAATTGAAACATATTTCTGTGAATACGCGTGAAAAAATTCGTTCACGCAGTATTATTGTTTCTTCTTTCGGTAAGACATTTCACATTACAGGTTGGAAAGTTGGATACATCGTTGCCCCGATTGCCTTAATGATTGAAATTAAGAAAGTGCATCAGTTTTTAGTTTTTTGTGTGAACAGCGTTGCACAAGTTGCTTTGAGCCAATATTTAGACAAAGTAGATGTCGCACAATTGGGTGCTTTTTATCAAGACAAGAGAGATTTGTTTAGAAGATTAATTTCAACAAGTCGATTTGAATTGCTTCCTTCTGAAGGCTCTTATTTTCAAGTTGCCTCATACGCACACATTTCGGATGAATCAGATGTTGAATTTACCAAGCGATTGGTTATTGAGCATGGTGTAGCATCGATACCGATGTCCGTTTTTAACGCTTCAGGGAAAGATCAAAAATTAATTCGTTTTTGTTTTGCGAAGGACACAGAAACATTAACCAATGCTGCGAAGAGATTATGCGAAATTTAAAAGTTGCCTTGGTTCAAGCGAATCAAACTTGGGAGGATAAAGCGAAGAATCTTGCTCATTTTGATGATTTAATCACTTCCATAGAACCGGTTGATTTAATTCTATTGCCTGAAATGTTCCAAACCGCATTTTCAATGAACGTGGAGGTTTTGGCTGAAAGTGAAAGTGATTCTGAATCATTGAATTGGTTGAAATTGATTTCACGGAAAAAATCAGCCGCAATTTATACTTCCATGATTATGGAGGAAAATGGTTCATTTTATAATCGAGGCGTATTTGTAAAACCAAGTGGTGAAGTAATTACATATAACAAGCGTAAATTATTTGGACTCGCTGGAGAAGACAATTTTTTCACTCCCGGAGATAAAGCTGTCATTGTTGATTTTGAAGGTTGGAAATTTAATTTACAAATTTGTTATGACTTGCGTTTTCCAGAAATGGCAAGAAATCGAATTGCTCCCAACGGTTCACCAATTTATGACGTTCTATTGTATGTTGCTAATTGGCCAGAGAAACGATCTTCCCATTGGAAAGCCTTGTTGACTGGGCGCGCAATTGAAAATCAATGTTATACAATAGGCTTGAATAGAGTAGGAAAAGATGGCAAAGGATTAACGTATAGTGGCGATAGCATGTTGATAGATCCACTTGGTGAAAAAACAGAATGCTGCCCGAATCAAGAGGAAGTTTTAGTACTTGAATTAAAGTATGATAAACTTACAGAGATTCGTCAACAGTTACCTTTCCTAAAGGACCAATAATCGTTAATTTTTTAGCTGTTTGTATATTTAAATTCTAATACCTTATATTTGTTACATTCCTAATAATATCAAAACATGAAAAAAGTTTACTTATTAGTTTCAGCGGTTTCTATCGGATCATTAGCATTCGGTCAACAAACCTTGATTCGCAATGCTCAGCGCCAAGAGGCTCAGCAAATATTATCTCAAAGTGAAAATTCAATTGAAAAAGCTCCCGTACATGCTTTCACAAAAGCTCCTGGTGATGTTTTATTTTCAGATAATTTCGCTGCTGGTATTGGCGCATGGACTACTGCAGGTGCTAACGGTTCCGTTTGGGCAGTTGATTTGAATGGTCCAAATGGACAATACTCTCAAGCTACAGAAAAGATTCAATCTACAACACAAGCAAATGGTTTTGCCATGTTTGATGCAGATTTAAACAACCCTGGCGCTGGACCTTACACAAGTTATGTAGCGAGTTTAGTTTCTCCTGTAGTTGATATGACAGGTATTACGAATGCTTTGTTATCATTTGAACACCGTTATAGAACTTGTTGTGATAATACATTTTATCCCAAGGTTGAGGTTTCAACGGATGGTTTCGTAACTTCTACAGAGTTCGATGTAACTGTACCAGGAGTTGTAGTGAATGCTACTTCTGCAACAACGAAGGCAAAAGTTAATTTAACTACATTCCTTGCAACAGCAACTAACTTAAGTAACTTCCAATTTCGTTTCACATGGGATGGTGCTGCTGGTACAACTCACTACCACTGGCAAATAGATGACGTATCATTAATTGAAGCAAATGATAATGATATCACATCTTTGAACAGAGTAATGGTTTCAGGGGTTAATGAAATTCCATACTATTCAATTCCAGTTAACCAAATTTCGCCAATCACTTTCTCTGGTGAAGTTCGTAACGATGGTGGAACTGCACAAACAAATGTTATGTTGACAGTTGCAGCAAATAATAGCGGTGGTACAGTTGCTTCTCCAACAGCAACACTTGCAGCAGGTGCAACTGATTCTCTAGTTACTGCTTTGTGGACTCCTCCAGCTACAGTTCCAACAAACTATGCCTTGACTTATACTTTTAGTCAAACACAAACAGATGCTACTCCAGCAGATAATGCTTCTACTGATGCAATTGCAATTACGCGTTCTCTTTATGCAGTAGATAACAATGTTCCTTCTAGTTTTATAAGTAACCTTTCTTCTCAAGCTAATCAAGCCTTGAAAATTGGTAACGTGATGGAAGTTATGGCAGATGACAAAATTGATTCAATGTACATTGGTGTTACTACAACAGCATCAAACGTTGGTCAAGAAATTTTTGGTGAAGTTTGGAGAGATAACGGAACTGATTGGGAATATTTAGGAACAACTCCTTATTTCGCAATTACTACGCAAACAAACGGAACGAGTATTAAACTTCCTATGGAGAACATTATCAATGTTACTGCTGGAGATTTATTATTAGTTGTTGCATGTCATACTGGTGGCGCGACTGCTGATGTGCGCTTCAGAACTGCTCAGCCAGTTGAAGAAGGCATTGTACAAGGATTTGCTGCTGATGGAACTGGTTTCTTCTTAGCGTCTCCAAATGCAGTAATGGTTCGTTTGAACATTCAACCAACAGCTGACATCAACGAAAATGCTGCTGCTGTATCAATTAGCAATGTATTCCCTAACCCAACAACAGGTCTTACTTCTATCAATTACAATCTTGCTAACGCAACTGATGTAACAATTGAAGTAGTTGATATCGCAGGGAAAGTGGTTTATACAGCTAACAACGGAACACAAGTTGCTGGTGGTCACACTGTATCTTTTGATGCTGCGTCATTCACTCAGGGTGTTTATTACGTAACAGTTTCAACGAACGAAACAGTAGTAACCAAGAAGTTTATCAAGAAATAATCATTTCATTGTATACTTTTGAAGGGTCGACTTTGTCGGCCCTTTTTTTATGGACTATTTTGAGATTTCCTTTTTTGGCTTATTCCTAGCTAGTTTCTTATCTGCAACGATACTTCCGATTGCATCCGAAGGAATTTTGTTGCTTGTTTTGGCGGCCGGATTTGATCCAATCACTTGCCTTTTAATTGCTACTCTAGGGAATTCTTTAGGTGGTTCTACCAATTATCTTATCGGTTGGTTTGGTAATCCTCTTTGGTTGAAACGAGTAGGATTTAAAGAAAAAAACGTCATTAAGTTTGAACAGCGCATTCAACGATATGGAAGTTGGTTGGCATTCATCTCTTGGTTACCCTTTATTGGCGACCCATTGTTGTTGGCACTCGGATTTTTTAAAGCACCATTCTTCCCCGTTATTGTTTTAATGATTATTGGCAAGTTTCTTCGCTATTTTGCATTAATTATTCCTTGGCTTTGGTAAACGATTGGAGGATTGCTTATTTTTGAACAATGAACAAATTTTCAGTTATTATTACCGCAGGTGGAATAGGAAAAAGAATGGGAGGCGATTTGCCTAAACAGTTCTTAGAATTGAATAATTTGCCAATGTTAATGCATACCCTTCGCATTTTTCATGATTTTGATCCATCAGCACAATTAATTTTAACCTTACCTGCTGAGTGGCAAGAATATTGGGCAACGTTATGCGCCAAACATCAATTTAATCTCCCTCACCAAGTGGTGGATGGAGGAAAGGAACGCTACCATTCTATTCAAAATGCCTTGAATTATTGTCAAGGAGATTACGTTGCCATACATGATGGCGTTAGACCTTTTGTTGATCAAAAGACACTTATGAATTGTTGGAACGGGGTGCAAGAGTTTGGTGCAGTTATACCTGTTTTAGACCTGAAAGAATCCCTTCGAAAAGTTGGAGAAAATGAATCAAATTCCGTCAATCGGAGTGAGTTTCGAATTGTGCAAACTCCCCAATGTTTCAAAAAGGACATCCTTTTGGTTGCCTACCAAAAATCATTTCATGAAGGAATAACAGACGATGCCAGTTTGGTCGAAGAAGCAGGATATGCGATTCATTTAGTTGAGGGGAACGAGCAAAACATTAAAATTACTACTCCAACTGATTTGCGTTTTGCCGATTTTTTACTGAGATCTTAATTAGAATGAAAACAGAAATGAAATACCGTTGCTTAACAGATGATGAGTTGAAGCTTCTAGCTGATGATTTGAAACATTTTTTAATCGTAAATGGTGTTCATGCCGAAGAATGGGAACACATGAATAAAGTGAATCCATCCAAGGCCATTCAGTTAGTTGAATTATTTAGTGATACAGTTTTAGATAAGGTGTATTCTAAAATTGAATATTTAGAGCACCGCTCACCTGAAGCTTGCCTAGTTTTTCATTTCAATGAAGCGAAAATTGAGTTGATTTCAATTCAAGGGAAACAAGATACATCTGTTGATTTATCAACACCAGAAAACATCCATGAAGCATTAGCGAAACAGGCTGATCAACTCTCATTTTTCAAAACTGAAAAACACTACACGAAAGAGCGAAACAGTGAAATTCATCAAATGATAGTTCAAGGGTGTTTTATTTCAACCAAAGATTTTTGGGATGCATTAATAATCGCAACTGCTTGATTGTACCTTTCCTATTGTGTATAGTTCCGGTTTTCAAAAAGAATAAATTTGCAATGCTTGGGTTGTTATTTTCGCTAATTGCCTTCTTTATTGGAGCTATATGCGGAACCCACATGTTCTCTTAATTAGATTTCAAAAACCTTTTTCATTCATTTGTGTTAATTTAGCAGAACTAAATTGATAGAAAATGAAAAAAGTAGTACTTGTAATGTTGTTGGCTTCTGTATGTTCAGTTGCTATGGCTCAATTACAGCGACCAATGGCAAGTCCAGTTGGTAAATTGGAACAAAAAGTAGGTTTAACTGATGTTAAAGTAGAATATTCTCGTCCATCTAAGAACAACAGAGTTGTTTTTGGAGATGTTGTTCCATTCAATGAAATGTGGAGAACAGGAGCGAATGAAAACACAAAATTCACCGTTTCTGATGCTGTGCTTTTTGGAACTGACACCTTGAAAGCAGGGACTTATGCGATTTTTGTTAAGCCTACCGCAAAGAGTTGGGAAGTTGTTTTTTATACGGACATCACGAACTGGGGAACACCGGAAGAATGGGATGAAAAGAAAGTAGCTTTAAGAACAACAGCTGCCGTAACAAATATGAGCGATGTTGTAGAAACATTCACTATTTCATTGGATAATCTTACTACTAAATCAGCGAATCTTACTTTCAATTGGGATAAAACGAAAGCAACCTTAGCTTTTAATGTTCCAACTGCTTTTAAGATGTCTGCAGCAATTGACAAAGTAATGGCTGGTCCATCTGCTGGTGATTATTATGCTTCTGCAGAATTCTATTACAATGAAAAGAAAGACCTAAAAAAAGCATTTGAATGGGTTTCGAAAGCAATCGAAATGCGCGGTGAAAGCACTTATTGGTACGTGCGTTTAAAATCACTTATTCAGGCGGAAATGGGTGATCTCAAAGGAGCAATCGAAACAGCTAAAATTTCAATGGCAGCAGCTGAAAAAGCAGAGAACCAAGCTTATGTAGACATGAACAAAGCGTCTATCGAAGAATGGAGCCAAACTAAGAAGAAGTAATTATTCGAAGATTTAAAGATTTGAGAATTTGATTCTCAAATCTTTGAATTTTCTAATCTTCGAATTTTCAAATTAAAGAATATGTCCACTTTACTTTCAGCATTAATAAGTCGTTTTGGCGAATCTGCCATTACTGAAATTCAAGGTAAAGAAGGAGAATTGCCATTGATCCAACTCAAACTAGATTTAAAAAGTCCAGTTACAATTTTAATGACCAACGGCTTAAGTTCATATGAAATGCCCGTACCTGAAAAGGTAAAAGGCAGAGAATTTATTGAATTGTATTTTTGCTTACCGAGTTACTGGGATTTAGCTGATACAGATAATCCAAACACGAATTGGGTATTCCCGTGGATTCAACGCTTGGCAAAACACGTATTTGATAAACAAACGTGGTATGGTCACGGACACAGCATGCCTTGCGGAGCGGATAAAAAACCACTTTCAGGATTGATGAAGCAAAATCATTTCTTCTTGGTTGATCCTATTCTCTTGGAAGAAGAATTGTCACCTCTTGAATTAGGAGATAAAACAATTTATTTTCTTGCGATTATTCCAATTTTTAAAGATGAATTGGATTTCAAAGTCGCTCGTGGCACTTTTAAATTACTAGAAATATTTAATTTAAAAGGAGTCAACGAAAAATTAGATGATTTTCGCTTAACCTCATTGCGCGGGAAATGGAAATTGTTTAGATTTTTAAAGAAGGCTTAAACTTGTTCTTTTGTAATTATTGAATAGCATTTCATCTCCTTTATCTGTAGTTATTTCGATTATTATTCCATCGAAATATAGTCAAGTCAATGATATGCTGGCTTGTTAAGTATTCTATCCATATAGCAATTTAAATTTTTGCTGATTTTAAGCAATGATATCTTTTTTTTAAAAAACAAAAATAATTGCTTAAGAATGTAACCTTTTGTTTGTTTATAAGTTAAACAAGCATTAAATTGGTTCAAACTATAAAATCTCTCCTTATGAAAAATCTATTTTTTGCTGCGACGTTGGTAGGAATGAGTTTAACTTCATTCGCTGCTCCTGTTATCGATTCTTCAACTACTAGTATAGTGAAATACGATAAAAAGAAAAACAAAAAGAAAGGTGCTAAAAAAGTGAAGCACCAAAAGTGCGAAGCTTACAACGGATAAATGAAACGCCTCAATTAGGGGCGTTTTTGTTTATGTAAAGTTTGAAATGAAATTGTAATACACAAAAAAACCAGAGTTCGGAACAACGCGCTCGTTTTGTTTCTCACTCTGGTTTTTAGTACCCTGAATGTTTGTATTGTCGATCATATCAAGTCAGATTTTTAATCATAGAATATAAAATTCTTGAAAGCTCATCGGCATCCTTTAGCATCCTTTCAAAATCTGACTCCGATATTTTTCCCTCATCTTTAAGAATGTCCAGAACTGCAACACATTCAAATAAAGAAGCCCTTGCAGTCGTAAAATAGTTTTTTCTGTCAGCTTTGGAAAATTTACCGCTTCCTTCAGCAATATTTAGAGGAACACTAAATGAGGCTCGTCCAAGTTGGTCAACAACAAATCTGTCCAGCTTTTTTTCGAGGATGATATTTTTGCAATTGACATGAAACAATTTCGTTTTTTTGTAAACTGCCAGATTTTGGAAATCAAACATAGAAAATGAATTAGGTTTCCATTTAAGATACTAATTTTTTCATTGCGAGAAGCAGAATGAGAATGAAGAAAAAAAACCAGAGTTCGGAACAACGCTCTCGCTTTGTTTCTCACTCTGGTTTTTAGTACCCCGGGCCGGAATCGAACCGTGTTTCTTGTGACGGCTTATATTATGCTAAAGATTACTATTTGAAGACATTATAAGTATATTTATTTTAACGAGCCGTCATAAACCATCTATAAATTCGATATATTTGTTACTCATGTGTTACTCATTTTGAATAAAAGGTATGTCAGTAATTTTGCGAGAAAAGAAATTGAAGAGTGGTGGAAAAAGTCTGTATTTAGATATTTATCATGACGGAGAAAGAAGCTATCAATTTTTGAACATTATAATAAATTCAAAAAAAGATGATAGCAATTCTCGAAAAGAAAAACTGGATATTGCAAAACAGATTCGAAACAATATTGAACTTGAATTGATTGCTGGAGGCACAGATTATGTTCCAAAGCACCGAAACAAGATAGATTTCCTTGAATACTGTGAAAGCTACATCTTAAAATACAAAAGCAAAGATAAACGTATGATAATTTGCGCGGTGCGGCATTTTGCCAACTTTGTCGGCGGGCAACGATTTGGCGTATCAAGATTGACTACAAAAGTTTGTGAAGATTATTTAGACTATTTAAGATCAGATGAAGTTAGTTTGTCTGGAGAAACTCCAAAAAATTATTTTTCTCGTTTCAAAAAAGTTGTCAAGGCGGCAGTGTCTGAAGGTTATTTGAAAATCAATCCAGCTCAAGGAATTATTTATAAAAATGGGAACAATAAAAGTACACTTCGTAAAGAAGTTTTAACAGCAGACGAATTGCGTCTTTTAGCAGTGACCCCATGCCCCAATCCATTGGTAAAAAAAATGTTTTTGTTTTGTTCATATACTGGTTTAGGCATTGCTGATTTGAAAGAGCTTTATTGGGAAAATTTGGCTGGGGGAAGATTAAATACTAGACGTGTAAAAACAGGAATTGAAATAAATATTCCATTAAGCCAACAGATACTTAATTTAGCTGGACCACCAAGGCTGAAGAAAGACTTAGTTTTTGAAGTGAACCTGACAACAAATGGGATTAATAAGAATCTGCATTCTTGGGTAAAAAGAGCAGGTATTGACAAACATATTACTTTCTATTGTGCAAGACACAGTTATGCCACTTTATTATTAATGAATGGAGCAAATTTAAAGACAGTGTCTGATTGTATGGGTCAGACAAGCACTTTGCATACAGTGAAGTATTTGAATCACATAGAAGAATTGAAAGATAAAGCAATTAATTCGTTACCAATAATTGAGTTTTATGAAGAGTGAAATGTACATAGTAATATCCATATTTGTGTTGATTCTTCCGTGGATTCCTTTTCTAATTGTTGTTTTATATAGAAAACTGGAAAGTGTTGAAAATGCAACTTTACAGGAAAAATTAAAAATGGATTTAATTGAGAGGTATAGGATTGGATACACTAAAATTATCCTATCTATTTTTTCATGTGCTTACATTTTAATTTGGGCACTTATTTTTTATTTTGACAAATTGAATGTGTTGTCATTAAATTCATTCATCCCATCAGGACTTCTTTTCGCTTTCATGATATTTCTTTGGAGTGAAAAGGGCAAAAAACTAATGATTCAAAAAAGAAATCAAAAACTAGAAATGAAAATTCTGGAAATAACTTTACCTGAATATGCTGATTCAGAGATAGCATATCAACATAATGAATATAAACTAAGAGGAACTTTGCAATCAAGTTTAAAAGCATTTAGCAATATGGTTAAAAAAGAAAAGCCGAATCCCGGTGATAAAATATCACTTAATTATATTGGGAATTGTACAAATTCCGACTCTAATTATTTAGTTATGGTTGCTTTTATTTGTGAAATATATAACATTGATTTATCTAAGTTCAAAGATAAATTAACCAAAGGGGTAGGGCCTGAACTAACTGAATTTATGAACCAAATTATTTCAGATTATATGGAATTTCCAGATGGAAAGAAACATCAAATTAATAAACGTTGGTTTAGGGCAGAAAGGATAGGTAAAATACTAGATTACCAGAAAGATGAGAATATAAAAAGGCCTACTAAACCTTAATTAGGCAAGTTTCTTTTAAAGAACCCGTCTAGAAGGGTTCTTCTATTTATCATCGAATGATGATTTTCGTTTTCGTTTTTTTATTTTCTCCTTTCGGGAAAATTAGAACAAATACATTAAAAGAGTTATTAAAGAAATGATAACAGAATTCTATCATTTCTCCATTTACAATTAAATCAATTGAACCATCCAACTTCATTCTTTTGCCGAAACAATAATCCTGCATAAATGACCATTTGAAATCAAAGTTATTTGGCATCGTGATTTTTCCAAATTCATTTAAAAAAGATGAAGAGTAAAAAGTATTCCTCAACTTTCCATTCAAAATGATGCCTTTAGGAGAAAGTCCTTCAATTACTAGTAGCATGCAGCGTGCATCATTTATTTCTACATATCGTCTTAAGGCGGCGTGACCTGAAGCACCAAAATGTTTTGCAAGTTGTAAAGCTCCAGGAATGCCTAATTCATACTTTTTTGATTCTCTATTGAATCGATCATTTTGAAACAGAGTTGCTGATGCAAAATAATTTGCTTCGGCCTCAAATTCATCTTTAGTTGTTGCATCCAATGTGTTATCATCATCTACAAATTGCAGAATTAGTTTTTGCCAAGGAAGAACATTATGACCAGTTTCATGAAGCTTCACAAATCCTTGTCTTCCATTATTTTGAGTCAAATCCAAATAGATTAACTTCTCAGATCGATCAAGGAATCCGCGGATTTTACTTAATCCAGAGATTAGAGCTTCAGGTAGAAAAAAGTCTTTAAATCTGTTTTGAATTGACTTTACGTCAATACCTCCCGCAACTATCAAATCTGAGTATTTAACAATTTGATCAATCGGTGTAGGAAATACATCTAAAGAACGAGATGATTTTAAGATATCCATGGATATCTTTTCAATATCCTTTTTGGTATGCGAATTAAGCACTTTATCCTTGACTTTTTAAGAATTTCATAAATGTAACAACTTGTCGTTGTTCATCTTCTGATAAATGGCTTTTATAAAAAGCAATTTCTTTTTCCAATTCACTCATTTCATCTTTTTCTTCTAGACGTTGGGTAATTATACCAGCCGCACGAAGAAGATCATTAAGCTCAATCTTATAAGCAGCCGCTAACTTGTAAAGGATACTTGCAGATGGTTTTTTAATCTTTTCGTTTTCTAATTGACTTAAATAAGCATTCGATATACCAGTTTCTGTTTCAATTTCTCTTAGAGTTAAAGACAATCCTTCTCGAGCGCTTTTCAGTGTTTTTCCTAGAGTTTCCATAACATCCTGTTTTTGTTACAACAAAGATACATAATCTAATTCTATCAAGCAAGAGAAAAATTTACATAGAAAATTTTATCAAATTCTTGCTTGATAGAATTAGATTGCTTAATATTGCATTTGTAATTAGTTGATTATGTATTTTAAAGAAAAAAGTATAAGCCGATAAAACAAAAAAACTCAGCCTTCTGTTGGCGCAGATGACTGAGTTATTAAGGGATAAAAGATTCGTAGACCTCACAAGGCTTATCACCTTGTTGCTTCCCTTCTAGTTTCGTATGCAAATAAAGGTGTTTTTTTTAAACCCTGCAAGTTTACGGAACTATCCTGTCTGGATAGTTGTAGCCTCCCGTGCTATCTTAAAGAATCGGAGGAATGTTACATCCATTAAAATTGTAGATGATGGATCCGAATTTCAGTTTAAACGATGAGATAATTGATCTCGAATGGTGTGCAAAATGCGGACACACCGCCCCAAAAGGCAAAAAATATCGCATTCTAATTGACCGTAAGAACTATGTTGTTGATAAAGAGTGTATGACAGGGAAAGAGATTTTATCTCTAACAGGAGAAACTCCACCTGAGCGATACCAACTCCGCCAGAAATTTAAGGATGGTAGAGTTGTGACAATCAAAAACGATCAGGTGGTTTGTTTCACTGAACCTGGTGTTGAAAAGTTCAAAACACTTGCATGTGATCAAACAGAAGGTGAATCCCCGCAGAGGGGATTCACTCTGCTTGAGGAAGATCAAGAGTACTTGGATACACTTGGTCTGAAGTGGGAAACCATTAAGCAAGGAAACCAGAATTGGGTTCTTATTCACGGCTATTCTGTTCCAAAGGGATATAATTTTGAAAATGTTACTGTAGCTGTGTTAATGAGTCCAGGTTATCCTACAGCCCAGTTGGATATGGCTTATTTTTATCCTCCTCTTCAGAGAACAGATCAGCAACCGATAGGAGCTTTGGCTAACATGAATATTGACGGTCGTATTTTTCAGCGATGGTCACGTCATAGAACACCAGTTAACCCCTGGCGACCAGGAATTGACAACTTGGGAACTCATGTACCACTAGTAGATACATGGTTATTGCAGGAATTTGATAAACGCCCGTACCATGGAGTTTCAGCTTAGATTATCGGGCAACCACTATTCTTCTATAAAAGAACATCTTTTCCCTGGTGATGGGAAGGAAGCCGTTGCGATTGTACTATGTGGTAGGTACGAGCACGAAGAGACCTCTATGCTACTTACACATAAATTAGTTCCAATACCACATGAAGAGTGTGAGCGAACACCAGTGCATGTAAACTGGAAAACCGACAGGCTCGTTCCAGTATTGGAAGAAGCAGCTAAAAAGAATATGGCAATTCTAAAGATTCATTCGCACCCAACTGGATACCCGGACTTTTCTGAAACTGATGATCAATCAGATCATGACCTATTCAGATCTGTTTTTGGATGGTGTGATTATGATGGGGTTCATATGTCTGCAGTTATGCTTCCAACTGGAGAGATCTTTGCCAGAGTATTTGGCCCTGATTTAAATTCTGAAATGGTCAGTAAGATATCTGTTTCTGGAGATGAAATACTTATATGGGGCAGAGATAAAGAAAATCATACGGATGAATTTTCTTTACGTACAATACAGGCATTTGGGGAAGGAACTTATAACAAGCTGAAACAATTAAAAATAGGTGTCGTTGGTTGTTCTGGAACAGGAAGTCCAACTATTGAACAATTGGTTAGACTAGGGGTTGGAGAACTTGTCATAATGGATCCAGATGAAATTGAAGTTAAGAACCTCAATAGAATTGTTAATTCTAGAATGGTTGACGTGGGAATATCAAAGGTAGAAGTAATTGCAGAAGCTGTCAAAAGCCAAGGCTTGAAAACAAAGATTACACCTTATGCGGTTAATTTGTATGATAATTTAGATCTATTGAAGGAATTGATAACATGCGACGTCTTGATCGGCTGTATGGATAGTGTTGACGGTCGTCATCTGCTTTCCCAGCTTTCTAATTTCTATTTGATTCCATACTTCGATATAGGTGTAAGATTAGATGCTGATGGAACTGGCGGTATTAAAAGCATAGTTGCAAGTGTCCATTATATCCAACCTGGTAAGTCGTCTTTAATGAGCAGAGGTCTTTATACCGACAAACGTTTATTTGATGATGGTCTTAAACGTCAGATGCCTGAAGAATTCGCAGAACGGGAAAAAGTTGGGTATGTACATAATGCGAATGTAAATAGTCCAGCCGTGATAAGTATAAATATGCAAATCAGCAGTATGGCGGTCAACGAACTTCTAAATCGACTTCATCCTTTCAAGGATGAAGGACCAGGCGACTATGCTAAAGTAATGATGGATTTTTGTGGAGGATGTATTGAAAATACTCCAGAAGAAGATTTCGAAACTGACGATGTTTCCCTAAAATGGACTGGCCGCGGTGACTGTTCGCCATTTTTACGAATGCCAGAATTATCATGAAGTTGTTAATGAAATTATGGTACTGGCTTAGAAGTTTCTTTAGACCGGCACCTCCTGCTTGTTCCGGGAAAGTTCAAGTTCCAGAACAGGATAGTGAAGAGTTCCGATTTTCTATCATTAGTGAAATTCCGGAATTACCTAATAAAGATTGTATTTACATCCTCAACGAAGGGTACATTGATGAATCGCTTAGTTTTGTTTGCCCTTGTGGTTGCGATTCAATTATTGAATTAAATCTTTTAGAAGACTCAAAGCCCTTATGGAGGTATAATACCGATAGAAACAAAATAACGATTTCTCCATCTGTATGGCGCACCGTAGGTTGTAAAAGCCACTTTTTCATTCGTAAAGGGAAAGTTGAGTGGGCTCAAGATTAATGCCGTATTACAATTAACAACCTGTATCTTCTTGAATTATCTAAGAGGATACAGGTTGTTGTTCTAATATTATTTAACATATTTGTGCTCAAGCGCCTAGCAAGTCACTATTCACTATGGACAGACCACATTTTTTTATCCCTACTTCAAAAACGGCTAACGAAACAGTTAGAAAAGGAAGCGGCGGAACTACTTTTGTAAGAGAGAATTATTCATCACACGGTAGACGGATTTACGGGGAAATTTCTCAATTAAGAACTGCTTTAGAAACCAAAAAGGATATTGTTTACAGCACTAATGTTTATTCTAAAATCCAAGCTCCTGATAATGTTCCATTGAAAGCCATCAAAAGTTCTTTAGAGCATTTGGGAATTCATGTTACGAGTATTGATCCATTAAATGAATCCAAAGGAATTGTTTCTATCAAAAAGAATGAATTTAGCGAGTTGAACGAAAAGATTAGGAATTATACTTCTGATCCGAAAAATCCACTTAAATCATATCTTAAATACATAGAGAGTCTTTCCCCAGTTGCCTCCGAAGATAAATTTCGCTTCCAGAATTTAGATAGCGAAAACAATTCAATTGACACTATTCTTAATCTTCATGAAGAGGCAAATGAGGAAAAAATGGATTTGATAATAGGTTTATTAAAAAGCGAATACCAGGTAGAGGCTCACAAGATTCAAAAATTAGTATTCGATGATCTCTTTTGTGCAATATCGATTTCGACTGAAGTTGAGAAAATTATTAATATTAGTGACACATTTAATCTAATTCAATCCGTAGAGCTTAACCCACCGTCAATTATTACCCAATCCATTCCTTCAATTGAAATAACCCAGCAACTTAATGTTGTATATGATTCAGAAAATCCATCTGTAATCATTATTGATTCCGGTGTATCGCTTTCAGGTATAATGCAAAATTGTGTAGTACATTCAGCTCAGTCACTTCCAGAGGGAGCAACAGTTCCTGAATATAATCATGGAACGTTTGTGGCAAGCCGAGTTTCTTTTGGTGATGAATTAGATCGAATAGTCGCTTCTGGAAATGTACAATCCTATTGTAATATTATTGATGTTGCTGTATTTGGAGTAACAACGGATCTTGACGGTGTAGAAAGGATTATTGGTCCAAATAGGACGCAGTTGAGTGAAATACTAAACGCTGTAGCAAAGGCATATAAAGGTCAAGCTCGAGTAATTAACCTTTCTTTGGGTGAAAACACTCCTATTGATGACTATAATTATTCTCTATCAGCGTATTCTATAGATGCTCTTTCAAGAGAATTTGATCTATTATTTATTATTGCTTCAGGCAATATTAGAACCTCGCTTGGAGAATTTCCAGGTGATCATTTTATTTCACCTCAAGCACGAATTTGTTCTCCTGCAGAAAGTGTCCTTGGATTAACAGTAGGTGCATATGCCAAATATAGTGACCCTGGGTCCCTTTCTCGGAATAACCAGCTATCTCCATTTTCGAGACGTGGACCAGGAGTAAACGCAGCACTAAAACCTGAGCTTGTACATCACGGTGGAAATTTAATGTCTAATTACGCTCCATTTGCTAGAATTTCTGCTAGCGGACTTTTCCATTCAGGGAGACATTTAGCAACAGACAACGGGACTAGCTTTTCAGCTCCGATTGTTAGCCAAATAGCAGCTAGATTATTCAAATATTATACAGATAAATCTGTAAATCTAATTAAAGCTTTGCTAATTCACTTTACTGACATTATTGACCATCATCCTGTTTTAGGAATTGGGAAAGAATATCAAGTAGGATTTGGTGCGCCTAATTATGAACGAGCGGTAAATGCTGTAAATCATTCTGCATCTTACCTGTTTGAAGGAAAAGTAAAAAATGATCAATTCAAGATTCTCAAGTTTCATATTCCAGCTATGTTAGCGAGTGAGAATCCTGAAAGCAAACTAAAAATAAAAATCACAGTTGTTTCCAACCCACCTGTCAACTTTAGAGATCCTGTAAATTATGTTCAATCGAAAGTATCCATTGCATTAGACAAGCTGGATGCGTCGTCTAATAAAAAACGTGTTTCCTTTAGTGCTGACGATAAAACGGAGGCTTTTTGGAGTCCGATTCAACAAATCGAAAAAACCTTTACCCGATCATATTCTTGTGGAGAATGGGAATTACGTGTTCGTTGTTGGGTTAGAGGTAAATTAGATTCTGAATTTGAGCAGGATTTTGCGGTTGTTATTGAGATAATAGATGAATTAGGTGGAGGAGATCCATATAATAGTATATTGAACGAAACAGGAGATACATATGTAACAAGAGTTATCCATATTGAAAGAGCAGCATAATTTTTTTGGTCTAATTAGTGCTGGAAAGCCTGCTCATGGCAGTTTCTTGAGAGATTTTAATATGCAAGTTTCTTTTGATTTTTTATCAATAACTTGAAATTTGCTCAAATAAACACAATGTCATTATAAGAAGGAAATATCATAAATAAAATATATATTTTGGAATTCTATGTCAGAGAAGGAACTTGGTTTTATTTTGAGATTTGCCCCAGATTTCAGTAACTCAGTTTATTCTTAAATAGATTTCACCTTGAAGTAACTCCTCTATTGAAGGCTTTATTTTCTCTAACAGTTATCTCGTTGGCAATTAGAAGAGCATCAAATTTTGAAGCAATGTGACCAATACAATTAATACTTACTTTGGGGTAAATTGTTTCTTTGTTGTCATATTGTTCTTGTGATCCTTCGTAGATTTCATTCGTGTATACTAGATATTGACATCTCTCACAATTATGAAGTGTAACGTCGTGTTCAGTTTTAAACAAAGGGCATTTATAAACATTTTTGGCCTTACCATATACTTTTTTTTCAATCATATTTGAAAGAATGAATATTCTGATAGTTGATTTCCGTTGATCGCTTAACGCTTTTTTCTGTTTTATTGCCTTGTTGTTAAACCATGTCATTCGCTCAATATTTCCATTGGAAAGAATATTTTTCAATTTTTCTTTTTGTAATGAACGATCAACAGTTGATAAATCAATTTCTAAACTAGTGACATTGAGATTCTCTATTTTAATAGCTTTCAATTCATCAATAAAGTGTGTCACAGCAATCTCAACATGAATTTTCCTATTCTTTACAAAGCATATTAAATCGGGTTTAATGCCGTCTTGATGCTTTTCAATAAGAATTTTATCGAATTCGACTTTGGCAGCAGTTATCTTTTCCTTGGGAAAATCTTTGCTCCATTCATAATCTGTATAGCCCCTTGCGTAATCGCTCAATTCAAAATCATGATTTGGAACGGATAGCTCTCTTTGTTCATTAATAATTTCTTTAGCCCAATAGTGAATCATCGTTTCGTAGTAGTTTTTACAATTACTTAAACTTTGATGTTGAAAGTGGTGTGCCTTTTTGTTCTTGGGATTATTGTAAGCGACAAGAGGTTGCTTGCAAGACGGACAAATACAATTGCATTTTATACCATTCTGCACTTCATTAATATGAACCGGTATACCATAACGGAGGGCATCGGTAAAATCGATTGTTTTATGATGATCTTTCATCCTTTATTTTTACTCAAATACTATTGCATCTTTTTTGACCCATCCTCTCGAAACGAATTCGACTTCCTCTTTGGTTTTTTTGTCGAACTTGGTAATTACCGATTCAATAAAAAGCCATTCCCCCTTCTTTCTTAAAATTCTAACTGTTGTTTTAAAGAGAACCATTCCAATGCAATTAGTTTTCACACTTTTTCTTTGGTAAACCTTGAGATCTTTAGAAGTTAGTCCCCATAAGGTAGTGTTGTCAAATCCGTAGACATTAATGGTTCTTCTGTTGTCAATATTTACATCATTATTGTTGAAAATTGTTTGGGTGGGTGAAGTATCAGTAAAAAAGAGGTTTTCTAGTTTTTTAGAAAGATATATGCTAATAATAAGATAACTCACTAGAGAAATGAAATAGTGTGTTGTCCTTAATGTCCATTTTTCAGAGCATTTGAATAAGTTCAGATGAACATAATGCGAAAATTGCTTGATTGGCTCTTCAAGTTCTGCCAATTGTTTTTTTAAGCTTTTACTCTTTGTTGGACAAGCTATTTTTTTTAGGAGCTTTTCTATTTCTAATTTCAACGCCTTATTTTCTTGAATAAGCGAACTCATTTTATCAAGCTCATCCTCCGGATTTTCAATATTCTGCTCGTCAGGATATTCACCTATGATTTGACTAAGTGTGTTTGCGCTTATAATTTCAAATGCAGAAAGTGCAGTTGCTTTTGAGTAATCCTTAGTAGAACTAATTTGTTCCAACCATGAAGGAGTACTCAATTGATTTATCTCATGAAAATGTTTGTTTAGCTTTTCGAAGATTGAAACTTGTTTGTTGAATAAGTTGGGATTAGATGTTATAAAATTCAATGCGGAAGAGGTGGGATTGAACCCACCAGAATTTTCATATTTTAGTCTTGCAAGAGCGCTTGCTGCAGATCCTCCCAGAATGATGGATGATGCAGAATTATCCGAAATGTCTCTAAGTGCTGATTTGGACAATTCTCGAATTGCGTCTTGAAAGCTAAATATGTGATTATACTTCTCCCTCAAAGCGTTTTGATGTTTTGACATTTCTGAAATGATACTTGCTGCGGATAATGCCTTTAAAGTATTTGAAATGGGCATCTTTATCATTTCTCTAATTGCGTTTTGTTGCTTTGCTAGCTGAGACATTGCGCCAATACTTGTTAAGTCTCTCATTGATTTATTAAATAGGTGTTCAGTAACGCCTATACCTAATTTTGAGTTTGAAGTATATCTGGGTGTTCCTTCTAAATCGTCATTTTCTTTTTTTGAATAGTTGGCGTTATCCCTCATTGCGCTTAAATTATTTAACCAATGTAATTATTTCATCGGTTAAATTAAAATGATTTTACAACTACGATTTCAATTTGATGGTATGGAAATTTTAGAATTGTTGGTAAAATGTCGAGAAGATTTCAATAATGCAATGACAATTTGTGTGGAATACGAGTGGGAGTTTCGGTGCAAAATAAATTCTGAAAAAATCTGCTAGAATAATCATCAGGCGATATCCTATTTCCTATGAAATGGTGTCATTGTCATGCATTATTTTTTCGTGATTTAATGGATAATAATTAATAACTATAAAGGGATCGCATCTATTTCATTCCCCTTTGGAATTTTCTAATTAACCAAATTATACTTACGTAATTAAGGAACTAAACCGTCTTAAGTCTTTTTGTATGGACAAAACACATAACGTTCATTAAAAAAACAATTCTTTTTAAGAAGTTAAGAACACTGTAAAAGCCAATAGAGAAAAAAATAAGGAGAAAAACATGGACAATACGCAAAATGCTCTTTCGTCCATATTTTCAATTAAAAAAACCTTCCATAACATTGCTTCGAATTCAATTACAGGCGCCAATGTCTCATCTTTAAATCGAAACAAAAATGGAAGAAAATTTCACATCGGATTTATATTCGAATCTCGCAAAACAAATGCTTGCTCAAAAGAAAGTACTAAACACAGAAGAGCTTGTCATCTATACAGGTCTTTCACAAACAACTATTCATCGGCTAACTACCCAGCGCAAAATACCACATAGTCAACCCTTAGGTCGTAAGCTCTTTTTTGATCGCGAGAAAATAGATGAGTGGTTACTTTCAAAACCTCGCAAAAGCACAGATGAAATTGCTGAAGAAGCTTCTTCAATTACTTTCCGTCGTAAACGTGCATAAATAAAAAAGCACGGTTGCAGCCGTGCTTTAATCTTAATTATTCATCTACCTATAGTAACGTTACGAATTTACTAAAAATCTTTAAGTGAATTCTATTCGTAGCCGAATTTACTATTGGTGTAAACCAATGAAAAATGAAACGTCCAAATTTTATTTTAAGTCTTGATAGTGCGTTTAAAAAGTTTGATCAAACAGATTGTATCAACAAAAAGGAAATAGCTCTTTACATGGCACTTTTTCGAATCTGGAATTCATCTTATTTCAAGGATGTTATAAATCCTTCTAGAGTGTTACTAATGAAAAAATCAAGAATTGGAAATGCAACGACTTTGAAATCAGCATTGAATAATCTTGAGTCTGCAAAAGTCTTGGAGATTCTTGAAAGAAAGTATCAATATCAAAAGGTTCCAATAAAAATGTTAGGGGTATTTGACAGAAATGAATCTTTAACCGAAGCAGAATTGCAACAAGAGGGTGACAAAAATGCTACGGAGAGCGATGCAGAAATGCCTCACATAATAAAACAAGAAAACAATTCTAAAAAAAAGGAAAAGAAAAGAAACAGTTTTTTTGACTGAAAATAATTCCTTTATAAAGTCCTCGCTGCGCTGCGGGAGCCTTTAGGGGAAGAATCCCTTTAGGCTCCCTTTTTTAAATCTTAAATCAAATAAAATGATTAACAAAACGAATCAATATGCCGAACTGGCAATGGCTAATTTTTTAAATAAAATCCAAGTTCCTGCTTCATGGAATACTGAAGCATGGAATGAAATTATTACACATTTTCAGCAATATTCGATTGAAAATAAAGAGCTAATTACTCCAAAAAAGGGACTTTTTATAGTTGCCAAACTGGAGGATGAAGCTATTTTATTCACCCATTTAATAATGTTTTATTTGGCTGAACTTTATAAGCAATTGGAAGAAAATTCTTCTTACGATAAAGTCCCAAAAGAATATCAAATTCGACCGTATACTTTCTCATCAACTGAATTGTTTTTTGAATTAATTCATTCAAGAAAAATTGACGAAATTTTTCAAAAAATTTCTGCTCAAAGAATACTGTGTATAACAGATTTTGGGGAGGAGGGAATCGCCAAATTGGAGTACCATAATAAGATTGATTTTATACCAGAATTAATTAAAAAACGACATCGTAATCTGCGATATCGAAATGCAAATTCTCCTCTTTATATTATTAACAAATGCTCTAAAGAATTGCTTAAAAAACGCTATTCCGAAGAAACATTTTTTTATTTAAAAGCGCTAACAGACGAAATTTTCTTATCAGATGTTTGATTTATTTTCACCCCTAAAGCCAAGAACTACAAAGTCATCGAACAATCAAAATTTGGCAAATAATTAAAAGTTATCGAAGGCAAGTAGTGCACTCGGATTCCGAAGTACTACCACAATTTTCAATTATTGGGAACGACAAGCGAATGGGATGTAATATAGATTGATATGGAGAGAGAAAATAAAGATAAAAAACATGACTCAAAACGTACAAGAATTCAAATATCCTTATACGCAAAAGACAAGTCATTAATGAAAACTAAATACGGTAAAATTCTTACCGCAACAGAAGCAAAAGAAATATTACTTACAGGAGAGCTTAAAGTCATAACACGAAACATTGACCCACTTTTACCTGAAGTGCGCACAGAACTGAGGAGAATAGGCAACAACATCAATCAACTTGCAAACCTAGCAAACGCAAAAAAAGAAATTCCAGCATTATCAATGTTAAAGCTTCAGTTAATGGAAATTCATGAGTTAATAGATCAATTATATCGGATTAAACCATGATAGTTAAAGTTATCCAGCATAACAATATGACGAATTCAGTCAATTATTTGTATTCAAAAATGGATAATAAACCCTCTATTACTGGTTCGCACGATAAATATTTAAGTAATCTTACTGCCAAAAGTTTTTTAACTCAAAGCAACGCTTTAAAGGATACATACGGTTTAGAAATTGGCAAAGAACTAGAAAGAAACAACAATATTAAACACCTTGTGGTGAGTTTTCACAATAAAGATAAAGAGCGTTTTGATGTTGTGAAAGACAAAATCATTGAAGATTTGCACAAAGAATTGGGAATAGATCCTGAACAACATTTAGCAAATATTTTTGTGCATAACGACAAAGAACACCCACATATCCATGTGTTGTTTAGTCGAGTTGGAGAGGGAAATTCTGTGTTTAATGATCAGAAAATCGGCAAAAGAATGGGTGAATTTGCGAAGAAAATGAACAAAAAATACAATTTATATCACCCAGAAAAGAACAATTCTAAAATCACAATAGACAAAAAGCACCTTTACAAACCCACATATAAAGGGGATCTAATGAAGCTAATTGACTATGCAACAAAAGAGGCTAATGGTTTGCAGAATTTTCAAGATATACTGAGAAGACATGGCGTTAGAACTAAAATCAATAAAGACTCGGAATTTATTTATATGATTCCAAATGTGAATATTCCATCTACAGAAGAGGTTGCTTATTTAATTGCCCTAGCCAAAAGAAACACAAAAACACAAAGTGAATTCAAATTTTATCTTCAGAAAAAGGGAGTTTTCGTAAAGTTTCAACCGGGTGGAAAAGAAAAGTTTTCAGTTAAAAAAGTAATATCTTGGAAAGAAGATCAATTGCCTAAAGCATGCCGATTAAACATGATATATCGTAATATCAGAACCAAGGATCATGACCCTCAGTATCTCGAAGTAAGAAAAATTCTTTCTGAAGGAATCGAATCTTGTGAAACACTTGGTCAAATAAAGGCTTTATTACCTGGTTCTGATTTGAAATTTCAACAAAGTGGTAGCGAATTATATAACATCACCATCGAATACCAAGATATGGTCATTAGCTTGCATGAAGTATTCACTAAAGAGGTCACAATGGACCTATCTCAGCACATAAATGATACTTGGGAGATACCAGTCATCTATGTTCCAAGGCGCTACAATAAGGATGCGCTTGAATGGGAACGGATGCAACAGTATAAGTCGAAAAAACCAAAGATGATTCGGTTTAGAATATAAAATTCAATATTCGTAAATATTATATACTGAGTTATTTAATGAGTTATTTAATGAGTTATTTAATGAGTTATTTAATGAGTTATTTAATGAGTTATTTAATGAGTTATTTAATGAGTTATTTAATGAGTTATTTAATGAGTTATTTAATATATTATTTACTACATAGTTTGCTAAATAATATACAGCATTATTTAATATCTTATATAATAAATAGTTTGCTACATAGTTTATTAAACAATGCATTTCTAATTTAAAGTTCAGCGTTAATTTTCCCGTAAATCAATCTCTCCAAAAAACCCTTTTTTCTTTCTTGTAAGTTATTACGACTGAATCTCTCCCAATATTCTTCAGAAGGATACCATCAAAAACTGATTCACCTTTTCGCATATGCAGTTGAATGCCATCGATATAAATAATTGCTAAAGGGTTGGGTGAATCTGTTTTACGCACAAGTCCCTTATATTCTACAATTGGCCATTGAATTCTTTGTTTCTGTTTGGGAACAGACAACCTTATTTCTGGTATAGATTCGTTATATAAATCATTATTCAAAACAACGGAGGTACCACCAAATGGGTCACGGTAGTTCGCATTGATTTTAAAGGTATCACGGTCAATAGTTTTTACTGTTGGTTTAATTGCATTTGATTCAAGGAGAGTAGTTTCATTTTCATTAAGATTAGAAACAACCCTATAGAATACGTTGTACCAGATAACGGCAACAACAATTAATAAAACATAAATCAATCCTTTGTTTTTCATTAGTTTGCGAAAAATTGATGAACAATGGAATAAGCAGATGAATTCCCAGCCAAGTCCATATTAATTACTCGCCAGTAATATGTACCCGGTGAAAGCGTATAACCCTGTGATGAGCCAATAAGCGTATCAGTTTTTAGTATCGATGAAAACCCAGGATCAACAGAAACTTCAATAATTGACTGAATTGGAGATTGAATGACACCAACGTCTGTTCCATTGTTCCAAGTGAAGTTAATTAATCCTGAACTAGGAAAATCCATACTCGTTGGATAGAGTAATGAGGGAGTTGTTGGGTCGGTTAAATCAACCTGAAAAGTACTCGTTTTAAAATATGTTTCTCCAAATTGCGTATACCCTTTTACCCCCCAATAATATAATCCTTCAGTTAGCTCAACAGTATTTGGTATTACATATGAACTGGCGGTAATACCATTTTGTGTATGTTGTATGCTACCAGTAGCAAATGAACTTCCCTTTCTTAAACTATATTCATAACTTGATGCACTCATGAAACCTTGCCAAGTGAACGTTCCATCAAAACTCTCATTTATATAAGCATCTTCCGACGGGGATAGCAGGGTAATAGTCCCTGTGGATGAGGAAGGGGAGATGCCCACCCAAAAATGAATGGGTCCTAAAGTTTTGGATGTGTATCCACCATTAAGCGCTGTTAACTTTAATTCAAATTCATTCGAATCTAACGGAAACGAGAAATTCGTAGTATAAATAATAGTATCGATAACATAATCTGAAATTGTCGAAAAAGAGGGTGAAACAACTTGTAAATGATATTTAGTAGCACCGTCCATTGCTTCCCATTTAAATTGAACTGGATTTGACATTACAGTATCTGAAATGGTTGGGACAATTAATTCTGGAGTTCTATTTGTGATGTCTTCTGCTATTATTTCTTTACAAGAGGTGAAAATTGCAGAAATAACAAGCAATGTGGTTAGGTACAATATATTTTTCATAATTCTAAATTAACGTAAATAATTTTGTAAAATCAAAGTGGTGTATAGAGATTCTTTATCGTCATTAGGATTTTTCTGATATTTAAAAGTTACATTTATTAGACGTGCTAAATCAAAATCTTTTTCCAATAAATGAATAAACTTGAGTGAATTGATAAAACCGCCTTTAAGAACAATTCGATGTGTTTTAATCGAAAAATCTGGGTGTTTAAAAGTTAGAACTTCATCGATTTGATAGACTATTAAACGTGAAGAGTTTCGTGCAAAAAAATTAAGAAATCCTTGCTGCACCTTTTCAACAGAATTGTTTTCTTGCCCAAGATAATCGTTTAATTTAGATATTTGTTGTTGCTTTAATCGAATGTCTGTGGTGGCGAATTTTGCCTTGTCTAGTTTGGCATTTAATTCATTACTATATTTTTTAATTTCAAGTGTTGTTTTTATTGAACGCTTATACACAACAGCAAGCAGAAGGATAATGAGAACTAATAGTGCGTAGTTCTTTTTTTTGTAACTATATTTTTCAAAAAATGTCATTTTGTTAGGAACATAATTAATTTAAATTCAGCTTGCGACTCGTTAATTTTAGAATAATTCATAACCTCTACACTTTTCACCCATTCTAATCGATTCATTTTTTCAATCCAGTCATCAAAAACTACACTACTCCCAGTTAAACCAAGAATTTCTATTTTTTGTGTATCCACAGATACCTTCCGTTTATCTTTAAGCTTTTCTACCAATGGAAAAACTGTCATTTCCTTTAAATAAATCGAAGGAGGAACACTTTGACCAATTTTGTCGAGATAAAAAGAAATAAATTTATTACCAGACAAACCCGATGTTTCAATTAGTTGTTCTTTTCTGATTTTTTCCTGATCTAGTTGATCAATAAGTGTTAAATTATTATTGCTTAACGAGAGATCCATTTCCAATTGAGCTACTTGATTATTTAAAAAATTAATATAAAAATAATTAGAAGCGACGATCAAAAATATTAATAGCAGTGATGCTACACCGATATATGTGAATCTTCTGCGTTGACTGTATTCTTCCAATGCAACAGCCATATCCTTATCTGACAAACAAAATTCAAATCCTGATTTAAAATCATTCAAAAATGTAATTATTGATGAAGCAATGAATTGTTTTTCACTTACAACTTGATTTCGAAAAGTCGTTAAATTGTTTCTAATTTCATTTCTTTTGAATTCACTTATTAATCCATTTTTTGTCACAATTTTGAATTCATATTCTAACGAATCATCAGGGCTTAATAAGGCAAAATGAGGAATATTTCCTGCTGAAATACCAATTAAAATAACTTTCAATTTTGTTAAGGTTTCTATAACATTGTTTAATAATGTTTTCCTAACAAATGAAACTGCACTCTTTTCCCCATCTGTATAGGAGGAAAATAGAAAATCATCCTTGTCACCGTTTATAATTATATCGTCTTTATAACCAGTACTTCTGTCTACTAGTCGAGATAACACACCACTTCCAGAAACATGAACCCAATATGCCCTAGATGCGCCATATTTTCTGACTATATCATCAATCGAAGCAAATTTTTCCGCATCACTTTTAAGGATATTTTCTTTATATCCAGAAGACATAGCATAAAAATGATTATTTTCTTTGCTTAATTCAACAAAGATTATAATCACTCGTTTGGCTCCAAATATATTTAGCTTTTGTTTCATTAGTATGTAACTATTGGCCTAACCAAAATATGTAATTTCGATTTTTCTTTTTCTTTTAAACGACTGCTAAACAACCATTTCAAAACAGGTATTCTTGAAAGTAAAGGAACACCAGAACCTGAATCATTTTTTTTCTTTTTTTCCAAGCCACCTAAAAGGATGACTTCACCATTTTTGACACGCACCATTGATTCAAATGTTTGAGTCGAAATATTAGGTGGTGAAGTTGGATCTATTTTCCCTGAAAAATCATCTTGCTCAACTGAAATAGTTAAAGTAACATGTTCATCAGTGCTAACAAATGGTTTAATTTTGACAGTTAGATTAGCTTCTATTGATTTCCAAATTTTCGACTGTACAACTCCTGAATTAGTAACAGATGTTTGCACGTTAACTTGAGTTTCTTGATAATAGGTTGTTTCTCCAATAGAAATTGAAGCCTCATGTCCATTAAGAGTTGAAACCTTCGGTGTACTTTCTATTTCGATGATATTGTTGGTCTCAAGTGCTTGAAGTGAAATATAGAAGTTCTCAGTTACTTGTCCTAGATTTACAATACCAAAACCAGAAATTGCATTTAGAATATTATTAATTGTTTCCGATCCCATTTCCACATCTAAACCTGGAAACACTTCTCCTTGAGTTTGGGTTGGCACATCCTTTAATCCTGCTTTTATACCTGTTTTATTAGTAGCACCTGACTTTGAAAACAAAAGCATTACATCGATTTGTACCATTGGAACAACTACGTCTATTTGAGTAATAAATCTTTTTAACTCCTCAATTTTACGTTCACCTCCTGTAACGATTAATCCATTTAACTCTACAAACTCAGATATTTCAAGTTCTTCTAGGAGTTCTTTGGGAATTGCTGTTTTCACAGATTCAATGGTTCGATTTTCAATACGAATCAAATCTGTTTTCCGAATCCCTTCTTGTTTTATTTCACCTATTATATATAAATCTGAATCTTTGGTAAAGCTATACTTCGTTCCATTGAATAATCGACCTATCAAATCTTCAAAACTAACATCCTTCAATTCCAATGTTGCTTTTCCATCGATTGTCGAATAAACGACGTAATGAACTCCCATTTTATTGGCCGCTTCCATTAGTAAATCGTTCATATTAGCATCCGTAGCTGAAACATCCAAATTACCAATAGAATTTTTTTTGATAGTATATTCCGTTCCTCGGCCTGCAGATGTCTTATTGCTTCCTTTGTTTTGAGTAATATCTGTTTCTGAAAATTGAGCTGAAAGCATATAAAAATCATCCGAATTCTTCAGAACGATAGAGTTTGATCTTCCAATCATTTCCACAACTTGTTCAATTGGTCGATTCTGGATAAATGCATTCAGTGTTTTATTTCGAATATCCGGGCTGATCACAAAGTTCTTTCCAGAAAGTCTTGTAATCTCCTCTGCAACCCTCCATAAAGTATCGCCTTTCAAATCAACTGACAAGAAGTGGTTTGCCGGATTATATGATATTTCAGGTTTTTTGTAAACTGCTGGTTTTGGTTTTTCAATGGTTGTAACTCTTTTTTTAATTGATAGAATAGAACCTACAAATTCAAATTCGATTTCAAAATTTAAATAAAGAAAAACCATCATATCTTTAACCTGGGCATCATAAAAATTATAAGTTATCATTTGATTCAAGGATGGATCAACACTGATATTCATATTGTTTTCAAGTGCAACAGAATTTACTAATTCTGATAATGAAAGACTGGTAACATTAAGCTGTAATGTGTTATTATACCCTTTATATTTCTTACTTAAAGAATCTAATACTGTTCTTATTTCTTGTTCTGTATATTTCTGGGACGATCCATAAAATGAACAGAATACAAAAGTCAAAACTAAAAAACTTGCTAATTTCATCAATAACCTGTTAAAAGTGGATAAACCTCTTCGAGTGACGAAGTTCCTTCCGTTAATAATTCGTATGCTCTTTCAGCCAATTTTTTAATCCCTCGTTCCTTAAGCAATGTTTCAGAAGGCTGTTCATTATTCTTAATTTTCTCTGCAAGTTGATGGTCAATTGGAATTACCTCATAAAGTGCCATTCTACCTTTGTAACCAGTATAATGACATTTATCACAACCTACTGAAATGGAGTGAACAGATGGGATTTCAAAATTATCCTGATTTAAAGGCCAATCACTTGGATTCAATGGTACTTCTGTTTTACATGAACTACATAATTTACGCACCAATCTTTGAGCTACTGACGTATTCATCGTGTTTGCAAGTAAAAATGGAGGGACACCCATATCAATTAATCTAGAAATTGTGCCCCATGCAGAATTTGTATGTATTGTTGAAAGAACAAGGTGACCGGTAAGCGCGGCTCTTATAGCCATTTGTGCTGTTTCACTATCTCTGATTTCACCAAGCATTATTACATCTGGGTCTTGTCTTAAAAACGAACGTAAGGCTGACGAGAATGAAAGACCTATTGATTCTTTAAGCTGAACTTGATTAATGCCGTCTAATGTATATTCGACCGGATCTTCAACTGTCACAATATTCCTTTTCTCATCATTTAACATTTTTAATGTTGCGTACAACGTTGTTGTTTTTCCAGAACCAGTAGGACCACTAATCAATATAATTCCATTTGGTTTTCTAACTCCTTCAAGATATTTTTTTTGTTCATCAATTGAGAAACCAACCTTTTCAATATTGATTGAGGAGGCGTCATGCCCTAGAATTCGTAATACCAGTTTTTCTCCATGAAGTGTTGGTAATATCGAAACGCGAATATCAAAATCTTGGTATTGTATACGACCATCTTGAGGCAATCGTTTTTCTGAAATATCTAAATTTGAACGAATTTTAATTTTGTTTACAAGCTCGGGGTATTCTTCTTTATCAATAGTATAACGCTGAATTAGATGACCATCTATCCGAATCCGAACACGTGCTTTATCATTGTAAATTTCAATGTGAATATCACTACTGCCTAGGTGATTCGCCTCTTGGATTAAACGGTCAACAAAATCAACTTTTGAATCAAAAGTTATCTTATTATCTACATCTGTCGAATTACGATAGTATTTACCGAGACTTCTTTGAATAAGTTCTGGTTCAACCTTTTCAATGTGAATTTTAATTCCCAATAGAGCCTCTAATTCTTCTTGTGCTATATCCGTGTCAGTTGTTTGGTCAATATAAAAAGTTATAGAATCTAAATCAGAAGACTTAGGCATTATTCTATAATGCCAAGCCAAATCAGAACGAATTAGTTGTTGAATTTCAGGAGCAATAGTGATATTTAATATTTCACTCATATCAAAATAGATTTAAAATGAATGATTGATGTTTCGAAAATTAAATAAAATGATGTTATAAAAGCCATATAACCAGCGTACGGAATCGTCTCTTTTTTATCAAATTGAGTTATAATAGCATGGATAACTAAAGTCAGCAAAGTCCCAATTGTGAATACTAACATATAACTCGATAGATCAAAAATGGGTATGATAACAATTAAAAAGAGAATATCGCCCCAACTAAAAAAACCATCTGTTATATTTACCAATGCTCCTGTTCTGATTGTAAGGTAAAGGGTCAATGATAGAAGTAAGAAAATAATAAACAATAAACTAAATCCCCATTGTTGTATTTCGATTTGTTGAATTCCAATAAATACGGAACAACAAAACATTAGCGGGAACAAACTCCAATGTACCGAACGCCATTTCATATCTTGAAATAGAACAATTAAAAACAATATAATTAGAATAATTTTTATCATTTAATCTGGTTGAACTTCTTTTAATACTCCATCTTGATCAATTTCCCAGATATTCTTTTTACCGTCTCCATTAAAATCTACAACAGCTTCTGCTTTCGCTCTAAATCCAGTAGTTGAACCTTCCAAGATCGATATTTCATAATTCGCCGTACCGCCAGAATTAACCAACTTATGAGGAATATAATTAATAGAAGGAAGATCAACTGAATATTTGGAAAACTGTAAAAAATAAGCATACTGTAAATTGTGTATCATCTTCAATTCTTGTTGAGCCTCTAAACTTTTTGTTCGGGAAGCCACACCAGCTTGGTTTGGGACAACTAACATTATAAGAATTCCCATAATAGCCAGTACAATTAGAATTTCTGCTAATGAGAATGCTTTAATATATCCCTTTTGTTTTTTTTCTTTGAATTTCATAATTTCTTCTCTATTTTTTCCGTTGACAAAATCACTTTTTCCCTGTAATTTTAGTAGTTCTTATTTTATAACATTTGACAAATTAAACATTGGCAAATACATTGAAACCATAATTACTCCTACAATAAGCCCAATTACAACAATTATTAGTGGTTCGATGATTGTTCCGATTAATTTTGTTCTAAAATCAATGTCCTCTTGATACTGTTTGGCTAAGCGGTCATAAGTTAAATCTAATTGATTTATTTCCTCGGCAATTTTAGTTAATGAGATTAATCGTTTATTAAAAATAGGGAATTTTGACATTCCTTGATGCAAAGATTCACCTTTTCGGATATCATTTTTCACTTCATGAATGGCGTGTTCAATTGGATAAAAACCGATCATTTCCTCTACCAAATCTAAGGCATTAATTAAAGGAGTTCGCGCTGATAATAACAAAGACATACTTTGACACATTCGAGCAAGATATATTTTTTCAATTAAGATTCCGAAAACAGGGATTTTTAATACAATTCTTGAAGTTATTGAACGAAACCAAATTTCTTTACGTGAGTAATATCCATAGATAAACATAAGAATTGTGATCCCTAAAAAAATCATAAAAAAGGTCGTAAAGTGTTTTGAAAGCCAAATTATTTTCTTTGTTAAAAAAGGAAGCTCTTGTCCGAATTGTTTAAAAACATCTTCAAACATAGGTACGACACTATTGAGCATAAAATACAATACGCCTATGGTAATTAAGAAAACAAAGGCTGGATATGTAAAAACTCCAATTAGTTGACGTTTGAGTTTTACTTTATCTGAGAAAAATTTTGCTAGATGATGTAACACGTTTTTCAATTGTCCAGTTTCTTCGCCTATGCGAATACTTTGATATTCATAAGAAATAAAATGCCCTGATTTTTTCATGGCTTCAGCCAAGGTGCTACCTCCAATTAAATCACTTCGTATACCATCTAAAATCGAAAGGACTTTTTTATTTTCTTGTTCCTCAACTAATAAATTCAAGGCTCTTTGAATGTCTATTCCACTTTCCAATAAAGAGGTGAATTCAGTGTAGAACCCTTCCTTCAGCTTATCAGGAAAAGCCTTGCCAAATTTAATTTCCTGTTGGAAAAACGAAAGCGGTTGTTGAGCAGTTTCCACCATCATTTTGTTAGTTTATTGAAGTAAGTATCAATTTTTTGTTTCTTTGATTCCTTACACAAATAGTTCAATACTAAAGGTTCACCTTTCCAAATAAATGAAAACTCTAAAACGCGTTTTTCATCACTAATTATTTCTTTTAGGTAATCTGCTTTTATCTTTGATTCAATCCATTCGCTCTCCCCATTTTTTCTATATAATACATCATTGTTTGCTTTATATTGAATATTTTCATTTGAACTGTGAATAGTTAGAATATCATTATTAAATCTTAATGAGTCTGAACAATATAATTCTCGCCATAAATTTGATCGGAACTGATACCAATGATTTAATTCTTCCTGTAATTCAGCACTCTGTTTCATTTGTTCATTAAAGCGATTAAGTGTTAACGACACTATCGAAATTAAAATGCTCATAATTGCCAGTACCACTGTTATCTCTAACAATGTAAATGCAGCAAAATGATTCTTATTTTTTTTAATTCTCATTTTTTAAACCATTGTTGCTGCCACAAAATTCTATTATCGGATCCAGTGAAAGTCAAAACTTCTAAACTATCAGAAAGCATGTCAGTTTCTTTTCCCATTTCTGTCTCATCAATTTCAATATCTCTATCTTCTTGATACATTTTCATAAGAATGGAAGACTGGATTTCAGTTTGTTTTCGAACGTCTTGAAATTTCATTGGAGCAGATGATGTTCGTATAAAGACCAAAGATGCTACTGTAAAACACATAGCAATAACTGCCAAAGCGATTACTACCTCCGCAATTCCGGAAGATTTTATGTGTTTAATTAAAACCATGCTAATATTTCAGGTTGAGGTTTCATTGAGCTTGTTATCCATTCAGGATAAACAAAATACTTTGGCAGATCTTTTTCCGAGATAATAGCATCCATTAGTTGGTTATTATATTGTCCTCCGCCTGTATACAATACAAACTGTTGTGTGTAGATATGACCAGCAATTTTACCTATAAGTTCAGTTTCACCTTGATTGTATACAAACCCAGCAACTATACCTTCATCAATCTTCAAACTAATTGGTTTTCGTTTGTCAGGGTATTGAGAGACTAAAAGTATACCTCCTAACACCTTGCTTTTGTTTGCCAACAGTATCTCGAGTTTTTTTTCTGAATTATTTGGTTTTGTTTCATTAAGTATCAAAACTGATGGATAGAGTAGGTGTACTTCTTTTTCACATGTAATACGCTCATGAGCAATTACTTGAACACTACCCGTAAATCCTTTTTCAAAACGTATTTTCGGTGAAATAAGAATTACGTTTTCCAATCTAGCACTTGCCTTAACAGTAATCGAATCAAAAGAATGAATGATCACATTGCCCTTAAGATTTTGTTCTAATACAATTGGTTCAAGTTGCGTAATCAAAGTTGTTCGTGTTCCAAATGAAAAGATAGAATCCTTATGGTTCCAATCTAATTTTACAGTTTCAGGATAAAACGATTCCAAGGTCAAATTCTTGAAATTTTCATTAAGTGTTGGTAGAAATTGATCAGACACCTCCATGGATCCATAAAGTAATTTATCATTTAGATAATGATTGCCAGCAATATAAGACCGTTCAATTCCTCTTTCTGAAAGCGAAGCAATCCCTTCAATTTTTGTATTGCCACAAACCTTTAATGATTGATTATTGTTTGGTACATATACCGCAGACAACACATCCTTGTTTTTATTTCCAATTAAAGCAGTTTTTGTTAACTTTCTATTTCCATGGCGTGTTGTCACTTCCATTACCATATATGCTCCCCATCTTTTTACATGTATGATACTTGTATCGCCCGAAGGATGTGGCAATTCCAAATCTCCTAAAGTTGCCCGTTCAATTCCATATAAGAAAGCAAAATAATTATCAAATACGAGATGCTCGTTTACCGAGTAGTTTCTCTCAATCCGCTTATTGACACTGGCCACAAATAATAATCCAGAGCAAATCAAACCAACTAACAGCAGAAAGGCAATAGCATAACCTAAGGCTGTTGATTTAATTCGAATATGGTTGTGAAGTTTCAAATTTTTGTGATAATTTCTTTAGTGCGGAAAATCATTGTTTTTGTAGTCGATGACGTTTTCAAAAACTATTCGACATCCTTCTTTCTAAAGAGTTTTGGAAGTAGTTTCCCAGATTTTTTGTTGATTATAACACCATTTTTAAAGTGTTGTTTATCAATTACTTTTCCATTTGCATCTTTCAACATAATGGACTTTCTCTTTCTAATGTGGTTGCTTATTATAATACTGTCTGAAACAGTTCTTATAGTTCTTATTCGAGAGAATTTGACAGTTTCAATTGATTCTCCATTGTCATTAAATACCTCCTTTTCTCCACTAGGCATGCCTTTCCTCCAAGATTCAATTGTCATCAATGTGCCATCTGTTCTCCAATACATCCACTTTCCATCCTTCAAACCCTTATGAAAACTTCCCTTTTGTGCGAGTTGTTTATTTTCATGATAAGCTATAAAATCACCGTTTAATAATTCACCGGATCCACCGCCTTGAGTTGAAAGAATATGTTGTGCTTTGTACCAAAAATAAAATTTTGTTTTGTTGAAAGACCAAACACCTCTTTTGTCTTCATCTAAAATCGAAAACTGATAATGATAACCATCTTGTTTTAATGATTTGTTCAAATGAAAATCTTTATCGGGCTTTTGACCAAATGTGAAAGAGATACTAAAAATGAAAATAAGTAGATATAGATTTCTATGTTCCAAGTTCAATTTTTTCAGGATAAATGATTGAGTCAAAAATAGCAAATCAGGGCGTTTATGGCGGCCATTAACTCATTTGTTTATCAACAAAACACAGGATTCTATTCACACTTTAAGACAATTTTCAAATAGAAAATTGGAATATAAACTTCGGCAATAGTAATTTAAATAATCCCTTGATTGGTTGAGTAAAATTCAAATAATTCACCTCATTAAAGAAACATTCCCATATTGTTCAAATTGACCTCCCAATTCATCCATATAAACCACTTTCCAAAAATAAACCCCCGCAGATATTTCAGTACCATCAACTAATTTTCCATCCCATCCAACTAACAAATCATTTGTCTGAAAAACAATATCGCCCCACCGATTTAAAATAATGGTGTAGAGACTTGCTATTCTCTCTGAGATTATTGGCTTGAAAATATCATTATCGCCGTCTCCATTTGGGGTAAAAACATTCGGCATTTCAAGTCTCGATTCACAGGGCTTTAATTCAATTTTTACATAATCCGTGTTTATACATCCTTGTCTATTTGCAGTCACATAATACATTCCAGAATCACTAACAAGAAAGGTAGATTGAGTTGAGCCATCTTGCCATAAGTAGGTCGAATTTTCTGAATAAGCGTCCAATAGAACTGTTTCGTTTGAGCAAATAAATTGGACATTGTCTCCTAAATTGATTTCAGGATAAGGAACCACAGTAACAAGCAAAGTATCAAAAAAGGTAAGCGAATCAGTAATAGGACAATTGTATGCCGTAACAGCGACAGAATAATATCCACTTGAATCTACAAGAATGCTATTTGTTGTGGCACCGGTGCTCCATTCAACGGACGAATTTACTTGGAAGGCATCTAGCATCGCGACTCCTCCTTCACAAAATACAAGATCAGGACCTAGATCGAAGATTTTAGCACAATTGTAATTTTTAATATAGACACTATCAAGCCCCATGCGCACGCTTCCTGCTTGACCAACTTGTAACAATTCAATTGATGGGTCATCATCCATAGGAATAAACTTTATGGTGTGAGAGGGTAATGTAGCTTGAAATACCAGTTCTCTTCTGTCCCATTCTAAATTCACGTTGAAATGTCCGATTGTTGAATAAGTAGGCGCAGTAATTCCAATGAGTATGTCATCTACTAAAACTGCCCATGAACCTGATGGGTCTGATCCATTTGGCGTTTCATATATTACACATTGATGCAATCCAATTAAATACGCACTATCGGGGATAAAACCAGAAACGGTTTGCATTAAACCTTCATGCCAAAGTAAACCATCCGTATTTAAGAAGGCATGTGAACCGCCCGCAAATGTATTTCCAGAATAGGGTTTTCCTAATCCTCCATTTGATTGAAAGGGACCAGTAAGTGAAAATATATCTGGTGTGGCTTGCGGATAAGATGTGGCTTGACAAAAAGGGTCTGTAAAAGGAATCATTTGCCATCCTGAAGGCACTGCAGTCGTTGCTACATAAATATTTTCAAGATCACCATTTACAAAAGTTTGTGAACACAATGACCCAACTACCGCAAACTGGCATATCAAGAAGAAAATAAATCTATTCAAATATTTACTCATTAAATTTAATCAATGACTAAAATAAGGATTATTTGTGTGGAGACCCAATGTTTTGCTCGCATTCCCAAAAGTTTTTAATATCCAAAAGATCTTTTATTAAAATGAGCATTAATTTTTCAAATTAGCTCTAAAATCTTTATCTATAACCCTTATTACCTTTGGATTTGAAAGAGAATATTCAATCCATACAGTATCTCCAATATTCAGTTTTTCTGTATAAACAACAGAAGATTTATATTCTTCTCCATTTTCAGTTTTAAAGCTGAAGTATTTTTGAGTAACTCCTCCACCAATGTTGTACTCAACGAAAACAGCAAATGTTTCTTTTGTATTTCTTAGCATTAAATACCTGTATAAATGTATGCAAGATATAGTTAAAACTAAAAACAACAATAATAGATATAACTGTCTTTTTTCTAATTTCTCCATCTATTTTAGCTTCTCACTTGTTTGATTTAAAAACCCTTGATATATACCTGTACCGATATGTTCCACCATAGGCCCGAAAGGGCTTAAGGTAGGACCTAATAAAATTCCATTTATGGTTGTTAGTCCACCGTGGTTAGGATTGTCGAAAAATGTTTGAGATGTCCCATCTACGTTGATTGAAACTAAACCACCAGAAGCCAATCCACCCAATGCTCCATTTGATATTATGTTATTTCCAGAACCGATAAACCCAGTACGGATAAACCCAGAAAAAGCAACTCCCAATACATTTGTTTTTGAAAGTTGACCACCATTTGAAATTGTTTGACTTGTAAAATTACCCGCAGCATTTAAATACCCGCCATTTATACCAAATGTATTATGATACATTTTACCACCTTCAATTGTTAATCGACCTAAAGTTCCCGCACCATTTGCTATGTGCGGTGCTGCAAAAATAGCTCCTTCTATTAATAGTGGTGCTGCAAAAATAGCTGCTGCTCCTGCGACCATGTATGCGGCCTCATCTAAGTTACCAATTTTCCTGTTTTGAGCCTCTGCAAGTGAATTATTCATAGAGTTTCGACTGAATTTTGCTGTGTTAAAATCATGCTGTGCCCATCCATGTTCATTATACAAACTTGCATATTGTCTTGTACTTAGCTTTCCTTTCTCCATTAAATTGCGCCCCATTTCGTAAGAACCTGCTGAAACTCTGCGCTCATCGAATTCACTGCCTCTGTATTTACCTCTTCCAAGCAACATTCTTTTCTGATTTCGATCAACTTGCCTTTGAGATAATCCCTTTGTTTCTGCATTTACTTCACTTATATTTTGATCGTATATTGGAATATTATCGCTTGCACTAGGATCAGTGGGTGATAAGCCGTTTGGATCAACTAACATGATAGGATTACTCATGGTATAATTATACGAACTCCACCCAGCAAATTGACTTGCCAAGGGGTCAACACTCATATACCTTCCAAGCTCTCGATTGTAATAACGTGCTCCATGGTATTCATAATTCGTTTCACCATCAAATTCATGACCAGTAAATTGATAGCGATCTCCTTCTGTTTCAGATGACATATGGCGACCTGGCATACTAAGTCCATAAGGGTAGTGGTCAGACGCATTTTGTATCGCTCCTGTTGCATCGAGCACAATTCGATTGGTACCTAACCAATCTTTCAAGTTATAGAAATATTCTATTGTATTTCCACCAGCACTTGCAGGTACTGCAAAACCTTCATTGGTTTGATAACTTTTTACTTCACCACTTGAAGCAACTATTACATCGCCAATATAAAATTCAATATCGCTCGCGCTATTTGTTTTTACTATACGCTGACCACTATTGTCATATCGATAAGTTTTCAATCCACTTCCATTTGTTATTCCTTGTGGTAAATCATTATAACTTATATAATCAATTGATGTAACGCCGTTTCTTGGATCATTCAATAAATTCCCTGTTTGATCATATTGATATAAATGATTAAAAGAAACTGAGGTATTGATATTGGTCCATGTAACCCCTGTTAATTGATTATTCGAAGGATTGGAGTATGCATAGTTTTGTTGTGTTTTCACACCTGTTTGATCATTTCTATTCAATAGATTTAAATTTCCATTTTTTGAGTACCAATAAGCAGCATCATACTTAGTAACATTTGTTGTAGTTGTTGGTGTTTGGAAATTTGGCAAATATGCATAAACTGTTGCAGAAGCATTTGGTTCGCATTCCATGTATTCAGTAACTGAAATAAACTGAAGCAGTAATTTGATGTATTTTAATTTAGAAACATCAGTTACCCCAGATCGCAGTATATTTAAATGTGTTTGGTCTTTATTTTTCTCAGCCATGTATTGTTCGTAATGCTTGGGATCTGTACCCAATTTAAAAGCACTAACAATATAATTTTTCAAAAACACTACCCTTTCGTCATCTGTCATTGTTGGATATGAAACATTATTTGCAAAATACTGTTCTTGTAATGAATTAAGTGCATTTATTGAACTGTTTGATAAATCAACATTTATCCGATTTTTTATATTGTCTCTGAGTTCATTAAAGATAGGATCCAAAATTTGTTTAAATTCACGTTCATCTACCCCACAAATGAAGTCATTCGGCATATTAGCAGAGATATTATTGAAATAGGAGAATGGGTTCTGTGCATAACTACCTGTCTTGTAATCTGCTCCAACCAAACGGTTCATTTTATCATAATAGTATTGATATTGGTTAACATTTACTGTGGCTCCAGTTGTTGGGTCGAAATGTTCATTACTCCAATACTGATTAGTAATGTTTCCGACCATATCATATGAAAGACCAATTCGTAATTTCTTGGACATTTCATTTACCACTTGATTTCGAATATTTCGCTTATAAACAACATAATCGATATGTGGATTCACTGTGTTACCTGTTGAACCTAATCCCTGCATTAAAAGATTTCCAAAAAGATCGTAATAGTATTTACCAGTTTGTGTACTTATACCATTATGTGCTGTGCTATTCACTTTAACTCGCCCAAAATTGTCCAATTCTGATTTCCACGTGAAATTGTAATTAGACTGAGATGAATTTGTATAAGATTTACCAACAGGCAATCTCATATTGTTATAGATGGGTTCAATACTATGCACACCAGTTAATCCCTGATAATAATATTCTACCTTAGCTAACTGACCATCTGCCATGTATTGATATTCTTTTTTATCGACACTAGCAGGCGTGTAGATATACCCTGTACTCAAATTATGACCAGAAAGGCTACCCTCCTTTAGTAAATGATTGCTATTGAACTGCTCTCTTGATCCATCATAATTAAATTGAGCATGTACCTGAACCAATTTTGTAGTAGATAATGGGAAATCTTGATCGTTAATTTTTTGACTATTATTGAAAAAATCACCAGAAGGGAATGGAAGATTTGATGGATCTAAACCTGCATTATTTGCTGCAGCCATTATCATTCCACTTTCCACGACTCTGCCCCAAACATCGTATTTCGAATACTTAAACTGATCAGTATTGTAAATACTATTATCAGTAGCAATAATATCCTTTTCATTCTTTATAAAACGAACCTGTCCGTATTTATCATATCTCAATTCTGCAGTACCTTTATCAGGTGATTGAGATTTAATTAACACACCTAAACTATTATAAGTATATGCTGTTATTTTACCCTCTGGATCGTAAACATTAATTAATCTACCAGCGTCATCATAGTTAAACCATGTTTGTGCAAAAACATTAGGCGAAACTACTGGGCTAATTGAACCATCTGCATTTTGAATATGATTTTGTCCAATCTGATGTTCCTCCATGATAACTCTAGACATAGCATCTATGTACGTTCTTACGATACTACCAGCTTCATCTATCATTTGATGCACCATTAATGAACCCACCCCATAGACTTGATTGGTAAATGTATTGGTGATAGAAGTATAACTTAAATATTCACTTTGAGTTTTTGAAATTAAACTTTCGGAATTAAGTCTAGGAGAAGTTAAAGAAACCAAGTATTCATCTGGTTTTTGTTCATATGTGGCTTCTACATAAGCATAATTTGAACCATAAAACTCTAGGGTTTTTGAAGCATAATTATTATCGAATTTCGCCGTAAAATTTGAACCTTTTAAAACATATGGCTTGTAGGCTCGAATCACTTGACCTTTATTGTTGAAGATATTTGTCTCACTTACAATTCTTGCTCCCCTTGTTTGGTCTGCGGTCATCACTTGTTTTGTTTTACCAAATCCATCAATGTAATATCGTGATTGGTTATACAATCCATCATCAACCCAATTACGTTCGGTAATATAATTCTGTTGGTTTGTCCAATTTGGGTGTTCGAAATATTCGAAAACCTTTGTTTTGTTTCCATATTGATTTATTGCAGCTATTGGTCGAGCTTTCGAATCAAAAATGGATTCTACATATACATCATTATTATCAACCGCAAAGGTGGTAGCTCCGAATTTATTTGCAGTCATATAACTATACTTCGCTCCTTGAGGGTAAATCGCAATGTCATCAACAAAAACTGATTTATAACTGCTAATAGGTTGACCAAGTTGTGAACGTTCATTGACTACATATACATCTAACCATTTTTCCCCTTGCTTAAGCATTGAAACATCTACAGTGAATTGTTTCCACTCTGCATTTAAATCTTCAACGTAATAGATTTTTTGGTCTATCAAAATTGATCTTGTGCTATTGTAAACATCACATATTATTTTGACTTGTGAGCCATTATCAGTTTCACTAATAGTTCCTCTAATGTAGCGGGCATCACCAGCAGGATCAAGTGTTTTAGGCACAACATTATTAGTTGGCTTTAGTCCTGGCAAATCTGTGTCATATTTCAACCATACACTTGCTTCGTATTTCCATTTGCAATGTTCTGGAACGATCAAACTTTTTGCGGTAGCATCATCAGGAACCTCTAACAAACATCCCTCTTCGGCTGTTGTATAAATTTTTACTGGTCTTATTGGTGTTTGATTGAATGATTCATTATCAATGCGCTTCGTTGGTAATTTATAACTGTATTCTCCTGTTCGTGAGTATGATTTAGAGAGGGAGTAATTTACAGACCCAATTTCACAAGAAATGGTGTGCGAATTACTAGATAGCAAAGGGTCTTCGTTACCTGAATTCAGTGGATTGGTAAATGGAAAATCAATTTCATTTGAAAAACATAGTACGTAGTCCAATGTGTATGATGTTGCTCCAAAATCATTAATTGCGACCTGTTTTTCAACTATTGAATTGATTTTAGTCGAAAAAACAGATGTAACTCCATTCGCGTTAAATATGAATTCAATATCACTTCCAACAGAAACGTTTGTAACATCATCTATTGAAACCACATGATAAAAATCAGTACCTGGAGAAAATAACCAAAAAGAACTATTCCCACAGATATCGTCGTTAGAAATACTCAGTTTAATCTCAGGTTCAGATACAATTCCATCTGCGAACCATGTTTCGTTTTTATACTCTAGTGTATTCCAATCAGCTATAGAATTTAAATCATGAAAATCTTCAAAACCTGAATAAGTGGCGTCAAATTTATTTTCAGGATAAGCAAATGTTGCTTTTGTAAGATTAAGGTTATTTCCAAAAACAGTTTTGTTATACAATCTGTTTGTTTTTGATAAAATAAGATTCGAATTATTATTATATTCTAAGTTAACATTTTGATCAATTCGCCAATTTGGATTCATCGTTGAGTTAATATCGAAATGTACAAGTGTAAATGTCCCAGTATTTTGGTTTATAGATGTTTCAAAGACAAAATTGTTTTTGGATTTAGGAACGTCATATGAAGAAACATCATAAGTCGACATTTGAGCACTAAGTACATTGCTTAGGTCAATTGAATTTAAATATGAAGTAGTTCTTGTGGGAACATTCATTAAATTTAAATCTTGGAATTTTGTTGTCAACGATGAATATGTTTCATGCGCGTACTCATATGTAGTTATATGTTTCTTGTTTAGGGAAGGGAAGTTATCTTCTTTTTTAATTAGAGTAAAAAGAGTAGGATGGTAGAAATATTTCGAAGAATTCACCATTCCCTTATAATCTGACTGTGTGCTTTTGAGTGTTGTTTTAAAAGATGCCCATCTTTCATATGAATATGTCGATACACCTTGATAAGGTAAATAAAATGAACTTGGAACAACACATTCTGCTAAATAACCGAAACCATATGCGCTTGAGTTTGGATAAATTACCCAATATTGAACATTGCCAGAATTAATTGAGTTTCCAGTATATAAATTTGATATTGGAGCCCAAACTTCGAATGTGTTATCCCACATTTCAACTTGATTATAATGGTCATTTGGGTCGTTAGGATCTGGTAAACCTCCAGTATAATCAACCTTAAACTCGTATCCTAACAGTTTTTCACGGGTATAGGTGTACGATATTGATTTATATGGAATGTTATTTCCAGTTTCAAAATGTTCTACAATTAATGAGTTAATTGGTTTTAAATTTAAATTGGTTCTAGCCAAAATAAATCCACCATCATATCCAGCTTCTGATCTAGGTAATCTGTAACAAAAAAGATTGAAATTATCATATTCTACATTTAATAATGATTCAATTGGTCCATAATGCGTTCTAACAAATGAATTGTCCGAATATATTTGATCAATTTTTTCGTAAAAGTGAGTAGTTGCATATTCGTCAAGTGATAATCCAGAGATCGCGGCAAACTTCATTTTTGTTTCATAGTCTGTTGTCCATAATGATAGATTTGGACCATAATGACCTAGTTCCCATGAATGTCGGTGTTTTTCGCGGAGAATAAACTGATTAAAAGCACCAACAGTTGATTGAACATATTCAGACGGCAAACCTGTAAAATGACCAGAATTATATTCGTAACGAACTGTAACAGAAGGATTAATTTTATCATTTATTACTTTGGATTCTAGACGGATACCGTAGTTAGAAGGCAAGGGCACCTCAAAAGTAGCTGTTAATGTCTTTTGAGCATTATTTACTCCAACACCAGGTGAAGAATGTTCAACAGCATACTCATTAACTGCATTTTGAACATACGAACGTTGTTTGGCTAGTTCATTGTATTGTTTGATTATCGGTATTTCAGTTTGATCAAAAGACCAATTTGCTTGGTCTGTTTGCATTTCAAACGAACCTTTTTCATACATGAACGAAACCTCCCCCCCTGTCGGATATATTATTTTAGTCAAACTCCATGCTTCTGCAGCTTTAGAATAATTAGTTGAAAATAAAAAACCGAAAACATCTTTAACTGGTGATAATGGATGTGTTCTTGCTTCACTTATTACTGGATAACTTAATGGTAAAATTGCCCCTTGCTCTACAAAATAATTAAGGTTGTTATTATTTCCTCCAAAATCTACTTTGTAATATTTTTCCTCATAGGGGAAATCAATCAAGAATTCATGAGCTACCAGCGATGTATGATTTATTGACGTATAATTTGAACCAGTTTGGTCCATAACCAATTCCGTATAACTAATGTTACCACTAGCTTTTATATTTGGATAATAATCTCCAGATTGCCTTACTGATGGTGAGGACCATTTCCTTACTATTTCCCGTTTGTGTATTTCATTAAAACTTGGATTATAACCATATTCAAAACGATAAGAAGTCTTTTCATTATCTTGAATTATATCGCCAAAATAATCAACTGATAATAATGTAGTTTTCCCTCGTTTATCAGTATTATTTTTGTAATTTTCTATTTCAAAATCTGTTCCTGAAGGCGCGCCCAAAACAGATCCGTCAGATTTAAGTTTTGGATTATTATCATTGTTTCTAATAAGATATTCAGATACTGCAAGTTCTTGCGCGCTTCCTTTTTGAGCGTAATTTAATGCTACAGCCTGAATCATTAGATTTTCAGTTGGGTAAAGATTCTTGTCAATCAATTTTGAATAAACTTTAATTGAATCATATTTCATAGTTTCAACAGGATATTCAATATCAAAATCACTCGTTGAACCATTTGCAATACCCACCTTTTTATCTTCATAATAGAATTCGGTTCCTTTTTTATTAGCAGGTTTACTATAGTAATCGTGCTCAACATCAAAACGTTGAGAGATAGTAAAATCTACAAGCTGAGTTGGGGTAATAATCTTTGTCAAATATGCTCTCTCTCTCATCAATGAGGAAGCTTGATCCGTTTGTGAATAAGAGCTCCATTCTCTATGTGCTGGAACTGTTGAAAGAAAATCAGAACTTGATTCTTTAGGAACCGTATGAATGCTTTGTGTAGGATTTGTATACTCAAATCGAATCCAATCACCCGCATCTCCATCATCAGCTATCCCATTATTATTTACATCCACATAATCTACAGTACGGATTTCTGTTAATAGCCATTCCGCTATGTAATCAATCTTCCAAAAACTACCATTCGCTGCGTTGGAGCTTCCAATCAAATTAGTACCTGTTGACCAATATGGATTATCATTGAACACAAACTTTTGACCGCGAAGAGCTCTTCCAAACACATATTGTGTGCCATTAGGATCCGTAATGATGAACTCTTTAAAATCTTCATAAGTAACTTTTTTAACTTCTGAAGCATCATATGCTGACGCCCATCCATTGATTACATAAGGCAACATTCCAATCGCTGCAGCAAAACTGCCTGAATTATCAAAAACACCACTTGAATTATCCAATCGATTCAATTCATTAATCCTCGAATATTCCTGATCGATACTGTATGTTTTGACATTGTGTTGAATTCGCCAATTTTCATACTCAGTTAATTTCCAATTGTGTGAACCACCAATAGAACCTCCATTCCAAAATGAATTCGAGCCAAGACCAGGAACACTAATATGATAATAATCACTTAAAGGTATTGGTTGTTGAGAGGCAGGCAAAATATCATACCCTAGAAATGTTGAATTGTAATCTGGATTGATACCAATTCCACTGGTGTTTAACCACCCATTTTGAGGCACCGTACTTGAGCTTACATCTAACATATCACCTTCATGTAAGGTTGAGGAATAATCTGGTTGAAACGCTCCATAATCTCTCGTGATACTGCCAATTGGCATGGCCCAACCTAAACCTACAGGACCGCTATTTTGATCAACCTTTATTCCAGATCCATATTGTAATTCAATTGGAAACGACATTGTTCTAGAACTAACAGTTACTAAGGGAACACTCGTCGACATAATTCCAGACTGTCCAACAGAAGAGTTATCTGTAGAAGCGTTCTTTGTTAGCTCCTTTGCACTTGTCGATATTCCATCAAGTTTCTCGGTAAATGTTTTACTTGGCGCATTATTTTGACCAGTTGACTGAAATGCCAAAAAGGCACACAAAATGATTAGGTGTATTTTCATATAGTGTTTTGAATTACTAGAAACGCATTCTTCTAGTATTTTATTTCGAACAAAACTATAAAAATATTTTTGACAATTCGAACTAATTAATGACAATTGTAAATTGTTTCGAACGCTTTAAAATCTACAAGCAATTGTTTTTAATTTGACTTGGATTTGATTGTTTCATCTCATTAAAGAAACATTCCCATATTGTTCAAATTGACCTCCCAATTCATCCATATAAACCACTTTCCAAAAATAAACACCCGCAGATATTTCAGTACCATCAACTAATTTTCCATCCCATCCAACTAACAACTCATTTGTCTGAAAAACAATATCGCCCCACCGATTTAAAATAATGGTGTAGAGACTTGCTATTCTCTCTGAGATTATTGGCTTGAAAACATCATTATCACCGTCTCCATTTGGGGTAAAAACATTCGGCATTTCAAGTCTTGATTCACAGGGTTTTAATTCAATTTTTACATAATCCGTGGTTATACATCCTTGTCTATTTACAGTCACATAATACATTCCAGAATCACTAACAAGAAAGGTAGATTCAGTTGAGCCATCTTGCCATAAGTAGGTCGAATTTTCTGAATAAGCGTCCAATAAAACTGTTTCGTTTGAGCAAACAAATTGGACATTGTCTCCTAAATTGATTTCAGGGTAAGGAACCACTGTAACAAGCAAAGTATCAAAAAAGGTAAGCGAATCAGTAATAGGACAATCGTATGCTGTAACAGCGACAGAATAATATCCGCTTGAATCTACAAAAATGCTATTTGTTATGGCACCAGTGCTCCATTCAACTGACGAATTTACTTGGAAAGCATCTAGCATTGCGACTCCTCCTTCACAAAAAACAAGATCAGGACCTAGATCGAAGATTTTGGAACAATTGTATTTTTTGAGATAGATGCTATCAATCCCCATCCGAATTCCACCTGCTTGACCTTCAGAGAAAACTTCAATTGATAAATCATCATCCATAGGGAAAAATTTCAGCGTATGTGATGTTGATGTTGCCTGAAACACGAATTCTCTTTTTTCCCATTCTAGATTTGAGTCTAAATATCCAATTGTTGAAACGGTTGGTACGGTAATTCCGATTAGTATATCATCTACCAAAACTGCCCAAGATCCAGATGGATCTAATAACGTTGATTGAAGTACCACACATTGATATAACCCAATTTGATACATACTATCAGGAATAAAACCCGTAACTGTTTGCATAATACCTTCATGCCACAACCAGCCATCTGCAGCTGAATAACTATGTCCACCTCCAACAAATGTATTCCCAGAATAAGGTGTTCCGAATCCACCACTCATAGAGTAGGGGCCATTGAAATTGTAAATATCAACTGTTGCCTGACTTGATGAGCTTGCTTGACAGTATGGATCGGTGTATGGTATCATTTGCCAACCAGAAGGAGCCAATGAAATTGCATTTGAATTATTTTCAAGGTCTGAATTAATGAAAGTTTGTGAATGGAAATTATATGGTATGAAAAAAAAAACAACAAGTTTTAGTTTTGATAATATTCCCATAAATACAAAAATTAGGGCAACATTTTAATAGATTTTGCGCAGTAAAGTAATTTTTTCAAATTATCAGGGTAACCTTCATCTATAACTGTCTGAACACTCAAAAGGTAAAACTTTGAAGAATCGCCGTGGAACAAAAAACTAATGGACTCAGTTTCATTATTACTTAGGAAACTTGTTGAATGCTCATAATATGCTGGTTTACCAAGATAATTTGTTAACCCTTCAGAAATTATCTTAAAACTTTCAATTGGTAACCTTTTTGATTTAAGAGATTTCCATGTCTCTTCTAGTTTTGTTTCTTGAGAATAGAATTGCACAACCGACAGTATATTCGTTCCTTTTTCAAATTCACGTGTAGTATCAATAAACAATTCAAATCCCGATGTATCGCTGTAATCATTTTCAACCAATTTTAAGTTTTCAGTTAAAGAAATTGAATAATTTAATTGCGAACTTCGATAATTCCACAAAGGAATTCCTGTGAGATTCTCTGTTGTAAGTTCATCAAAATTCAACTTCTTTGAACAGCTTAAAGTAAATAATACAATGCATAGACAAATCAATCCAAATTTTTTCCCTTTCATATTTTTTATTTATTGTTGAATGGTAATGTTAACGAAACAGCTGTTTTGTTAATTGGTATTATTAACCCTGCAGCAGTTAAATGTTTTAATGGGGTATCTCCAAAAGTATAATACCCCTCAATACTAATCTTTCTGTGATATGATTTATTGAAATCATTATAAACTCTTTTTGCACTCCAACTATAGCTATAAGCTCCACTACCAGACTGTGCATCCATCAATGTCCCTTCATATTTTTTAGGAGGATTCATATCATATCCATGAAATTTGGCTTCAGTTGTTGTAAAATCCATCTGTTGATCTGGTTTTAGAGGTGCATAAGTAACTCCACAAGTACTTGCGTTAAAATTTATTCCATTAAATGTTCTGTTGTCACCATCAACAGTAACATCTGCTTTAATATTAACGACGAGAGTTGTATAAACTGATGCAGAAAATGAGGCAACCCAAGCCAAATCATTTTCTACATTATATATCCCGTAATCTACAGTTTCTGCAGTGAATCTCGATTTCCCAAAGAGGTCATTAATTATATCACTATCATCGTTACCAATGTATCTTTGTCCTTCATGCGCTTGAAGTTGGTTTGTAACGGTATTATCCCAAATATATTCTCCAGTATTAATGTTTTTCACCCAATCAGTTGGTCCCTTACCTGTTGGATCTATAAATATAATCGGGTTCCCCATCACGTAATTATAGGTACTCCAAGCTGGGTACTTGTCTTGCCAAGGATCAATAGAAAGGAACCGTGCAACATCGGAATCGTAGTAACGAGCTCCTCTATAATCAAGTCCTGTCTCAGCATCTCTTTCATGTTGAGTGGTCAAAAAACGTTCCTTTTGACCATTCACAAATTCTCTTAAAATTTTGCCATAAGGGTAATAATCTGCGACATAATCAATGTTGAATTCAGTTTCATGGGTCGTAGGATTCATATTTAGCGAGTAGGTAACTCTCGTGTTTCCTAAATGATCGTATGCAAAGAACTGAACTTCACCGTATGAATAATTGCCATTCCCATCTGTTGGCTTCAAACGGGCTTCTCGTTCACCTGCTGAAACATAGTACTCCCAATTATTGCCTTGCATGTTTTTTAACGCCACCGTTCTACCCATTGCATCCATTAAGTAATATTCCTCAGTTGTACCACTTGTGCTTACAACCTTCTTGTATGTACGCTGGTCTTTTAAGGAATATAAATAGGAAATAGCATCACTATTCTTTACTAGGTTGTAGGTGTATGCTGCACGACCAACAGTTGTTGCACTAATGCCTTTGTAACTATCTGTCAGCATATTTCCATTCACATCATAAGTATATGATCTATTTTGTGAGCCACTTAAACCTGTTACACTCATTAAGCGGTTATTTCCAGTTTGATAATTGTAATTAAAATGATCAAAAGCAATAATTGGATTGGTAGCCTGTGGATTAGTGTTCTTTAAAACACGTAACATTGTTTTGATGTTTCCAATCTTATCATATGTCATACTCTCATCTCCAATTTGATATGAATTCATCACTTGCTCTGATGTACCTGTAACGATCAAATCTCCAACGGTTGCATCAGCAATTGTTAACCTATTAATTTTATCATACTTAAATCCATACAATGTTGGTTCTTGAAAATTATTGATTGGATTTGAAGCAGACGAAAAATCATATTGCATCAAGGAACCATTAATATTTCCATTCCAATTTTGATGATGACCTACTATTTCAGTTATACCATCGAAATACATTGGACTATCATTGTCATAAAACAGCTCATATTCCATAAACGCGGCATTCGTGTGTAATCCGTTTATTTCTTTTAATCTGTCGCGAATATCAAAGGTATAATTAATGCTCGTAACATCCAATAATCCATTGTCACTCATTACATGTTGTATTTTCTGAATAAGCAATCCATTCGCGTCATCATAAGCATAACTCATTAATTTAGTTGCGGATGAAATATCATTTACCTCTTCTGAAGCAGCGTAAATTGTTTTTAGTCGGTTTAAAGCATCATATTCATTAAAATAATGAATATCTACAATTCCGTTGTTATCAACATCTACCTTTTGTTCCAATACCGAATTGCGGTAGTTGTACTTTGGATAGCTAATAACTGAAGTGATTGCATCTGATGGTGGGCTCAAAGGGTTAATTCCAAGATTTAGAGGATGGAATTGAATGATTTCTTGAGCTAAATTATCATTCACATCATAGAAGTATTTAACTCGTTGAATGATTTCACCATCATTATCAAAACTATTTGTTTGTATTACTTTTCCGATTGAGCTCACAAGAGCATCTGATCCATAAAAGGTCTCTTTCTCCCATAGTATTGGATTAATTGAAGTAAGTACGGAATTGAAATCAGTAAGCGTAGAAATGGTATAATAAAGCATTCCACCACCACCAATTGCACCAACCATTCCTTTATAATTTGCTAACCAATCTTGAGTTGAAATGTTTGTAAAAACGTAATCAAAATAAAATTCTTGTCCTCCTATATTCGTTGGCTGATTTGGACCTAAACCAACAAATTTTGTTTCATAAAGTAAGGGATGGTATTGCGAATTATATAATGGATATTTTCCATTCGTTTCAGCTTGATCTGTTCTACCAGAAGATAGAAGTCTACCAAAGTCATCATATACAAATACTCGGAAATATGGTCGAGACACTCCGCTCACGCTATTTTTGTTTCCTGACTCATCTTGCATCACAGACACTAAACCTTGTTTGTTGTACATATAAGACTTTTTCCCCGCATCCACTGTTTGTTCCTTCACTAGTTGGCCAATCATATTGTAGGAATAGAAAGCCTGTTGTTTTTCTGGGTTAATAACTCTTGTCAGGTTTCCATAACTATCGTAAACAAATAAAGTAACTATTTTAAGATTGTTTTCACTATAGCTTAAGGTCGCGACTTTTTGACCCATTGAATTAATGTATTGAACATTTACTTTATTATCCTGGTCAAATACTTCAGTGCGGTAAAAACGACACATATTAGTACTGCCTGTTCCCATAATCATCTGTAGCTCTTTAACGTTTAGCCCTAATTCACAAGAGGTAAATATATTATTAGCTATCGCATAATTACTTTTAACAACATGAATATCATTTATATCCACTCCAAAATTTGAATTTCGTTTCGCTCTGCTTTTCGGATTGTTTTCATAAGTGATACTAGAGTATGCTAAATTGTTATTATCAATCATTTCAAGAGGAACACCACCTAAAGAAGGAATAATAACTTCAAGGTGGTTTTTATGTCCATCTATTGTTCTGCTCCAATTATCTCTACTTAGCGTACCACTATGAATTTCCATATATTTATCGCCTAACTTATATGCCCTAATTGAGCTATGTTCTCGACCTAATGGATCAACAAATCCTTTGATATATTCCGTATTGATTTCATTTGTCAAATCAGCCCCATTGTAAACGCGATTAAGTACAAAATTTTGATTTGTTTTTTCAGTAAAGGTCAATGAATTATTTTTGTCCCATGTATGATATTCATTTGTCAATAGAAGTCGATTATTATTTTCTTCAACCGATGTCATACGCCAATAATCATCAAAAGTAAACTCTGTAAATTTCCCTGAAGGCTCAATAACCTTATTCACGAGTCCTATTTCATTATATTCATATTGTGTTGCAAGCGAATCTCCTTCTATACGATCCCAACCTACTGTTATACGAACTGGTAAACCTATATCTGTATTAACAATTGTGTTATATGCACCTTCACTTGGGCAAGTTGTATTTACGTTCCAAGTGTTCTCAGATTGATTGTAGTAATATCTTGTTTTTAAATCGACCTGATTCTTTTCTAATTCAGGCTGGAGATACCTATTACGTTCAAGTATTGTTCTTACATTCAAATTATCAAATGGCATTAACATTTCAATAGGATTTTCGAAGCCATAAACATCTTCTTCTTCACTACCCCCCATATAAAAATCTACAATGTATTTATTCTTTGGATCTAAACGTTTAATGTAAAAATCATCATCTTGACTATTGTGGATTGTGTCTAATTGAATAATAATAGATCTCAATTGTAGTGTATTTGCTAATACAGCTCCAGGATCCATGGCCTTATTGCCTTCATATGGCACATCTGAAATTCCAACATTGCAATAAATTTGTTCAGTACCTGGGTAGTATTCAATCGGTGATTGTCCAATAGGACAGATAACTACATTTCCATAGAGACTCCATGCACAGTGATTTAACGGTACGTTTGCGATAAGCGCTTGTTCCGTTGTATATTTGAAATAATAACAATCAGTACAATCAATTAAATCAAGACAACCTTCTTGAGGTGGTGTATTTGAACAAGCTGGTCCTTCATAATATACAGTTGTTGCTGATTTTGGTAAATCGTCAAATTCCCATCGGCGGTCATAATCATAATATTCCGATTGCATTAATGGTTTTAAATCAGTTGCATTTTTAGAGAATGTACTTTTTTGAAAAGCAATAACTCTGTTTCCATAAGTTCTTGACCTTTCCATACCATCAATTTGTGGTAATATCGGCACTCCTCCTTGATTTTGAAAATCTAAATGCCAATTCAAGTTAGTAACTAATGTATCAGTAAAACCACCTGTTCCGTAACTATGAATCAATACTTCAAGGTTCGTATTCTGATTATCGAAATTGAACCAATAACGATCGTATCGGTTCTGAAGATCATACCAGTAGAAATACTCTTGACGCTGATACACTCCAGGAAGGTGAGGCGAACTTTGTTTGGTAGAGAAAAGTTGCCATGACGGCTCATGTTTTAGACGGAGTGCGCCAATAGTTCTAGTTCCTGAACCCAATCCGTAGGTGCTTAAATTTACTGTTTTTGGAAATGAGCTTGCTTGATCAACATTTGAAATATGACCTAACAGTAGTTCAAAAGGTTTTCCAATGACTTCACCTTTATCGTTGGCCTCGTAATATTCATATTCTGTTTTATTTTCAATAAAAGTTCGACTTGTCAAAACTGGATTCTGGCAGTATTGATTCAATCGATTACCAATAAAAGCTGGAGGTTTAATCGAAGCAGCATCACGTTTCGAATACAATGTATCTATCATATTTAGTACATCTAATCCGATTTCTCTATCGGCAGCGGCTAAAATTCTTCTCATTGAGGCAGCCTGATAAAGAGGAGTTTCCCTTAAAATAATTTGTAACACTTTATCACTTGGATAAGCGATAGTCGATTCAATTAAAGAAACAATACTGGATTCGCTATACTTATCTAAATCTAAAATCTGAAAGCACAAGGAATTTGTCAATAGTTGATTTTTCAAAACACTTACAAGATGTGCATCACGTAAGTTAGGAGAAGAAATTATTGACTTTAACAATGGTTCTGTAAACTGGGTTTGCTTTTCTAATACAACACTAAAACTTTCTCCAGGGATTTCAGAGGCATTTAATAGAGCTTTTACAACTGTATCTGATAGGTATGGGTTTTTTAATAAAGCATTCTGATAAACAATGTCGTTTGTCAAATAGCTAGAGTTGTTTATTAGATGAAATAAAATCGTATCAGAAAAATAGGGTTGTGTTGCAATTATTTTATCCATACTGAGTGGAGAGTATTCTTTCATATCATTAATCAATCGAATCCAAATTTCGTTTGATAAGCCATTTTGAAGCGCACATATTTCAGCCTTTTTATCAGACCTAATTCCAGATTCGGTCAGTAATTCAAAAAGCACAATATCGGACAATGGAGATTGATTAATGAGTGTAGGCAATGAAGCATTCAGGTCTTGGTGTATTGATAAGATCAACAAGCTATCCTCAGATGGAACACTCATCTTTGAATTCAAAACACCAATTCCAAATGGATTCGCAGATTTAGTTGCACTTGCAGGAATTGATGGTAAAACAACATCTGCCATTTTAGACAACCCCGCATCGTATGTCCTAACAATTTCTGATGTTTTTTTGATAAAGTACGAATCAAACATATAGGGTCTATTGTTTGGTTGTAACATTTCAAAAAAGTAAAACTCCAGAAACTTTGGACTTTCCATAATACCACCAGATTTGCCATCAAAGGAAGGAATATCTAAATAACTATAAGCGGAAGGACCACTTACTGTTATTGTGCCGGTTCCATTTGGAACATCCATTGTCAAAACTTCGTTCTTGTAGATGTCCTCATATTCATAAGAACGCACTAATAAATCATCATAATAACCTATTTGTTCTCGCCATGGATTTGGTCGTTCAAAACCATTCTGAAACGCCAATGTCTTGCCATATTTAATAAATTTTTCTTCATGCAGAACACCGTAGTGATCGTAGGTTTTCGAAGATTTTAATTTACCATAAAATAAATATTCATCTTCAGTTGGGAAAATGGAAGGAGAAAGATAGATGTCGGTCTGACCACCATAATACTCATAATCTGTATAGTTTCTTAAATATTCACTATTCACAGCATCAAAAAGTCCTGGCTCATACACCCTAATCTTGGAAAATGCTACATCTACGTCCATGTGATGTCTAGATCTAAAATGTGCAGTGTCACTAGAATTGGCAGGTCTTAAAACAATTTCTTTTGGATTTTTAATGATGCTTGCTACATCATACACATATTCCCAACGTTTTAATTGCTGACTATTTGGGGTTGAAATCACCAAAGGATTCAACTGATCATCTTCATCATTCTTCATTAAATACTTAACGGCCATGTGCATTGTGTATGCACGATCGGTTCCAAAAGGCTTTTTATAAAGCATCCCGTTACATCCGGCAATAGATTCATAGTTGTTCGACACTCGTGACTCATCAGAACCAGCCGAATAATATTCAAGTTTTGTAATACCTCCAAGATGGTCAATATATTCTGTAAGTAAATATTTATTTAAACCGGCAAATGGTTTTTCTGGTGTGAAAATCATATCACCAGAAACGGCCGTATTAATAACTTTGGAATAAACTAACGAAGTTTTTAGAACTACATTTGGATTGGGTAAATTAAAATTAACAGCATATAAATCACCATTTACAGGAACCTCGGATACGGATTTTAAAAAAATAATTCTTCTTCTGCGATTTTCTTCAATTTCTACAATATCATTGTTACTGTAGTCATAATTTCTTAACACATACTCATCTTTAAAATCATAATCTAGATATTTTTGGGATACCAATTTTTTGCCATCTGGAGGATTAACACCTGATGGCACATAAAATGAATATTCACCATTAATACGGTATTGTTTCACTCCTTTTAACATGTACGCATTTTTCGAATAACGAACTAACTCAACTTCTTCTAATTTAACTTGGTTGTCGAATTTTGTTGGAATATTCACTGTTTCAGGATTATTTGGATCTTGCCACCAATTTTTAAAAAGGTCTAATATTGACCCTAAAGATCCTGACATCGCACCATTTTGTAAAGCCATTTTTGCATAAATAGGAACCATCATGGCCCAAGGATGTCCTGTTCCAAAATTAGATGGTACTGTAGCACCTGATTTTAATATTCGTGATCCAAAAGTTTGAGGATAGCAATTCAATGCGTTTGCATCGTCATCTTGATCGTTAAGGTAGATATCATGATAACTATAGTCGATATCTGAATTCCCTGGTCCAATCTGTATATTAAATCCGTCGAATGTTGACGGCAAATTTGGCATTACGAAAAAATTAGAAGTTCTTAGCTCATTTTGTTGCCAACCCATTTGCCATTTCATTGCCATATTGAAAGTTGAAAAAATTTCCAGACCTCTTGAATTTAAGTATTCACTAGCAGTTACTATTGTAGGATTACTAAGTGTTACACTTCCATGTGGCCCATTATTGGTAACAATAGCAAGGTCTAATGTTCCGTTACCATTTTGCAAATCTTCTCCGGAAAGGCGTGTGATCCTAGAACGCAATTCATAAATATCGCCGGGATATATAGCAGAATTTGAAATTCTTCCACTTTCTAAAAAACTATGGTTAAAAGGTACAATGTTGGTGGAAGCAATCGTTTCACGTTTATAATTGCCATTTAAATCTGTAAAAGGGTTACTATCATTTTGTACATAATTTAAATCACTTGAACGATGAGGATACCTTGACCAACCAGTAAAATTATTCGAAACACCAAATGATTGAATAACTTGTGAACTATATAATGCATCATAGGGTACTACAGAAGCATCTGTTGGGTCAAGTATTACACCACCACCCATTAAATTATTTTGTTTGACATATTCAAGTTCCAAAATATCTAAAGAAGACTCCATTACAAATGATTTGAGCGTCTTTAAAAAAACATCATTATAGGCAATATAATCTGGACTATATGGAAGTGTTGTAGTATTAAATACTTGAGGATTTACCATTGAATATCGAGACTGTTGAAATTCTTTGAAGTAATTAAACCCTCCATACTTCTCATACTCAAATTTAATTCCTTGTAAAGGAAAATTTTGATTATAAATCAAATCACAATGCCAAACACTGAAACTCAGTTTAGGCTCAATAGCATTTCTTACTTTTTCAGGATTAGTATATACACCACTTAACATTGCATCCTCTGTTTCATTTGGATCAGAACCAGTTGAAATTGTATGGTCATAATACATTGTTCGATCATTGGATGGTGATTGGTAGTTCGCTAAATGAGTTCCAAACTGATAGACAGTTCCGTCTGCAACTTTAACAGTCCAGGTATTTCCATAAAATCGAATTTCAACGGGACTTTCAAATTTATTAAGAACAAATACCGCACATTTACTATCAGAAACATCAATGTATTTAAAAACAGCTCGACCAGAACCAACACCTGGGATACTAATAATTGGAGAGAACCAGTACAAATCTCCTTCATCATTGGGTGAAAAGTCAGTTGATGAATTGTTAATGGAATTTGATCCAACTAAATTTTCTTCATTACATTCATCATATTTTGAAAAGCGATGAAAAACATCTGTTTCAATACTTATTGTTGGAATATTTGGACTCCAGCCCTCACCATATGGCACTCCAGAAAGAATTGGCATATTCGTACTAAAACTAAACGAACTGGTATAATTCAGTGACAATGAAAAACTCAACCCTGCAGGTGTTCCAACAGTACCTAAAGGAATAGTACCATTATATTCGCCAGTCATGTGATTAACATCTCCTGTAAATCCTCCTCCAGACAATTTTGTAGCCTCTGCGTTTTTTGGAGTTTGCTCACTATTTGTGCGTCCACCCACAACTTGAGAAAAAATGGAAAATGAATTTAATAGAATTGCCAGAGCTAAAAGGGGAATAGTGGTCCTCATATAATTTGGTTAGAATTTGCGCTAAAAGTAATGAATTCAAATTACTTTAATAGTTGTACTTGGTTTTTTCTATAATTCTGTTCAGTTAACTAAATTCATTAAAGTCAATGAAAAAAGAGTTTTTAAGTCATAGCAACTATTTTTTTGTTTTAATCTTAACACATTGAATAATTCAAGTAATTATTTTCAACTCTTAAATCGAATTACAATTTTTATAAAAAGGTCGAAAGGAAGTTTTTCTTTGAATGCATTTTTTGATAAAACCAATTATGTAAACCAAGGAGAGAGGTGTTGATAAAAAATCTATCGCTATTTGACATTTTTTTTCAATAGTTCTAGATCTTAATTATTTAAAAGCAGGAAGTAATTTAATCCAAATTTGATATGTGGCTTTTTACAAAAGCCCTTTAGGGGTTAAAGTGTTTTCAATAGTTGAAAGCTATTAGAAAGGAATTTTAATGTAAAAGTTGATTCTCAAATCCTTCCACAAAGTCTTTTAGCTTCATTTCAAATACTGTAGCAAGTTCATCAATCCAAAAAAAGGTAGGGCTGACTTCTCCTCGCTCAAGGCGGGAAATGTTTTGAAAATTGTTCCCCATTTTAGAAGCGAGGATTTGTTGGGACCAACCTTTTTTTGTTCTTAGTTCTCGAACATACAAACCAAGTCTTCTATCAAATTCAGATTTTTCCATAATTCAGCCAAATTCCTTAAAAAAAAGCACAAAAAACTAACCGTATATGGTTAGTTTTTCTTATATTTAAGTAAGTAAAAATCGAAACTATGTGTGCAGAAAATGTGAACTTGAATATTATGAATTGTAAAAAGTGCAATCATCAACTTACGTTAGAGGAAGGAGAATATGATTATTATGGATTTTGTCCTAAATGTAAACTATTTGCTGGAGTCGTCAGACAAAGAGGGGTATGCTGTATAAAACCATCTCCTATTTTAGTTAGACATACTATAAGAGATGGACGTTTTCAAGTGAAAAGACAATGCACACATTGTGCAACATCTTTAGGTGATTCATTACCTTTCAAATCGGTAGATGATATTTATTCATTGCCTGATTCTTTTTACCATTTAATGGAAATAGAAGACGAAAAGCGAAATTTGGAATATCGTTCAATGGAGAAAAAAATTATGTCCAATTTGAAAGAAAAGTTGGATATAGTAACGGATTATAAAGATGAGCTACAAATTTATAATGATTACCTTGATAGTGCCGATTGGAAGGCAAAACGAATTTTGGTTTTAAAACGAGATAATTATCTCTGTCAGAGTTGTCTAGTTTCAAAAGCAAAAGAAGTGCATCACCTCACTTATAAACATTTTAAAAATGAACCTCTTTTCGATTTGATTTCTGTATGCAGACCTTGCCATATTTCAATAACGCAAATGGATCATTTTGAGAGTTACAAGGAAATCAAACATATTGAAGTACAAGTGAAAAAACACGTAATGTCAGTTAAAAAAGCATCGTAAATGGATTCGTTTAAATTAGGCAACACATATTTTATTCACCTCAGTCAATCTGATTGTCGCAAACTGATATTTTTAGGATATGATTATTTTGATGTGCTTTTTAATCAAAAAGATTGGAACTACATAAAACTTTGCCCTAGGTCTGGACTCTTTTTTAGTCATTCAGCGCCTCAAACAGATCTCTTTTTATTTATTTCATTAACAACGGTAATAACATTTGAGGAACGAGTAAAAATGCTACTTAAGCATAAGGTGCGTGTTACAACACATCTTTTAAAATTCAATTTACCATTCCCGTCGCATAATGAAGTTGATTCACTGTTTGATTGAGATGTTCTTAACTCTTATTAATTAACCCAAGTGATTTTTATATTGCGAATTTCGGTTAGAGTTGGTTGTGGTTGCGCCCCACCATTTGGATTGTTAGCTCTGCATGAAATTGAAACTGCTGACAATGTATCAGTACCAGGCATAATTGCTTGAATTTTATAGACTACTCTTGTTTCAATTCCAGTTAAAAGAAGTTTTTCCATTCTTGGAAGATTGATGTTATATGTTTGACCAATACCATCTGTAGCAACCGAAGATGCTTGGAAATGGAGTAAATTCTTATTAGTCGTTTTATTCACATAAACTAGTTCTAGGGTTACTTCCTGTGAATTTGTATTCCCAGTGCATGATAAAACTTTTATTTCAAAATTAGAATCAAAGGATTTTAGTTGATTCTGTGCTCCTGCTAAAGTATTATGATAGCTTAGTTTTTCAAACAAATAAGTGTTGTTTTGATAAAGAGTCTGATTTTCTATTTTCAGTTTTTCATTTTCCTTTTTGAGTTGATCAATTGTCTGTGCTGAAAGAGCTGTGCTGATTATCAGTGAAAAAGAAAAGAATATTGTTTTCATGTATAATTGTTTTTGGTTTAAATCAAAAATACAAAATTAATGCCATATATATAAGGCGCATATAAATAAGGTTACATAAATACGGGCTTAGCCTTTCTTTTGATTTATGAAAAAAGATCAATTAAGTAAAAGCCAAATCGATGCTTTAATGTTCGTTAGCGAGCGTTTAAAAGCACTTCGAATAGCCAAAGGTTATACGAACTATGAATACCTTGCTTATGAGATTGGGATGTCTAGATCTCAGTTAGGAACTTATGAGAATGGAGCGAATATCACGATTGCAACATTGGTGAAAATATTAGACCATTTGGGTGTAACCTTGGAAGAGTTTTTTAAGTCTCAACAACAATGAGTCTAAGATAATATATTTTAGAAACGATTCCTTTGAGTTAACTTGTAGGTTAATTTGCTAGATTTACGATGAAATAGTTTAATGAAATGGGTAATGTAACTGTAAAATATCTTTTAAAAGGTAAAGAACTGTCAAGCGAAGAGGTTGAACAAAATAGAAACATGTTTGATCCAAGATGTTTTCAAAGTTTAGGTAGATTATCAGCTGTTTTGAAATTAAAACAAACCCCCCACGACACAATTCTTTGGATAGATGAACACTTTAATTTGTCTACCGAATCAGTTTTTACTGAAAAAGAGTAAAATTGACTTGAATTTTTTCTTTTAAGGTACTGAAGTAAATCTCAATCTGCATTAAGCGCTATTTTTTTTGTGATTTGCTATTAGTAATCATTTTTGAATTTATAGAAAAAACACGTAATTGAGCATTGATAAGTTTAAAATCAAACTAGAGAATTTCAAAAATTCTTGTTACTCCAGTGTTACTCAAAATCAAAAAACCCTCTGAAAACAAGTGTTTCAGAGGGATTGAAGTACCCCGGGCCGGAATCGAACCGGCACACCCGAAAGTACAGGATTTTGAATCCAGCGCGTCTACCAGTTCCGCCACCGGGGCATTTGCTTGTTAGGACTTCCTGTTTAACAGGATAAGCGGGTGCAAAGTTAAGGTTTTTATTCAAATCTGCAAGTAAGTGCATTAAAGAAAAATTTCAAAGAGAATATTTTGTTTTTAGGCTTAATTCTAATTCTGACGATTCTTTCAGTTCATGAATATATCTCCTTGATTTCATTCGCTTAATATGCTTTTCAACTCTATTTCCTTATTTGATAATTCAAGTACTCGGAGAAACAGATTTCAATTTGTCAATAGAAACTTAATTTTCCTACGAAATCTTACTTCACAACTTTTTGAACTGATTTGCGTGTACCAAGTTGAACTTCTACAAAATAGATCCCCGATTGTAATTCACCAAGTCCCGTAAGTTCCACTTGCTCTTGCAGTTGTGGTGAATCTATACTGAATTGAGAAACAATTCTTCCTGCTGCATCGCGCATTAGAATCTGCCCTTTATCCAGGTTTTTGTTTTCAAAGTTTAAGTACAAAGTTGAGCTAAATGGATTGGGATATACTTCGAACGAAACACTAGAGATTTCTTCCAAACCAGCAAAACTGCAGCCATTTAATGTCCCAGGCATGTTGATGTCTAACCAGTTTACGCGACGTGTTAACCAATCTTTTAAACGCTGAACTTCTTCTGCATAAGTTTGTGAAGGAGCTTGTACTTCTCCCGTACCCGTTGCGGCGCCCATGTGTCCCCATGTTAGATAATGCCAATCTTGACTCTCATTCACTACTGCTGCGATTGAATCAATTTTATTATGCATGTAGGCTTCACTCAGTATATTGCGACGTAAATCATCGTAACGACAACGTACTTCATTCGCAAATAAGGTATCCTGCAATAAGCGTATATACCAACCTGGAGCATTCACATCTTGATCAACTTCTGAATACATAAATCCTGAACCATCTTCAGCACCACTCCACATATCTTTCAATGCCCAATCGAAATCCCAAACTGGACCTGCTTTTAATTTTCGGTAAGTACCGTCCGCGTGGTCTTTGTCCTTATACAAAAAGCGACTTTTCTTATAACCATCTACATTTCTTGCGAGTTCATTTATGATTAGGTAATCAACGAATGTTGGGACACTGATATAGCGACGGTAGCCGAAATTCGGATCATCAAAATTCGCTGCATATAAAGCTGTTTCAAATTCATCCATGAAATTTTGAATGTACGTCTGTTGTTCTAAAACGATTACATCAGGCTTCGGATAATAATACACATAATGAATATCTAAACCCGGGAAACCAATCGGTGAAAAATTCGATTGCCATGAATCAGTATTGTCCCAATAATCAACTTTGATGATGTATCCACCAGTTACATCTTGCCCTAAAATTTCTAAAGTATCTAGTTTCGAAATATCAACTCGATTGGAGTCTCTTTTAACTTTTTCTGAGAACAAATAAATTCCTTGGTATTCTCCATTTAGCACCACATCGACATGATGAGAACGCACACCATAATTGCCCATACTTTCAAAAGTTTCATTCGGCAAGGCATTTCGCGCAAATGATTTATCGTTGTAATTCGCCAATAACAACCAATCATTTTCAGCTGGCATTCCGAATATAGATGAATCAATCGCCACTCCCAAATTGTCAATTAATTCGATTGAATAAGGTTTTTGTGGTAAGGAAAGAGAATAATTCCCACGGTATTCAATCCCAATTTTTCCATTGTATTCATTGAATGGATCAATAAGGTGATTGCGGTTTCCGGGTCCATTGTAAACAATTCCCATATCGGCAGTCACTTTAATATCATAATCAATTGTATTCCCATTTGTGTTGATGACAACAATCGGTAAATCGGATTCGCTGAATTCAAAATAGTCAGCAGGGGCCGAACCAAATGTTAATGTCCAATCAATTAAAATGCCTTCATCTGCTCCATAATTATCGCTCACGCGCAAGTACCAAGTTCCATTCGGATTTTGTCCATTATTGACAGCACCCATTTGACCCATTGGAATGAACGTCCCAGTAAAAGGTGCAGTTCCTGCAGAAATAGATGTGGTAGCATTTGCATTAAAACAAGTATTTGTCATGTCGTCATCTCCCCCGCCAATTCCAGATGCAAGGTTTTTGATAGTTCCATCTGGGGCAACAATTTGAATCGTTAAATCAGCTAGATAGGTATGTGTCAAATTCAAACAGATTGTCTCAACACCAAACGTTGTTGTATTGATAGATGTTTGAGGAACGCTTACCGTTAATGGAATATCGATTGTTTGATTATCTAAAATTGGACCTGTTCCTCCTGTAAAAGTTTGTGCAAAAAGTCCGTTTAGTAAAAGTATCGTAAAGAGTGTAAAGACAATTTTCATTTTTTTCGTGCTATTTTTGTATAACTAAGTTATTATTTTTTCCGACTCGAGCCATGATAAAAATACTCATTAAAAATATTAAAGCCTTACTTCAAGTTGGAGAAGAGATTCCCGCTGTTTTGCGCGGAAAGGAAATGGCAACAGTACCTCAAATTGAAAACGCTTATTTAGCGCTTGAAGATGGAGTCGTTGTTGCCTATGGTTCAATGGATGATTGGGAAGGAATTTCAGATTGGCGAGATTTGGAAATAATCGATGCCGAAGGAAAATATGTGCTTCCTGCTTTTTGCGATTCACACACGCATTTAGTATTTGCACGAAGTCGTGAAGAGGAATTCGTTGACCGAATCAAGGGATTGACGTATGAAGAAATAGCCTTAAAAGGTGGTGGGATTTTGAATTCTGCGCGTCGTTTGGGTGAAATGTCTGAAGAAGAATTATTCGAACAGGCAACTAAACGCTTGAATTTACTAAAGTCATACGGGACAGGAGCGATTGAGATTAAATCAGGTTATGGTTTATCACTTCAGGCTGAATTAAAAATGTTGCGTGTCATAAAACGCTTAAAAGAAACGAGTGGAATAGCAATCAAAGCAACGTTCTTAGGCGCACATGCCTTTCCAAAAGAATTTAAGGAAAATCACCGTGCCTATATCGATTTGATTATTCATGAAATGCTACCAGCTATTGAGAAAGACAATTTGGCGGACTACATTGATATATTTTGCGAACGAAATTATTTTTCTGTTGAGGAAATGGAAGAAATTCTGACGGCTGGGAAAAAGTATGGTTTACAAGCAAAAGTGCATGTTAATCAATTTACCGTGATGGGTGGAATTAAGAAGGCAATTGAATTGGGTGCTCTATCAGTTGATCATTTAGAGGAAATTAGCGAAGATGATATTACAGCATTGAAGTCATCCACAACGATACCTACACTTTTACCAAGTTGTTCTCATTTTATAGGAATTCCCTTTGGTGATGCACGAAGAATGATGGACGAAGGATTACCTGTATCACTTGCAAGCGATTTTAATCCAGGTACTACACCAAGTGGAAATTTAGCTTTTGTTTGGTCACTAGCTTGTGTCAAAATGAAAATGACTCCCGAAGAAGCGCTTAATGCATTAACGGTGAATGCTGCATACGCAATGGGATTAAGTGAAACACATGGAAAAATTGCACTCGGTCGAAAGTCGCCGATTTTAATTACAAAGCAAATCCCAAGTATTGCATACATTCCTTACGCATTCGGCGATCAACACATAGAACAAATAATATACTAATCATTAAATCCTTCAAATTATTGAATTTTCAAATTGTTGAAGTCTATTAACAAAAGTTTAGAACTGAAATCTATCGAAATAGCTTAACTTTACGCATCAAACGATGAAAAAACTATTCTCCATATTCCTTCTAATTTTCCCCGGTTTAACTTGGGCGCAAAACATTGTGCCTGAAAACGAATTGCTTTGGGAAATTTCAGGAAATGGCTTGAAAGAAAAATCATACCTTTTCGGAAGTTTACATTCAAACGACAAACGTTTGTTTCGCTTGTCGGATTCTACCTATTTTGCCTTAGATAAATCCAAAGCAATTGTATTGGAAGCAGATATTTTCTCTTTATTCCCAGAATGGGACACACGAAAGGAACAAGTTACGTTGTTGTTCGATAATAAAGGAAAGCCATACACTGGATCTGCTCGATCAACGAAAACAATTTACGGCGATGAAGACGGGATGCCACAGTTTTTGGATGCTTATTTTCAAGAGTATTGCTATAATGCAGGAAAAGTTTTCTTCCCGTTAGAATCAGTTGAAGATCAAATCAACATCTTTGCAGACGCTATTGTACCTGATGCAAGCGGCGTAAATTTTGCAGCAGCGCAGATTTTACAAGATAAAATGATGGATATCTATTTGAAAGGTGATATTCGTTCATTGGATAAAATTATGCGCGTGAATTTATCTCCTTTCCCAGGAAGCTACGAGCAGTTGATTGTAGATCGCAATGTTCTAATGGTCAAAGGACTCGATTCATTAATGCGCAAGCAAGGACTTTTTTGTGCTGTTGGTGCTGGACATTTATCCGGAGAAAAAGGGATTATTCAATTATTGCGCAAACAAGGATACAAATTGAGAAAGGTGACAGCCAGTTTCAATGAAGTGCCTATTGCTGAGAAAAAGCGTGTGCGCGAATCAAGGACATTTACCTATTTAAATGATGAAGTGGGTTTATTGGCAACATTTCCGGGGAAACCTGTCGAAAAGAAAATTGGTGCAGGAAATACTTTTTTATTGTACCGAGAAATGGGGCAGGGAAACACTTATTCAATTGAGTTAATTCCAATTGATGGTACTTTAAGTTTAAAAGACCAAGCAGATATCCATATTGCTAGTCCAGATGCAACCCATTACAAGTTTAAGCTTTTGGATGATGAAACAGAAATTTATGAAGGAATTTCTGATACCTATACAGAAGGTATGCACTGGGTACGCGTAATGCAAAATGACCGCTATCTCGTTGTGATGAAAGCATACGGTGGCAATAAATTCATGAACTCTAATCGACCAAGCTATTTCTTTAGCAAGGTGTGGTTTGAATAAATTGTTCAAACAATAATTTATCATTTTTTCGCAAAAATTAAAGAGGTCATTTCTAATTTTGAAAGAAATCTACATCATTTTTCCAATTCTACTTGCCTAGAACGTTAATTGAGTTCTAACCATCTTAAGATACGTTTGATAGGCTCTTGTATATCAACCGGCTAATTAAAGATGAGTTTTTCGGCGTTAAAAATTAAATTTTGCAAAACGCACAAATCTATTCAATTGATCAGAATGCATTTATTCTTGGAAAATCAATAATAAATGTAGTTTTTTCTTCGGTTGAAATTACCTGAATTTTGGCATTATGCTCACCTACAACATTCTTTACAATACTAAGGCCTAGTCCAGTTCCGCTTTTGTCTCGTTTCGTAGAAAAAAACTTCTTAAAAATATTATGAATGATTTCCTCCGGAATTTGAGGTCCATTATTTGAAATTTCTACCCTTGAGAAGTTTTCAATCGACTTCGTAGAAATAGTAATTTTTTTATCGATTGTACTATCCATTGCTTCAATGGAATTCTTCAATAGGTTGGACCATAATTGAAATAATTTAACGTCGAATCCCTGAATTTTAAGATTATCTTCAAAAGAAGTTTCAAGCGAAATATTTTTTCTAAGTTCATAGTTAAATACATTCAAAACAACTTGAATATTCTTCTGTAAATCAACCTCAATTCGATCAGGTGTTGAGCCTTTATTTATAAATGACCGAATATCTTTTACAACTTCAGCCGCTCTTTCTGTGGATGTAATTATACTTTCTAGTAGACTATCTTTATGCTGTAAGTTAACAAGCACAGTGAGAAAAATTATTGGATCTGATAGTTTTGTAATTTTCGCAATTAAGTCTTTTTGTTCATGCAGAATTCGGCAATCGATCAATTTTTGCGCTAATAAAGGAATATTTTCTGGTTCATAATTCAGTTCTTGTTCCAGAAAATTGACTACGAATTCTTTTTCTTTTCTTTTTTGAACACCACTGATAAGAAGTGAGGATTTAAATTCTTTAGAAAGTTCATAAACTAAAAATTGCTCCTCACTACCTAAAAGAGGAAATAGTTGTGATATTTCATTTAAAACATACGCTAGGCTCTCTGCCCCGACTTTAGCAGAACCCAAAGGTGTATTTAAATCGTGCGCAATTCCTGCAGAAATCTCTCCAATGGTAGCAAGTTTTTCTTGTTCAACAATCATTCTTGAAAGATCCAAGTTCTTCTTGGTGTTTTCTAAAACTCTATTTTCTAGTGTTTCATTCATTCTGCGGATAGCATCTTCAGAATTTTTTAATTCCGTAATGTCCGTCTCTACAGCAATGTAACCATAAACCTCGTTATTTGAATTTTTGAGAGGAACTATGTTTAATTCTAGCCAGTATTCGTTCCCTGTTTTACCGCGGTTTAATACTTCAACCTTAACTTCCTGATTATTATCTAGAAGCTGTTTTATTTTTGCAATTGTTGTTGGATTTGTTTTTTCAAACTGGAACATTTTTGGCGACTTGCCTATCATCTCTTCCAAAGAATAACCGGTCATTTTAATTGCACTGTTATTCACCCATTTGATTCTTCTGTTAGCGTCAGTTATAATTACTGCATTGGAAGTATTTTTTGCCACAAGTGACAATTCTTGGAGCTCTTCTTCAATCTTTTTTCGGTAGCTAATATCTTGTATGGTGCCTTGAAAATTTAATAGTTCTCCCTTCTCGTTAAAATCCAACAAACATCTTAGATCGATCCAAACAGTATTTTTACTGTCTTGTCTTACTAATTTGAAATCACGTGCGCGTTCTCTAGATTTATTGTCTTTTCCATCTAAGAAAAGTGCCAATTCATTCCGATCCTCTGGCATAAAGAGAGTCAATAAGCTCGATATAGGATAGTTTTCTCTCTTATCGAGACCTACAATATCATAAAATACAGAAGACGCTTCCCATTTTTCATCTTGTGAAGAATAATGAAAATTACTAATTCTTGCATTCGATTGTGCATCTACAAGACTAAGGTTGGTCCTTTCTAATTCGACTGTACGTTTTTGAATCTCCTCCTCTAAGCCTTCTGTAAGATTTTTATTGTTTCTCCTAGATTCATTCAAACTTGTTTGTAGGTCAATTATGGCATTATTCAAATTTCCAATTTCATCATTAGAATATGATTTTGGGATATTTGTTTGATAGTTTTCAGATTGCAGTTCTTTTGTAATCTTTATTAATTTTTTGATTGGTTTTGTAATTTGATTTGCGATTAAGTAAAATAAAATTACTGACAGTACAAGCAAGGCAAAGATGGTTATATACAGAGGCTTATTTAAGGCATTAACTGTATCGTTAATTTTCTTCTTGGAAAAGGATATTAGCACCTCACCATTAAAGTTATCAGTGTTAAAAGTTGCCTTTTCAAATATGAATTTATCATTATTTTCTGATAAAGTTTTATCGTTGTTGATTTCAGGATAGGAAGTAAGTAATTGTTTTTTATTGTTTTCATAAAGAAAAACTGCTACGTATTCAAAATCCTTTTTGTTCGATGCTAGTTCTACTGTTTTTTTTAATCCCTCAAAATCATCATTTTTAAGCGACAATTCAACCCCGAGGGCAATTGTATTCGCGATTTCTTTAAGTTCATTTTTTTTAAAATCAGTGAATGCTTTATGCTGCTGATTTGGATAATAAATGGTAATAAATAAAAAAATCACAAAAAGAACAAGAGTAAAAGAACCCCAAATTTTAACTGAAATAGTATTCAAGAATTTCATTATCCTGTAATGTTAATTTTGATATTATTTGGTATATTGGGAGTGTTTGCTTTTACAATACCGATTGATCCCGGATTTTTTCGAACATACTCAATAATTTCACTGTCATTTTCTAAAAAAACGGGCGGATTACTTCTCCCCTGAAATACCTGAGAGAGCCAGAATTTCTGCATTCCAGTTACAGTTGTTTCGTATAAATATTTCGCCACATCACCCGCATTTTCAGACTTTGTTGATGGCAATACAATTGTAACATCTTGATTGTTTTTCCACGAGCTATATTTCCCTCTAAATACTGCCTTGATATTTTTCAAGGTGGTTGTTTTGAAATCAATTTCATTGGCAATGAAAGTGAATTTATCATTTTGTGAATATACCTTTCCTGAAAAAATATTCAGAATTAAGATTACGAATATAATTTTGATTTGTCTCATCTTAAAAGCCATACGCAAATTGAATTTTAAAACCAAAATTATCATGCTGTTCATGTCCAACATGACCGTGGAAAAAGCGCTGATATTCTAATTGCGCCTTAATATTTAGAAGATGATTAAATTCGTGTTTATATCCGAGACCAAATTTGTATATACCTAATTCATGTGTATACAAATCATTTTTGGCGATGTTAATAAAATCAATCAACAAATAGGGGACATGTTTTTCCTTAATAATATAACCCGCGTATAAAAATGATGAGAAATTATTAGCAATTCCAAGACTATCTGTCTCGGTTAAATTGTAGGAGGATTCGCTCAGTATTTCAAGTTTATTGCTAAAATGGGCGATAGATAAACTTGTAAGTTGAAATGCCAATGCACCATCATATGGTTCTCCTGTATAGTGAGTATAACTAGGAGAATGACCACTATGAGCACCGGGGTTGTTTTCGGACAAGAAATCATAATAGTAGGATATTCCCAAACGAGTAAATTCTGTTGGTTTAATATGTATAGCTGTAGTTAATGACATATGCGTATCATCATGAAAGACATCCGTTGAGGAAATTCCATTTGCAACAACAAGGTCGTAACCGAAATTGTATTTACCAAGATTTTGCCCTTGCATTTGAGCTCCAAGCGAATGCAGCGGAATGATATAACTAAAGGCAAGTGGTCTTTCAATTGTTGGGAAAAATAATCTACCGTGATGATAAACATCATTCCAATAATTAACTGGTGTGTGAATTTTTCCGACAATCACATTATGATTACCCTTGTAGTTAAATTTTAATAGTGATCTCTCAATACTTGGAAGATAGTTAGTTGGTGATTTACCATTAAATCTAAAAACGTATTCACCTAAAAAAGAAATCCGTTTTTTTATCTGTGAGGATACAAAAAAATCGTGTTCTCCGATACTAAAAAAGGCAGTTGGTTCTTCAGCTTGGTTAAAAGTAAACTCTAAATGTCCAAAACCGTTAAATTGTGTAACTGGTTTTTGAGCAAAAACAAAACAAGTTGTATTAATAAAAACTAAAACAATTATCTGGGTTACTAGAGCACTGAAATATTTCATAACATTAATCAAATTTGAAAATTTTTATTCTCAAGAATTGGTCCGATGGCATTAATTAAGTCCTTTTCACTCCATGGTTTGGTAATAAAAGCATCCAATAAATCCTCATTAACTAGATCATCGACTTGAATAGCATTTGCTTCTCCGGAAAGCATTACACAAGATAAATCATTGTACAAATGTTTTAATGTTCGGATTAATTCAGCCCCATTCATTTCAGGCATTTGGAAATCAGTCAATAAAAGTAATGGCTCATAGCCTTGATTCTTAAGACTTTTAATGCCTTCAATGGCCTCAATCGCATTAGCATAAAACTCAACTTCCAGATTATTGAATTTAAACATTTTCTGAATATGAAACCCAAGCATTTGTAAAATAATTGGGTCATCGTCCACACATATAATTACATAAATCACACTCACAACGTCAACAGTTAATTGATTAAACAATAGATTAGAGGGAAGGATGGCTAAATTAATATTTAATCCAAGAGAATGCAAAACATTTCGAATTTTTATAAAAAGTCGAAAGGATGTAAAATTCAATTCTATATTTGGTTTCTAAAGAGGCTTGTTTTCCGTCTTTCAATGTTCTGGTAATTTAAGATATGTCCTTTAGCTCCGAATCTGTTTTCACATTTAATTGAATAATACATCTGAAATAAAAATCATTTTTTCGCAAAAATTAAAATATTAAAGCGGTAATTTCTTATTTTTGAAAGAAAACCGCATGATTTCTCGTCTTCTATTTCCGCAGTTTAAATCGAATTTAGCCCGCAACAAAGTGCTTTTATTAAGCGGCCCACGTCATGTTGGAAAGCAAACAATGGTCTTAAAAGCCATAGAAGAATTGCAGGTAAATTGCATCGAATTTAATGCTGCCGACAAGAAAATCGTGAAGCTTTTTGAAGAGCCAAGTGCGCAAGTGCTGAATGAACTTTTTAACGCATCTCCGTTTGTAATAATTTACGAAGCACAGTATGTGTTGAAATTGCAAGACATCATCGAGTTGGTATTATCGGGCGAAATCAATTCTACCTTGGTACTTTGTTGTTCTTACCAACCGGTAATGGATGAGGTACTCCGCGAAGTATTACAATTGCAAGGATTGGAACTGAATTTATTGCCTCCTTCATTTTATGAATTAGCACAACATTTTTCACTTCCGGAAGAAGAAAAGAACTTAGAACAACGCTTGATTTTTGGAAATTATCCAGAAGTCGTGATGAATCTGCCTGAAGCGGAAAACACCTTAGTGAACTTGTTGCAAGAAGTTATTTTTACCAACTTGGGGGTGACAGATCGCATCAACAAAAGCGATAAATTATTCAAAGCGCTGCAAACGATTGCCTTCAATATCGGGGAGCCGCTTTCGTATAATGAGATCGGCGAAAAATGTGGAATTGACAATGAAACGGTCGAACGCTATGTTGATCTTTTGGAACGTTCAGATATCTTGTTGCGCATTCCTACATACTTTAACGAACATCGCTACGAACTTAAGAAGAGTCACGTGTTCTATTTTGTAGATAATGGAATTCGCAATGCCTTGATTCGCAATTTTAATCCAATCGATTTAAGAAACGATGTTGACCAACTTTGGCGTAACTGGTTGATTTCTGAGCGCATCAAATGGAATAAATTAAACGGTAAATCGGTCGATTATAAATTCTGGCGCACACATACCAAGCAAACCATGGATTTCATTGAATTTTCAGAAGATAAAATTCAAGCGTACAAAACTTCGTGGGAGAAAAAGAAAAAAATGAAGTTTCCTGCCATGTTCCTTGAGTTATATCCAACGATTAGCACACATACCTTGAATCGATCAACGTATTGGAGTTTTCTTACTAAAAAATAAAAAGAATGTATTTCACTGATAAAATTGCGGCATACATTCAAGAGAATCAGCTTGATCCAAAACATCTAACAATTGTTTTGCCCTCAGAGCGTGCCATCAAGTACATTTCAGCATCACTTTTCCGTGCAAATGGAAAACCAATGTTGGCGCCTGAAATGGTCACAATTGATCGTTGGGTAAAATCGCATAGTGAACGAACGGTGATCGATCGCACGCGCTTGTTGGTTCGACTCTTTGCCGTTCAAATGGAGCAGCCAGCGGATCCAAAAGACGCATCTTTTGATGAGTTTATGACTTGGGGAAGTATTTTGTTGAACGATTACGACGAAATCGACCGCTACCTTTTGTCTTCAGAAGAAGTGTTTAAGAATTTGGCCGATATCAAGGAAATTGAAAGTTGGTCCTTCAACTCGGAGGAATTAACGCCAGCCCAACAGCGCTTTATGGAATTTTGGGATCGATTGCCAGGTTACTACCGACGATTGAATGAAATACTGAAACAAGAAGGTGTTTGTTACATGGGTCTAGCCTATCGCTCTTTGGCCGAAAATATTGACAAACTCTTCCAAAAAGATTCTAAACGCATTTATTTATTTGCAGGTTTTAATGCACTTTCAAAGGCTGAATTGAGCATCATGAAACAATTGCACATGATGGGTCGCGGACATATTTTGATAGATGCAGATAGCTATTACATGGACAGTCCAGTGCACGAAGCGGGAATGTTTATGAAGAATATGCTCAAAGAATTGGTGATTAAGGAACTTCCATTTGTCACGAATAATTTGTTGACGCAAGCAAAAGACATTACGGTGATTGAATGCGTTCAGCATACGGGACAAGTCAAAGCCGCGGCAAGTATTTTAGCCGAAATGTCGAAAGAAGACATTGATCAAACCTTAATTTTATTGGCTGATGAAGGCTTAATTGTTCCTTTACTTCGTAACATTCCTGGTAAAGTTGGGAAAGCAAATATTACGCTTGGATTACCACTACGCACAACAGCAATTCGAACGTGGATGGACATTTTGTTTAACATCCAAGAGAATAAAGTACGCTTTAAAACAGAATCTGTTTATTTCCAAGATTTACAAAAATTGTGGAATCATCCTTTTGTGACAAACATTATCACGAAGGAGGAAATGAACAGTTTGACTGAAATGGAGCTTGACGCAGTACGGAAAAACAAGATTTTTAGAAACAAACAAAGCGTTCCTGTTAGTCCGAAAATTGATGCTTTGCTTGACATGGCGACAGAAAATTGGCAGAACGATTGGACGAAGGCACTTTCAGTTATTCGTTCACTTTCTCGTTTTATTCATGGCCATTTGCAGGAAACCGATGAGTTTAATAAGGCCTTGATTGAAGGATTTGATCAATCCATTGTCGATTTTGAAAACATTTTGCACGAAGGGATTCCGGCCATGAGCATTCGAAGTTTCAAGAATTTGTTGCAGCAACATTGGATGAACAAAAGCATTGCTTACCATGGTAATCCAATTAAAGGCTTGCAAATCATGGGACTTCTAGAAACACGTTTACTCGATTTTAAGAACATCATCGTCTTAGGCTTGAATGAAGGAAAAATGCCGCCAACGAATCCAATTCAAACGATGATACCTTTGGATTTGAGGGCATACTTGAAATTGCCAACACCACGCGACAAACAAGGACTTTTTGCGCACCATTTTTACCGTTTGTTGCATCAGAGTGAAAAAATGTGGATTACCTACAGTAGTGCTAAGGAAAGCATTGGAAGTAATGAGGCTAGTCGCTATTTGTTGCAGTTGGAGCTAGAATTAAGACGAAGAAATTCACTCATCAATTGGTCAAAGCTCTTGTATTCAATCCCCGAAGAAAAACTCATTTTGAATGAGCATCGCATTGTCCAGAAATCTCCTGAGATTCTCGACCGCATGGATCAAATTTTCCAAGAATCCGTTTCTGCTTCAGCTTTAAACAAGTATTTGTCTTGTCCGCTTGATTTTTACTACCGCTATGTGCTAGGTTTTGGGGAAGTAAAGGAAATTGAAGAAGATGTTGAAAGTTCATCCTTGGGGACATTTATTCATGCTGTACTTGAAGAATTGTATGAGCCATTTGCACGACATGACAAGCAAGGAATTTTAAAAACGATTCAACCCTCAGCAATTACATCTTACGATATTGATCGAATGTTGAAAGAGTTTCCCATGTATTTGGAGAACGAATTTTTGAATCACTTCAATAACGATAAAGCGGCATTTTCTTCTGGGAAGAACTTATTGAGTTTTCAAATGGCCAATGAGTTAACCAAACGATTTTTGGAAAGTGAACGAGAATTTTTATTGAAACAAACCGAACCCGTTTTTATTGAATATTTGGAGGTAGAATTGATAGAACCGATTGAATTAGAAATCAATGGCAGTAAAAAATCATTCAAACTGAAAGGATTAATTGACCGTGTCGATTCCATTGGCGGAAAAATTCGCATTGTTGATTATAAATCGGGCAAGGTCAAAGAAGAAGATGTTTTCGTAAAAATTGGCAAGTCAGATGACGATTATTATAAAAGATTCACAACAACAAAGCATGCACTTCAATTAACGATGTATAGTTATTTGTATCGTTCGCGGTATGGAGTATTGCCAAAAGAAGTTGGAATATTTTCACTCATCAATATAAGTAATGGATTTTTCGCGTTGGACACAAACAAAGGCATGACCTTAGAGGAAATCACCGATGCTTTTCCAGAAGTTTTACTAGAACTTTTCAGTGAAATGTATGATACAGAAATTCCATTTGAACACACTATCCAGCAATTTTCATATTGCAATTACTGTAAATAGAATTTTAATGATTGTTTTCAAGTATTGTAATTCATCGTTAAATAGAAAAAAAGTGTCATACAAGTTCATTTGACGCGGGGGGAATGATCGAATGACAATTCATCCGCAGAATTAGGACGTAAAGCGACCTAACCCAGAAAATTATTGATTACTATGATTTTCAAATAAATAATATGCATCTGATGGATAAAACTAAAACGTGAGCTTTATCGGCGGTTCCGTTCGGAGCAGAGCGGAGAGTCGGAAAATTCCTTGGATGAATTGTGAAAAGCACTTTTTTGCTTACTTTTTTTTGCTTTGGAAAAAAAGTAAGAGATTTCTTAAAGTTTATAAGCGATAATCGAATACATTATTTTGGGAGTAAGCTCTTAAAAAAAACCTGAAAAGAACCCAGAAAACGACCCTGTAGAGTCGGTAAGAGGTTGGATTCTTTTCAGGTACCTGCAAGGGAAAATAAAACCAGTGTTGAACAATCGTTTTTGTTCCAACTACTAGAAGACGTAAAATGAAATAAAATGGTTGGGTCAATGACAAAAAAAAACACTCACAAAACTGTGAGTGCCTTTTATATCTTGGAGTTGAATATTAATATAATTCTAATTTCAAAGCTGAACGGTAATCTTTAATCTCCTCACGGTTGATTTTGTGTTCTGCATTTTTCAATAAGTTCAGCAAATACAACAAATTTTCTTTTTCCTCGATTTCGATAGGATATTCATTCCCTTCTTCATCTTCTTCGTGCTGTGCTTGTACATCAAAACCATCACGATCTGATAAAAATTCATACGTCAAACGCAAAACTTTAGTCACCAACGGATCTTGTTCTTTTAATGCGTATTCGCGAAGTTCTTTCAAGTCCTCAATTAATTTATCGGCCTTAAATCCTTTCTTCTCCACCTTTTCGATGATCGCGTCTAACTTCTTATTTGCTGCTGCAAGTTTCATAATGTTCAATAAAATCAGTTCAGAACTTTGTTCTTTGTTGCATGCAAAGGTAAACAACTTCCTAAATATTTTAATGATTTGTTAGAAAACATCTTGTTTTTTTCATTTTTTCAAGAGAGAATGGATTTTCTTAGCCTCAATCTTGACTGAAATTGTATTTTTGTAAAAAGACTTATATAGTGGGCGAGCTTATTTTAAAAGGTATTGTAACTGGATTTGTTTTGAGCATAATGATAGGTCCAGTATTCTTCGTTCTTCTTGAAACAAGCATACGCCGTGGAGTGCGTTCTGCACTTGCTGTAGATCTTGGAGTTTTAATAAGCGATATTATTTACATCCTAATCGCTTTTGTCTTTTATTCTGAAGTTTCAGCCCTTGCAAAAGGCGATAATCAACATTTATTGAAAATTATTGGAGGAGTACTTTTTTTCGTTTACGGCATAGTAACGTTTTTTAAAAAACCTAAAAAAATAGAAGTAGACGCTATTGGGAATCCTGTCCAAAAAGTCGGTGATTACGTGCTTTTAGCGCTTAAGGGATTTTTATTGAACATGGCGAATCCTTTGGTTATTTTTTATTGGTTTAGTGTCATGACGCTGGGTACAAAGAATTCTGCTTCAAATGATCCACAAGAAGCTTCGATTTTGTTTTTCTTAGGTGTAATTCTTGTCACATTTTTTTCATTTGACCTTTTAAAAATATTTGGAGCAAAGAAATTGAGACCACTTGTTACTGATAAACTACTTGTTGCTTTGAACCACCTGATTGGAATTGTTTTTGTTTTGTTCGCTATTGTTTTGATTATTCAAGGGGCAATGGGAGTGTAACGAATAACACTCTCTGGGTTATGAATTAAATTTTTTTACATGCGCTTTCTACTTATACTTTCCATCGTATTTTCCTCCGCTCTTATTGTTTTTTCGCAAGAAATTAAAAAGGAAAATCTTTCTAAAAAGGTAACACTTTATTGGGATTTCAATCGAACACAAATTCAAGCGAATGGGTGCTATTATGTGGACGAACTTGGCGCAACGTCGGATAAACATGGAAAGTGGCTGTACTACGATCGTCTAGGCGTGTTGGAAGAAGAACGCAATTATTACAAGGAACAATTGCAAGGCAAAGTAATGTTTTATTACCCAAATGAAAAACCCAAACAAGAAGGTTATTTCTATATGGGTCGGCAAGATAGTGTGTACCGTGAATGGCACGAAAACGGTAAACTTTCCATTGAAGGGCACTATAAAATGAATGAACCAGTAGGTTCTTGGAAATACTACTATTTTGATGGTAGAGAAAAATCAATCGAAGAAACAAAACTAGGTGTAAATTATATCGTTTCTTTTTGGTTGCCCGATTCACTGCATACCCAAACTGTAACCAATGGAATTGGAGAGTTAACGACTTTTTACAACACAGGTCGAGTTAAAGAATGGTACAATTACAAAGATGGTTTAAAAGACGGACCATTTGAAGAAATCAGCATTTACGGTTATCCAACTCTAACAGGCTTTTTCGATAGTGGTGAGAAAGATTCAACTTGGACCTACATGTACTATACAGGTCAAACTGAAAAAATTTCCAATTACAAAAACGGAGTGTTAAATGGTGATTATAGCTATTACTACGATTCTGGTCAGTTAAACGTGAAGGGAATTTACGAAAACGGAAAGAAAAAAGGCGTTTGGACATGGTACACAAACAAAGGTCAGCGCGACCAGGAAGGGACATTTAAAGATGATTTACAACATGGTTCGTGGACATACTGGTTTCCAACTGGTGAATTGTCTTATACAGCGCATTATTCGGAAGGGAAGAGATCTGGGCAATGGACATATTTATACATTAACGGCAGTAAATTCAAAGAAGGAACATTTGCTAATGATGAGAAAAACGGCAAATGGCAAACGTGGTATGAGGATGGAACTTTACTAATGAGTGGTGAATACTTGAATGGTAAAGAGGAAGGCGAATGGCTCAACTATTGGGAAAATGGTAACTTGAAAAACAGTGCGACCTTTAAAAATGGTCAGATGCAAGGAGCGTGGTTATCATACTATCCAACAGGGAAACTGAAATTATCGGGTAAATATAAATCAAACTTAAAAGTAGGTGAATGGACCGATTATTTTGAGAATGGAAAACCTAAAGATGTAGTGACCTACAAGATTTTTAAAGAGAAATCGAAAGTGGATTACGGTATCATGAAAAAACGCGTTCGTTTGGATAGTCGCCAGCATGGTCACGCAATTTCATATTCTGATAAAGATTTCAAAAAGACAGAAGAAGGGAATTACAAAGATGGCAACAAGGATGGAGAATGGATTGCTTACTATCCAGGAGCGCGCATACCGGCTGTTGTTTCCAATTACAAGGAAGGTGAACTTCATGGCTCAATGAAGCAGTACGACCGTCGCGGTAAGCTTTTACAAGAAATGGAATACCAAAACGGCTTGAAGCACGGTAAGTTTGTTCTTTATGACGAAAAAGGTAAAGCAATTGTCACTAAGACTTTTGAATTTGGGATGGAAGTCATCAAAGAAAAAACGTCAACTGGAGGAGGTTTTAGTCCAAGATAAAATAATTCAAATTTTCAAATGTTGAATTTCTTAAATTAGTTTATCCTACATCAGTGCTTGTAAGTTAGTCGTAAACAACTTGATAGCAATCGCCAAAAGAATAATCCCGAAGACTTTTTTAAGGATGGCGATTCCACCTTCTCCCAACAGATTTTCAATTCTTCTAGTCAACTTCAATACAATGAAAACGATGATGATATTGATTAAAATTGCTAAGAGAATGTTGATTTGAGCAAATTCTGCTTTTAGTGAAACGAGTGTTGTCATAGTTCCTGCACCAGCAATAATGGGAAAGGCCAAAGGGACTATGCTCGCTGTTTTACCAGTCACTTCATCCCTAAACAGTCGAACTCCTAAAATCATTTCCAGTGCCATTGCAAAAAGAATAAGGGCACCCGCTACAGCGAACGCTTCAATCGTTACACCAAATAATTTTAAGATGCTTTCTCCAAGGATTAAGAAACCAATCATAATCCCAAAAGACACCAAACTTGTGCGTAATTCATTAATGGATCCAGAAGTTTCCTTTAATTTAATGATAATCGGAACCGAGCCAACAATATCAATTACAGCGAATAAAACCGTCGAAGCTTTGAACAAATCACCCCAATTAAAACCTCCAAAAAATTCTCCCATGATTAATTGTTTTTAATAAAATACACATATCAAATCTTCGAATTTTAATATCAATCAAATCCTCTAATTGGTCACCGAGCCCGTCGAGGTGCAAATTTCAATTCTTTGATAACCTTCTCCACTACAAATGGAAAAAACGTATGTTCTAAGTGTTGAACATTCTCACGAACATCGTCAATTGAATCAGTTGGATGAACAGGACAAACATATTGCGCGATAATTTTCCCCTTGTCAAATTGCTCATTGACAAAATGAATAGTTATGCCAGTTTCTGTTTCGTTCGCGTCTACAATTGCTTGGTGAACCTTATCGCCGTACATATTTTTACCACCGTATTTAGGCAAAAGTGCCGGATGGATATTGATGATTCTTTCTGGAAAAGCCTGTATGAGTTGAGCTGGAATTAAACGTAAATAACCAGCAAGAACTATAAAATCTATCGAATATTTTGAGCAAACATTGACTAAAAACTCACCATCTGCGACTTCTTCATTGGTAAAAACAAGTGTTTCAATTCCTTTTGAGGAGGCACTTTTTACAATTCCTGCATCAGCCTTGTTCGACAACACGAAAGCAACTTCTACTGAAGTATTAGAAGCGAAATGACGAATGAGGTTCATTGCATTGCTTCCATTTCCAGAAGCGAATAAAGCGATACGAATTTTTGCCATCGTGCAAAGTTAGTAAGTATCCTGTATATTTAGGTGTTGATTTTAAAAATTGCAGTGAATGAAAACAAATGAATTCGAACCCTATACGGGCCAACAATATTCGGAGCAAGAAATACTAGAACGATCAGAAAATTTTCTTAAATGGGCTGATACCCGAAGATCAGTGCGTGATTTTTCTTCGAAGCCTGTTCCTCAACAAGTCATGGAAAACATTATTATGACTGCCTCAACAGCACCCTCGGGTGCACACAAACAACCTTGGACCTTTTGCCTAATTTCGAATAAAGAATTGAAGAGTGAATTGCGAAAATTAGCCGAAGAGGAGGAGTTCAAATCTTACAATGGAAGGATGAGTGAAGAATGGTTGAAAGATTTAGCACCGTTAGGCACAAATTGGGAAAAAGAGTTCATTGATGTAGCTCCTTGGATTGTTGTTTTGATGAAACGTATTTATGAAAATGATGCGAATGGAGAGAAACAAAACAACTATTATGTGGCAGAATCAGTTGGAATTGCAGCCGGATTTTTCTTAATGGCGGTCCATAATGCCGGATTAGTCGCTTTAACACACACACCAAATCCAATGAATTTCATAACGAAAGCTTTAGGTCGCCCAGAAAATGAACGTCCGTTTCTCCTTATACCAGTGGGCTTTCCTGCCGAAAAGGCACAAATTCCAAGTTTGAAACGAAAAGATAGTTCAGAAGTAATTGAATTATATAAGTAAATAATTTTGTTTTTTAACGCATTGTTTTTTTCTTTGCAGGCTGAATTAACCTTTAAAATAAGAAGAAATGTCTGACATCAAATCAAAAGTAATTTCTATCATCGTAGATAAATTGGGTGTAGAAGAAAGTGAAGTTTCTCACGAAGCGTCTTTCACAAACGATCTAGGAGCTGACTCATTGGATACAGTTGAGTTGATAATGGAGTTCGAAAAAGAATTCAATATTGCTATTCCAGACGATCAAGCAGAAAAAATTCAAACAGTTGGTGACGCAATCTCTTATATCGAGGAGAACGCTAACTAATTAGTGATCATTATTGTAGAATAAAGAAAATTCTGTATGGAATTAAAAAGAGTTGTTGTAACGGGTTTAGGTGCCCTTACGCCCATTGGAAATACTGTAGCTGAATACTGGGACGGTCTAGTCAGTGGAAAAAGTGGTGCTGCTCCAATTCAGCAATTCGATGCTTCTTTGTTCAAAACACAATTTGCTTGCGAAATTAAGAACTTCAATGCTGAAGAGCATATGGATCGTAAGGAAGCAAGAAAAATTGACCAATTTACTCAGTACGCCATAGTTTCTACAACAGAAGCTATGGCTGACTCTGGGTTAATGGAGTCAAACCCAAATTTAGATCGTATCGGAGTTATCTGGGGATCTGGAATTGGTGGTTTAAAGACATTCCAAGATGAGTGTGAAAACTTTTTTGGAGGAGATGGAACACCACGTTTCAATCCGTTCTTTATACCAAAAATGATTGCAGATATCGCTGCTGGACACATTTCCATTAAATATGGTTTGAGAGGACCAAATTATGTAACAGTTTCGGCTTGTGCATCTTCAACAAATGCAATAATAGATGCATTCAACTACATCCGTTTAGGAAAGGCAGATGCTTTTGTAACAGGTGGTTCTGAGGCTGCTGTTAACATCGTAGGTGTTGGTGGATTTAATGCATTAAAAGCTCTTTCAACAAGAAATGATTCTCCAGAAACAGCTTCTCGTCCATTCGATTTGGATAGAGATGGTTTTGTGTTAGGTGAAGGATCAGGCGCAATCATTCTTGAAGAATATGAACATGCAATGAAGCGTGGTGCAAAAATTTATGCTGAAGTAATCGGTGGTGGAATGTCAGGTGATGCTTATCACATTACAGCTCCTCATCCAGATGGAATTGGTGCTAGAAATACCATGATTTCAGCCTTAGAGGATGCTGAAATTGACGCTTCTGCAGTTGATTATGTGAATGTGCACGGTACATCTACACCACTTGGAGATATCGCTGAAGTAAAAGCGATTCAACAAGTATTTGGTGAACACGCGTACAATCTGAACATTAGTTCAACAAAATCTATGACAGGTCACTTGTTAGGTGCGGCGGGAGCCATCGAAGCTATTGCTTGTATTCTAGCAGTGAAAAATGATATCGTGCCTCCTACGATTAATCACTTTACAGATGATCCAGAGTTGGATAATAAATTGAATTTTACATTCAATAAAGCACAACACAGAGTCGTGAATGTTGCAATTTCAAACACATTTGGGTTTGGTGGACACAACACTTCAGTGATCGTGAAAAAATTCAAAGGATAATTGTCTACCTTTTCATTCTTTTCGAAAAAGAAGACTGAAAGCGAACTTGAGCTCATTCGGTTCATTTTGGTTAAATTTGGTTATAGACCAAAGAAGCTAGAACATTTCGAAAAAGCAGTGACGCACAAATCTGTACTGAAAAATGCAGATGAAAATTCCAATGAACGACTTGAATTTCTTGGTGATACCATTATCGATGCAGTGATAGCTGAATACCTCTTTCACCGTTTTCCGGAAGAAGATGAAGGTTATTTGACGAAAGTTAAATCAAAAGTTGTTAGTAGAAAGACATTAGCAGAAATTGCTGAAAAAATGGAGGTTCGAAAGATTCTTCGTTACAATACCGGTCGCTCTATCAACGTTTCAACAATTGAAGGAAATGCTTTTGAAGCAATTATGGGAGCAATTTATTTGGATGGCGGATACTTAGCTGTTAAAAATTGTATTCACCAGAATATTTTTCGAAAATATGTCGACCT
>JAIOZF010000121.1 GCA_021740745.1 Crocinitomicaceae bacterium | reverse complement strand
TTGATGAATCAATATGTAATGGTGAACAAGTGACACTGACAGCATCGGGTTCACAAAATTATAGTTGGAATAATGGAGTAGTTGATGGTGCGCCATTTTCTCCAACAAATACATTAGATTATATCGTAACGGCGGATAGTGCTGGATGTCAAAGCGCAGATACTCTAACTGTTTTTGTTAATCAACCGACTAATTCAACCTTGATCGAAACAGCGTTAGATTCTTTCACTTTGAACGGACAAACCTACAACCAATCAGGAACCTACACCCAAGTAATTCCAAATGCTGCAGGTTGTGATAGCACAATTACGTTGAACTTGTCATTGGATTTTACTGGTCTTCAAGAATTTGAAAATTCGTTTACAATTTCACCGAATCCAGCAACAGATGAACTAACTATTTCAACAAATACGCTGTTAAACGAGAACTACATTCTTTTCGATCCACAAGGAAGAAAAGTACTTTCAGGATCCTTAACCGGTACAGCGACTCTATTGAATATATCGCAATTAGCGCGAGGCAATTACTTGCTTCAAATTGGTGAGAAGCAACTGCCTGTAAGGATCGTAAAAAATTAGTTTTTTAAAATATTTTATAGGAAGAGGTCGCAATTGTGGCCTCTTTTTTTGTGAAAAAACATGTGTTTCTTGCTGGATTATCTGAGCCTTTTTCTTAACTTAAATAAGAAAAATTCTAAAATGAAAGGTTGGATGTATATGTTGCGGTGTTCAAATGGAAGTTATTACACAGGAAGCACCAACAATTTAGATCTTAGATTAGCGCAACATGAATCGGGTGAAGGAGCTAATTACACAAAGAAACATGCACCTGTTGAATTGGTATTTTTTGAAGAATTTGACAGAATTGATCTTGCATTCTATCGTGAAAAACAAATTCAAAAATGGAGCAGAGCGAAAAAAGAAGCTTTGATTTCTGGGAGGTTGGGGGAGTTGGTGAGGCTTTCAAAATCCGGGCTTCGACAAGCTCAGCCACCGATTTAGAAAGCTTCACCGTATTAGTTTGCTCAGCCATTGATTTAGAAAGCTTCACTGTATTAGTATGCTCAGCCACCGATTGTAAAATAAAAATCAATCCCTGAGTTCCTTGAGCCTGTCGAAAGGGTCGAAGGGCGATTTATAATTTTATGTAATTTCGGAATAAAGTCTATGTAATTTCGGAATAAGTTCTATGTAAATTCGGAATAAAGCTTTGTAAAACCCTAATTTATATAGATTTTATATCGAATAAGTGATTACCAATTTTTAATAAAATAATTTTTTGAAAAAAATCCTCAACATTGGAAAAATAGCTTCAGTAACACTAATTTGGCTTGATAACATTCTCATTTTATTATATTTGAATCAAAATTTTTCCTATGCGCCATTTTATTAGTTTACTAGCAGTAACTTTTACATTCAATTCATTTTCTCAAACTAACATAACGGTTGGTACTACAACAGTTGAAGTTGATACAATTTATACCGGCTTGGATATCCCTTGGGAAATTATTTATGGTCCCGATGATTTTATTTGGACTACCGAACGAAAAGGAATCATTAGCCGTATCGATCCAGTTGCGAAAACGAAAACGGTGATTCTAAATATCGTTTCTTCAGTTTACCAAAACTCAGAATCGGGATTACTGGGAATGGCTCTTCACCCCGATTTTGCCAATACACCAGAAGTATTTCTAGCCTACACATACGGAACATTTTCAAACATAAAAGAGAAGGTTGTAAAGTATACCTATAATGGAACGAGTTTGGTTAACGAAGTAGTTTTGATTAATAATATTATTGGAAATACTACGCACAACGGTTCTAGAATTGCCATTTTGCCTGATAACACCTTGCTGTTTTCAACTGGTGATGCACAAAATCAATCGCTTCCTCAAGATGTGAATGAACTCAATGGTAAGGTCTTGAGAATTAATTTGGATGGAACCATTCCAGCTGACAACCCGTTTGCAGGAAATCCAGTTTATTCTTTTGGGCATAGAAATGTGCAAGGTATTTTACAACACCCAAATGGAAAAATATATGTCTCTGAACATGGCGCATCAACCGATGATGAGTTTCAACTATTAGAAGTTGGAAGAAATTATGGATGGCCAAATGTTGAAGGATTTTGCGATCCAGGAGGAGAACAAACATTTTGCAATACCAACAATGTGATGGAACCACTAGTTGCTTGGACACCAACGAACGCACCTTCTGATATGGTTTACTATGAAAATCCCTTGTTCCCAGAATTCAATGGTCGAGTACTCATGTCTGTTTTGAAAGACAAACGCATTATTGCGATGCAATTGAATGCAACTGGGACAGCTGTTACTGATGAAGATCATTATTTAATTAATCAATTTGGAAGATTAAGAGATATTTGTGTTGGACCTCAAAAAGAAATTTATCTCGCAACAAATGGTGCTTCTTGGTCAAATACGAATCCAAATACACATAGTATTATTGAGTTAAGAGCCTTGGATGATGCAAGCATTGGTCAACTGGATCAAAACCTAGTGAATGTATATCCAAATCCGATTCAAGAAATTGTTACAATTGAAATCAACGAAAACTTATTGGGTGCTGCTGTTGTTATTTGTGATTTATCAGGTAGAATTGTTGTCGAATCGGTTCTTTCAGAATTAAGTCAAACCTTGAATTTAAACAATCTTCCAAAGGGAATGTATGAAATGAAAATTACAACGAAAGACGGCGGAATTATCGCACAAAAAATGGTGAAATAGTGCGAATCTATTGATTTGGAGAATATATATAATCAATTTTTTCCAGCTTTGAACAACAGGATTATTTATTTGCCTTGTACAAAGTGCTGAAATGCGAAGTATATATGATATGATAATTTTGATTTAAAGTGGTTTTTAGAATTGAATCACATGGAGCGTTTCCATTATCTATATTTCCCATTACAAAACAGTAGTCAATTTTCTTCACCAGTCCTTTAGGGTTGGCGTACCACTGCAAACACAATAATGAGTCTGAAGTAATCGATCCAAACCTACTATCAGGCATTTTACTTACATTCCATTTTAAAGGAAAATAACCTGCAACACATTCATAATTTTCGAGAATAATCATTGGTTTGTCAACACCTAAATAATTCGAAAAATGTCCCATTAACCAATTACCTGAATAATTCATAGGAAGCACTACACTGTTTGATTCAATGTGATTGGCAACTTCAGTATAATCAACCGCAATGGATTCAAGATTTTTTGTAGCATCTTGGTAATAGTTGTTTAATTTGAAGTGAAAGAAAAGTACTAGGAGCATTGCTATACTAACAATCCATTTATTGAGTTTTTGGCTGGCAATCCAAAGCAAGAGAAAAATAAAGAAAATAAAGGCCAGTCTAATTGACACATAGCCAGCAGAACCATCTGAATCAGGCATATTGAAGTACATGACAAGCAAAATCACTGCAGATATGAACCAAAAATCTGAGAGATTAACTATGGATTTCCAGCTTACAACCAAATTCTTAATAGTGAATGATTCGGTAGGTTTTTGTTTAGAAAAAAGTTTACTGTAAAACGCATATATGAAAAGTGCAGCAATAACATAAAAGATTTTTCGAGTATATTTTTGTTCTGCAGGTTCACTTAAAGCAATAAGTGGTCGTAGATTTTTCAACCATTCTATTAAAGTGTTAAATTCAATGAAATCAGCTTCAGACGAGGCTGGTTTAGAGATTAAATAATTTAAGAACAGAAGTAACGGCAATAAGGTACTAAGCAATAAAAAAAGTGATTTTCGAATAAAATCAATAGTTTTTTGTTTAAAATTTTTCGAGACATCGGCAGGATAAAGAAAGGTTTTAAAACCAAGTCGCGTAGCAATAAGGAGTAGTAAAAGTGCAAAAACAAATAGATGAGAAAAGTAGGTTAGAGTTACTAAAAATAGCAATGAACTTATTTTGCGTATGCTCGTAAGATTTTCTTCATTTTTGATATAGTAGTTTAAGGTGATTAGAAGAAATACGAGTGCAATTAAAAAATTATAGAAACCAAGGAAAAATACAAAAGAATAAGTAAATGGAAAAATGATATAACTGAGGTGAATATTTTCTATTGAAATTGTTTTAAGTAAACTTCTAAAGGCAAGAGGAAGTCCGATTAAAAATGAAATTAATAAGATACGTTCTGCAATGTGTGCAGGTAGAAATAAGTTGAAAAATGAAAGAATTATATGCCCAATCCAATTCGGAACTGGCATAGAATTGAAAATATAATATTGATGTAGCTCTTTATTACCCAGAACCATCTCGTTGATGAGGTTCGAATTATACAAATGTGCGGCTCCATCCATCGTCGGAAAGAACTTATAAGAAAGCACAGGGATTAAGTTAAGTAGAAGGATTAAGAAAAAAATATACTTCTCTGTTTTTGAGAATTCAAGTTGACTTAATAGCTGATTTATCGTTTTCTTTCCAAACATACATTAATGGGGCTGTCGGTAAATATAGAAAAATTGCTGAATTGCAAAAAGAAAACTAAAAAGAGAGATAATGAGACTTCGCATTGAGGGTTAGATTGGTAGGTCAATTTTTCAGCTACAAAAGTATAAAATGCATGATATTAAATAACTTAGTTTTTCAAAATTTATAACCACCTCATTCTCCTTTTTCGTTTTTTCTTTTTCGATTTGGAAACAGGTTGCTGCTCCAGAGTAGCGGTTTGCGATGCTAAAGTATTGAATTTACCTTCTATTAATAGCCCGTTTTCATCAATTACACAGTAATTATCGCCATAATCTAAGCGAATTTGACCTTTTTTAGGATAGTCATCATAGATCATATCGTACACAGGTTTAATGAGTATGTTACCTGCATAATCCATGATTCCGATCTGTTTTTCATCATGTTCCCAAGAATGGTTAACCACCCGAAAATGGAAATCGGCATAAAATGGAATTAATTTGCCTGTTGGTTTTTCAAAACCACCATAAATCGTGTCTGCAATGCGCCGTCCTGAACGAGAATATAAGCCCCAAGTTCCTGAATGTCGTCCGACTTGCAAGAGTGTTGAATCTGTCCCTAATTCATACATGTATTTATAAATTGGTGGAATCAACAAACGACCAAGTGTGTCCATTAAACCAATTCCTTTTGACGAACTAACTTGAAACGTGTTGTATTTTAGCTCTTTGATCGATATGTAGTTGCACGGAATAATTTCCTTCCCTTCCCAATTAACAACCCCTTGGCATTTTCCAGTTGAATTGCTCCTACAGTTTTGAGTGATAATTTTGAATCCCGCCGTATGATTTCTTTGAGTTGTTATCAGATTTTTTGATGGATCAAAATTGAGGTAATAGTATTCAATTGTTGCTCTTTTTGTAATGGTTAGGAAGGCATAGAATCCGGCTTGTCTGCTCTGTGGAATACTCGCATGAACAGAAATCTCGGCGCAGGTTTCAAAAATGAAGGGATAAACAAGCTCATTTTTTAAGTTGATGATTCCATACTTATCTCCCCACTTAACGCCAATGAATGTTTCATTTTTGTGCGAGGCAATAAATTTCATTTCATCATAAACCGCTGGAACGGTATATCGACCATCTTTGTCGATTATTCCATACTTTCCATTTCTCTCTATTTTAGCAAAGCCATCATCAAGCAGTGCTGTTTGTTTAAATGCATCTTTAGAGTAAACGCGACCCAAAGAGTCAATTAAAATCCAGTTATTACCCACTTTGACAGATGCAATTCCATCTTTAAAACAGGCAATTTGATCAGCGCTGACAGGAAAAATTTCCTTCAAAGTAAGTCCATTTATAAAACCCCACAATCCATCTTTTTGAACGCCAAATCGATTTTCTGAAATGCAAATTAAATTGTCATATTTCTTTGAAATATATTGCGGATATTGAAGATCTAAAAACTGATGTTTTCCATCAATTTTGATTTTGTAAACATGCGTTGAATACTTATAAATGTCTTCTATGGAATATCCTAAAGCATCGTTTCCAAGACCATCAATTACCTTTAGATTCCCTTTGAAATCCCATGACTTAATCCATGTGTCATCTAGCGGCAAAAGACTTTTATAGATTTCCTCATTTTTCTTGTTCCCGTTAAAATCAAGTAGAATCCACTTCGCTGATTTCTTTAAATTGCTCGCATCATGGATACTCGCATCATAACCCGCAATTAAAGTATTAGGACCAGCACGCCAGATGTCGTAGTAGATTTTATCGGTGATAATATTTCCTAATGCATCTGAAATAGAACGTTGATATCCTTCCTCACGATCATATTTTGTCACTAAGAACCGACTAGGGGAAAGCACTTGATACATTTCAAGCGGTGATTTTAGAAAGATTCTGCCCGTTGAGTCAATTACCGTCCATAACTTTTTATCATCATTATATTGAAAATATCCATCTCGTTGAAAGAGATTTGGTGAAGGTGAGAAAGGCTCTAGAACGCGGGTGAAATTGAAAGAGGCAAATCCCCAAAGGCCGTTTTTAAAAAATTCATAGTAACCATGCATGTACTTTGATTCGCGGATTTCCTCAAACTCCATCGATAAAAGGTATTTACCATCTCGATTGATGAGTCCATATTGATTGTTCTTTTTCAAGAGGATATGATCTCTGTTGGTATTGATATAGTTTATTGACTGATA
>JAIOZF010000031.1 GCA_021740745.1 Crocinitomicaceae bacterium | reverse complement strand
AATCTTTCCCCCTGAATAGTGAGAGGTTAGGATATTTCCAACTTGCTTGTAATGTAATAGGGTTTCGTTTGAGGTTTCTCCGTTTTCAGTGTTGCTAATCGGTCTGAATTTTTTGTTGTTGTAGTTCATGATGTTGTTTTTCCAAAATAACCACTATTTCACCACGAAAATAATCCAAAAAAAACGAATTGAGATAATTGAAACAAACTTCTAAACTTAAAACTTGGTTGTCTTCATTTTAATTTATGAAAGGATTTTCCAAAGTCGTTTGATTGTATTATACTGACTCTTTTTCTGCCCGATTCAACTATGAATTTTTCACAACAAACAAGTGTCACTTGACCGTCAGCTGAGAAACTTATCGATTGAATTTCCTGTGTGTTACTTTTATCCATAATTGATTGCGTTTTGGTTGTCCAGGTTACACCACCATCCTTCGTTATGGAATATACCAATTTACCCTCTTTTATCTCCCAAACGATGATCCCATTTAGCTCATTAAACATATAGAATGATTCATTATTTAGCATCCTAAACGAATTGCCATCAGTTCTACTACCCGATTCTATAAATTTCCATGTTAAACCCATGTCCGTAGTTCGGAATAACCAATTATAACTTGCGTAGCAGCCACCAGACTCTGTAAAAAATCCGAGGCTATCATTGATGAAAAAAATGGAGTTTGGCGGGGAACAATGTGCATGCTGAACACTGTCTATGTAATTTACGATGGTATCATTCGTAAGTCTATTTATACACTCAATTGCATACTTTTTATTTTCATCTCCCAGGGGATTTGATGTTAATTTGATTATTTTCCCATTTGCAAGAATTTGTTGGTCAATAACCGTTTCTTTTTGTCCCCAAGAAGTTAAACTTAGACATAAGAAAATAATTAATAATAAATTCCATTTCATAGATTGCTTTTTTCTGATAACTCAACAACTTGGCTAAAAGGAAACCACTATTTCCGAGCGAAAATAATCCAAATACCCATACCTGTTTCAATTAAAAACAAAGAACCAATTACAGGGAAATTCACTTCATGGCGAAACGAGAAATACGCAAGCACCGAAGTACTCAATGTTATCAGCAGCACAAAGATTTTGTAGCCTGTACTTCTAAACTTTAGTCCTAAAAGAATGAATACCGCAGTAACAAACATAATCGCAAAAGCGATTGCGCCAAAATAAAAATCTAAGTCATTGAGACCGTTCAAGTTCATACGTAAATTGATTATGATTAGTACTTTCTTGATAAAAGTAGTTTATTGACATCGAAAATTGTCGTCATCGAAGATATTCAGCTTGGTTGATGTATAAAATTAAGAACAGAATGGATGGTAGAAGATAGAGAAATTGGAGAAGGCCTACAGGGATTCCAATGAGCGAAAAGAAACAAAAAACGGAAAATGCAGCTGTTAACAGGATGTACAAAATAGAGGAAATGACATAAATCACCAAACCTATTTTTTTTCCAATGAGCATTATAATTGCGCCAGCGATTGCACCAATACATGACAAAAATTCGATCAAATAAACTAGGTTGATAAACAAAACACCCTCTTCACTTCGTGTTGCATTCGAGTCTTCCAAGATAAAATAACTGATAAGTCCTTTCAGAAGAATGAATAGACTTCCAAAAAGCGTCAAAATACACAACACTACCAAGGTTGAAGAAGTCGGTTTTTGTTCGATTTGTTCGCTCATAAATCGTTTTTTATATGAGAAAGGTGTGGTTTATAAATAGATTCAATGTAATCATTTACCTTCATTTTTATTTTGATTGAATGCAATAAGACGTAATGTTAACTATTTCATTTTTTTCATTAAACTCATAGATGTCGCAAGCTGAAACAAATGAAATTCTTTTATTCTCTCTCATAAATTCTGCTGTCCCGTTAATAACTACTTTACACCCATCAGCAACAACATTTAGCGTTTTAAAGTCAGTATCTACTGAATTAAAGTAGCTGCCAATTTGCTCACAATAATCAAGTATTGATTGTTTACCTATAAATTTGCCCTCTTCAATTACAGTCCATTCAGCGTGGTCTGAAATGAACTCGTAAGTTTTTTTAAATTCTCCAATTGAGAATGCTTTCGCTATTTCTATTTTTGTCATTATCATATTTTTGCACTGTCTTCTTTACCATAAGCGCCAACGCTTATCAACGATAAGAAACGGTCATTTAGTTGATTGCATAGGCAATCTATTTTAACCATTTGTCAATATTCACACTTTGATGTAATATCCTGATTATTTCCAATTTTTGGTCATCAACTATCTTGTAGAATAAAATATGTGATTTAACAAATGAAACCCTATAACCAGGGCGAATATACTCCGCAGATTTTCCAGTATTATAATTTGACTGTAGGAACTGGATTTCTTCTATTAAAAGTGAGTAATACCTGTCCGCCTGCTCTTTAGACCACTTTTCGCATGTGTAGATCCATATTTTCTCCAGATCCGAAAGTGCTTCAGAACTGACATTTAGCGCAAGTTTGTTCATTTATCGATGGGGCTACTTCTTTATGTGTTTCTTATGAAGCATTTTCAAGTGTTCATTTGGGTCGAAATCTTCTGCCCAACCACTTTGTTCACCAGCGATCAGCGCATTACGCAAGTCATTTAACTTACGTTCCTCACTTTCGAGTAGGCGCAATGCCGTTCGTATTACCTCACTTACTGAGCCATATCGGCCTGATTTAATTTCACTATTAATGAAATTTTCAAAATGATCTCCTAATGATATCGATGTGTTTTTACCCATAATCAAAATTTACATGAGTAAATGTACCAAAAATTGGTAACACGTCCAAGAGCGAGTTGTTTTTAGTCGGTTTTATCGGTTTCAGGCTTGACGAAGTTCGTATCTTATTTATCCTCTTTACTAAATGATAGATTGAGCACAAAAACTGGTTTAGAGCCATCTCTGGGTATAACGGATATATAGGATATCCCTAACCTATAGTATGGATCAAAATGATCGAAGATTTTTCCAATACATTTTTCTGTGTCTTTTGAGAATTGCGCTTCCCATTTGTCATCCATTATTGAACTTGCGTCAGTGAAAATAGGTTCAACCATATCTAGTATTCTTCCATATTCCTTCTCAGCACTTTCTTTGTTGGAAAAGAAATAGCGACTTTCTAAAATCATAGGATGCTTCGTAGTGTCTTCTTGTCCGCCTTTTTCAGTTGTTAGTGAAGCGTTACCATAAATCAACATGACTTGAATTGAGTCGGGTTTGGATTTAATAAGACCTTTGTCGACTGTAATACCTTTGTAAAAAGTTGGGGGTGAGAAGTCATTGAAAGTAGTGTCTGTTAAAATAAACCGCTTATCATGTATAATTACTTCGCGCAAGTCTAAACGGGATTTTCCGAGTGGAAGCTTGAAAAAAATAGTTTCGATAATTGGATGAACGTGCATGGTCTGCACTGTGTCAGCCGATTGAGTTTTTTCTTGGGCTTGTGGGTATTTAGTCCCAAAGTTACAGGCTGCGGTACCTAAAGCTGCTGACAAGATCGTAACAGTTAAAATCAAAAGTGTTTTCTTCATTGTCTTACCGTTTTTAAGTTGTCAGTTTGTGACTGGTGTGACGTCATAGCATTTCGCATAACGGTTCTCAACGAGCAAACGCGGTCTTCTCGCATTTAGTTGTTCAGCCCGCGGCTTTTCGTTGATGTTACAAACCTAATATGTTGTTTCTTTAATTTTCTTGCCACGCTCATATTCAATTTTTTTCGTTAGGGTACCGATTGAATTCCAGTATTTCCATGTCCCATGTTTCTCCCCGTTTTCCCATTCTTCAACCGATTTATACCTGAAAAATTCTGAAATGCAAGCACCTTTCAGTTCTTCTATAGAATAAAATTCAGTTTTGATATGATAGTTAGTATCAGCATCGTACAATTCCAATTGCGACAAAAAAAACGTTGCTTCATTTTCTGAAATCCCAAAAAGCTTAATTGGATCTATAACCCAATCATTAGCTATCCAAACAGTATCAATCTTGTATTTCTCTCGGTTTTCAATGAAATAGTCTCGTACACAATTGACATATAAAATCCCACTAGAGTCAACCTTGTTTTTATTGTTTGACCTCAATTCTTCCATGCAATGCGGAAGAATCAAGGTGTCAGATACGACAATTGTAAATAACGAAGTGTCGCAAAATAAGACTAACAGTAAATCACTTCTATCCAATACGGTTTCAGTTTTTATAATCATGTGATCGCCATACGGCATCTCCATCCATTCAACATTTCGTGTTGTGTCAATACCACCCATTATCGTCATAGTTTGACAAAATGAATAGCTAAAAGGAAGCATTAAAAATAGTAGGATGTATATAGCTTGCATAGTTTATGGACGGCGGTGTTTTCTCATCTAGCAGACGCAGGCTTCTGGACAATGGTTGTTCAGCCCGTGGCTTTTCGTTGCAATTATAAATCTATTCATTTTCGACATTGTTTTCACGCTTAGAGCCAACTTTATAGTTCAGCACTATAAGCAAACTAGATACGACAATTATCCCGATGCAGGTAAGAAGAAATCCTGGGTCAATTCGTGAGCCAAGCGCTGCCATTGCAATGATTGAACAGATAATCAAAGTAGCGCAGGAGAGATTTATTCCAATGCTTACTTTAAATTTTTCTTTAGCCAACCGATTAATAATTGTTCTAAGTAATGAGAATACCAACACTATGATACTGATTGCACCTATTAATCCCACTATCAATAGAACATCCAGGTTCTCGAGTCCATCAAGTTGATCAGCTGAAGCAGTATGGGCTAGTGTTAACAGCATTGTCAAAAGGAAATAGCGATTCATATGCTCTTAATTAGGATAGATAACGGTCGCAACTTTTACTTGTTGTTATACATATTTTCTATAATTCTATTTTGGTTTGGATTTGCTTCTAACAGCTCCGAACCACGCTGAAAAAGCGCTAGACTTGCTTTGTTAATCTCTGCTGGAGTGAAAGACTTCCATTTCGTAATATCTGCTTCAAATTCGTTATTGAATAGCTTTTTAGAAAGCTGACAGATCAAATGATAGTTTGCAAAAGAATGGGCGTTTTCTCGACTTTCAGTTGATGCACCTATGATAAACTCATCAATTCTTTTGTAGATTGTCTTTTCCGTGCAGTAAATAAGTTCAATAAGTTTAGCCCTATATTCTAAATCTGCGGATTCTATATTGGGATAATTTTTAAGGTCAACAAAATGAATGGATTCGTGCTTTAAATACGAGTATTGAAACTTCTCAGATTTCAATTTATAGGTCCCTTTGTTGCAAAAAAGACTTGAATTCGCTTTGCTCGCCCATCCTCCGATTTGGGAATGACCGAAGGTAGCATAATCTGAAGCTCCATTTAATACATAATTCTCAATGAAAATTACATTCACGTTTATGTTCGTTTCTGGTAAATCAACTGAATATTCTGCCTGACATTGTTTATCCCAGATCAATAAATCTTGAATTCCATTAATCAGCATAAACTTGCAGTAAAACCATTCACTTTCGATCACTTTGGTAAGCTCCGAATCGTCCTTGATTGTCTTTGAAAGTTCGTCAAAACTTAATTTGGTGAGTTTTTCATTTACGAGATAATGAGAGAGCTTAGTATAAAGTAGTGAATCACAATTAGCTGGGGTGTTTAACAATTTGATTTTCCAATAATCATGATAGAAAGCACATATGTCATTGATCACTGAATTGTTACTCGGTGCTTTTGATTTTTCGGTATCACTTGAAAATCGCGCCCTATATTTTTTCTTTGTCTTTTGAAACTTGCGATTTACCAGTGGATTAGAGAATTTATTCAAACTATCCATTCGCAACAAGGTAAGCGAAACATCTCCGTTAGCTGCTGGACTGATAATTTGGTTATATGTGCGAATTTGCTCCTGTATTTTGCACGATGTTATCGTCAAAGCAAAAACGGCTATTAGTAGGAGGATTAATTTCCTGTACATCTAGTTTTCATTGTGTTGAATTTATATCTACCCCCAATAATACGCAATAAAACCAAGCTTATCAAACAGCTTCTTGTCTCAACCTCATCCCCTATTAGTATCCGATTATTGACACTAACGATTCCCTCTTAGATGTAGCATCAAAAAAAATCCCTCCGTTGCCGAAGGGATTTCAAAACTATATCGTGTAAACTTCTTAATTCAAGGAAGTCAATTTTTCTTCTAGCACGGCGATGGTGCTCATGGCATCTGCCTCTTTCTTGCGCTCCATAGCTACCACCTGATCTGGGGCACCTGCCATGAATTTTTCGTTTTGCAACTTGCGCTGAACGCTTTGTAAGAAACCTTTCGTGTATTCTAACTCGTCAGTGATCTTCTTCTTCTCTGCCTCCACGTCAATCGTTTCGCCAAACGGAATGTAATACTCGTTTCCATCTACAAAGAAAGAATTAGCATTGCTCACCTTGTCGTTCGAATATTCTAACAAGGATAAGTTCCCCATCTTCAAGATAACAGAATCAAACGAAGCATCCACCTCAGTGTTCTTCTTAATGAACAACTCAATTTTCACCTTGTTGGCAATGTTGTGCTGCTTGCGCACGTTACGGATATTCGTAATGACTTCTTCTGCCTTCGAAAACGATTTCAACACGTTCGCATCAACTGTTTGAACTGCTGGCCAAGCGGAAATCATGATGTCGTCGCCTGCCTTGCGCTCGCGGATCAAGTGCCACAATTCTTCGGAAACAAATGGCGTAAAAGGCTGCATTACTTTCAAGATCTTCTCGAAAAAGTCTTTCGTTGCTTCCAATGTTTTTGAATCAATTGGTTGCTCGTAACCCGGTTTCACCATTTCTAAGTACCATGAACAGAAATCATCCCACACCAACTTGTAAATCGCCATCAAGGCTTCCGAAATACGGAATTTGTCAAACAAGGCATTGATCTCTGCCAATTCTTGGTTGAACTTCGCCTCAAACCACTCAATCGCTTTCGCAGATGATTTCGGTTGCTCCATTTCACGCACTTCCCAAGCACTCACCAAACGGTAAGCATTCCAGATTTTATTGGTGAAATTTCTTCCCTGCTCACATTGTGAACTATCAAACGGCAAATCGTTTCCTGCAGGTGATGAAATCAAAATTCCAACACGTACACCGTCTGCTCCAAATTTTTCAATCAATTCAATTGGATCGGGTGAATTCCCCAAGGACTTCGACATTTTGCGTCCCAATTTATCGCGTACAATTCCCGTGTAATACACGTTCTTGAACGGTAAATCGCCCATATATTCGTAACCCGCAATGATCATGCGCGCTACCCAAAAGAACATAATCTCTGGAGCCGTCACTAAGTCATTCGTTGGATAATAATACTTGATGTCCGCATTTCCTGGCTTCGTCAATCCGTCAAAAACAGATATTGGCCACAACCAACTTGAGAACCAGGTATCCAATACATCTTCGTCTTGCTTCAATTCAGCAGCTGTCACAGTGCGACCTGTTTTAGCCGAAGCCAAGGTCACCGCTTCGTCAATCGTTTTGGCAACAACGTATTCTTCCGAACCTGAACCGAAGTACCACGCTGGAATCTGGTGTCCCCACCACAACTGACGTGAAATACACCAATCCTTGATGTTTTCCATCCAATGCTTGTAGGTATTCTTGAATTTTTCAGGATGGAAATTGATGTTTCCATTCATTACGTTTTCCAAGGCTGGTGCCGACAATTGTTTCATGTCAACAAACCACTGCAGCGACAATTTTGGTTCGATTACCGCATTCGTACGCTCCGAATAACCAATCTTATTGATGTGATCTTCCGTTTTTACCAAATAGCCTTTGTCGTACAATTCTTTCTCAATTGCTTTACGCACTTCGAAACGATCCATGCCTACATAGTGCATTCCGTGGTCGTTCAAAGTACCGTTGTCATTGAAAATATCAATTGTCTCTAAATTGTGTTTCTTCCCTAAATCGTAGTCATTTGTATCGTGCGCAGGTGTCACTTTCAAACATCCTGTACCGAATTCCATGTCCACGTATTCATCCTGAATGATTGGAATCGTGCGGTTTGCAATCGGAACAATCGCTTGTTTTCCGTGCAAGTGCTTGAAACGCTCATCGTTTGGATTGATACAAATCGCTGAATCGCCCAAAATCGTTTCTGGACGTGTTGTAGCAATCGTCAACCATTGGTCATCGCTTCCTGCAATTTTATAGCGCACATAGAACAATTTTGAGTTGACTTCTTTGTGCAATACTTCTTCATCCGAAAGAGCAGTCAAGGCTTCTGGATCCCAGTTCACCATTCTTACTCCTCGGTAAATTTTTCCTTTCTTGTATAGGTCAATGAAAACGTCTAAAACAGATTCCGAATAACCTGGATCCATCGTAAAACTCGTGCGTTCCCAGTCACACGAAGCACCTAATTTCTTCAATTGCTCCAAGATGATTCCGCCATGCTTATCCTTCCATTCGAAGGCATGTTTTAGGAACTCATCACGTGTTAAATCTGATTTTTTAATTCCTTCTTGACGTAGTTTTTGCACCACTTTCGCTTCCGTAGCAATGGATGCATGATCCGTTCCTGGAACCCAGCACGCATTTTTTCCAAGCATACGCGCACGACGAACCAATACGTCTTGAATCGTATTGTTCAGCATGTGTCCCATGTGCAAGACACCCGTTACGTTGGGAGGTGGAATGACGACCGTATATGCCTCACGATCATCTGGTTCAGAATGAAAATATCCTTTTTCCATCCAGTGTTTGTACCATTTCTCCTCTGCCTTTAGCGGCTCATACGTTTTTGGGGTTTCCATTTGTCAAATTAATTTGACGGCAAAGATACGAAACATTTGGGATTCATTTTGCCCCAATTGCGATTTCAACAGCAAGCCACGAACTGACATTATTCAACGAAAATTAAGAAGCATTGCCTATTTTTGAAAAAAAAACAACTATGCGTCCCATCCATGCTCTATGCTCCATGTTCACTTCGACTTCGCTTACTTCGACTCCGCTCAGTAACCGCAGTGCATCGCTTTGCTCCATGTTCCATGCTCCATGCTCCAAATTCCATGTTCCATCAATGCGTCCCATCCTTGTTCTTTGCTCTTTGCTCCTTGTTCTTAACTCTTGTTACAAAGGAAAAAGCTGCGACCTTGTCATTCACAACGCAGTCATCCACACAATGGATCAAAAAGGAAAAGTTGATGAAGCGATGGCTATTCGCGATGGAAAGATCATTGAGACGGGTCCAGAAAGACAAATTTTGAACAAATACAGTTCAGAAGAAACGATCGATGCGGGAGGAAAAGAAGTTTATCCAGGATTAACGGATGCGCATGGACATATTTTATCCTACGCCAATCAATTGTTAAGTGCTGATTTAGTGGGATCGAAATCCTTTGATGAAGTGATTGTTCGCGTGGAGAAATACCAATCGCGCAAGCAACGTAAATTCGTTATCGGTCGTGGTTGGGACCAGTCACTGTGGCCATCAAGCGAATTTCCAACAAATGAAAAACTAAACAAATTATTTCCAACTATTCCTGTTTGCTTGATTCGCATTGACGGTCATGCCTTATTGGCAAACGATGCCTTGTTGAAAATGGCGAACATCACTCCTACCACTAAAATTGACGGTGGAATCATTCACGTTGAAGGTGAAAAATGCACTGGATTGTTGGTCGATAATGCCATGAATCCGATTTATAAATTGTTGCCGGAGTTTCCAAAGAAGGAGCGCATCGAAGCAATTGGCGAAATTCAAGCGGAATTGTTGCAGTATGGAATTACAGGCGTTCATGAAGCAGGAATTGAGCGCAAAGACATTGATTTATTCAAAGAGTTGATCGATAAACATGATTTTAGTTTGAACCTGTATGCGATGTTGATGCCTTCGGAAGATAACATTGCCTTTGCGAAGAAGAACGGCATTTACCAGTATAAAAATCTTTCTATCCGCAGTTTCAAAGTCATGGGCGACGGAGCATTGGGCTCACGTGGCGCCTTGTTGAAAGCACCTTACAACGATCAACACAATCATTTTGGGGTATTGACAACCAGCGAAAAGGAAATGAACCGCATCGCAACGATATGTGAATTGACAGGTTACCAAATGAACACGCACGCCATTGGCGATTCAACGAATAAGATTTTATTGAATTTGTACCAACGTATATTTAAGGTTAACCCAGATCACCGTTGGAGAATTGAGCACGCACAAGTTGTTGACCCGAAAGATTTTGAGTTATTCAGTAAATACGGTGTATTTCCGTCTGTTCAACCTACGCATGCCGTTAGCGATCAACGTTGGGCAGAAGCGCGCATTGGCAGAACCCGCATGATGGGGGCTTACGCTTACAAAACACTGTTAACACAAAATGGAATGATTGCCATCGGTACCGATTTCCCTATCGAACTAACCGATCCTTTTTTGACCATTCACGCAGCAGTGAACCGACAAAATAGTGAGAACATGCCAACTGCAGGATTCTATCCGAAAGAAAAAATCACCATAGAGGAATGTTTAAGAGGAATGACCATTTGGGCAGCATTTGCTTCTTTCCAAGAAAACGAATTGGGAACCATCGAAAAAGGAAAAGATGCCACTTTCGCCATTTTTGAACGACCTATCCGCGCCGAAGGAAACTACCAACCGAATTTCGCCTTGCATACGTTTATCAAGGGGAAGAAGGTGTATACGGTGGATTAGTTGAGACCGCTTACTTAGACCCTTCGACAAGCTCAGGGGAATCCAGCTCAGTGCGAGTCGCTCAGACAGCAGAGATTATTTCATTTAAGAAATTAGACCCTTAAATAGAGCTTTTTTATCATCAATAATTAGAATACCATTGCACAGATTGAAGGACAAAAAAACAGAAGAAAAAAACTCTTTGTGCAACTTTGTTACGTAAAGTTCTTTTATTCAACTACGTAAAACTACTTAATTTTACCGTATCAAATTCTGATGTTGCCTTTCACGAATTGTACTTGTGTGAAATTAGCTGCATGAATCTATTAATCATGCGTCTGAACATCAAAGTAACTACAGAAAAATCAGCTTTTTATATTTTAGCTTGTTTAATTATATTAGTTCATGCCAATGGCATGAGTCAAAATACATTAGCAGTTCCTTTTACCTCTGGATTTGTTGGTGATGTAAATGGAAACAATGCCTCAAGCAATACTGTATTTTTGAGCAGTTTCGGATGTTCTGGCATTTACTTCACACAAAACTCGAATTCGACAGTATTTATGTCACAAGGAAACGACATAATCGGATCAATTCTAATAACCGACAATGCAGGAATTGAGCATGAAATTCCTGGTTTTATAAAATGGCGCGCACCCAGTGGAAATACTAAATGTTTAGTCTTTTCTCCTTCTGGATCAGCCGTTTTATCTACATCAAGTGGGAATTACACTGTGAATTCAAACAAGTATATAGGTCTTATTTTTAATGGTCAAACCCTTGTTATTTCTTCTGGTAATGTTTCAGGAAATGCAGCGACATCGGGATTATTAGATGTTTTAAATTCTTATTTAGCGGCTTTTCCAACCTTATCATTACCTGATTATTCAATAAATGAAAGTGAAGGTTCATTAACACTAACGATGACATTGAGTGCACCATCATCGAATGAAATTAAAGTCAGGTACACTACTATGGACGGAGTTGCTCTAGCTGGCCTAGATTACACCTTTGTTACTGGGCAGTTAATCTTTGCACCAAATCAAACAACTTCATCTATTACCCTTTTTGTTTTATCCGATATGTTAGCAGAACCTTCGGAATTATTAACCATGGATTTAACAAATCCAATCAATGTTTCAATTACTAATAGCAAATCAAACATTACTATTTTAGACAATCCTCCCTTGCCCGTGGAACTATCCTTATTCGAAGTTTCTTGTTTAGATAAAGGAACAGAAATTAAATGGACTACAACATCAGAGTTTAACAGTGACTATTTTGTTCTGGACAAAAATAATGGTGATGGAGAATGGACTACTATCAAAGAAATTGACGCAGCAGGAGTCAGCACGGATATATTAAATTATTCATTTGTTGATTATGAAGAAGATTTCGGAACTAAATTATACCGTTTAAAACAAATCGATTTTAATGGAAACTTTAAGCTTTTTTACACAAAGGGAATCGAATGCAATGAAAGAATAATGAATCTTAAAATTTATCCAAATCCAAGTGACGGAGTCTTTAAATTGTATCTTTCAGATATGCAACCTGGTACATACCAAATGAACATCGTCGCTCCTGACGGCACAATTAAGATTGATAGAGTGTTGGATTTAACGTTCAATAATTATGAATTGACAATACAAAACACTGATTTATTGCCAGGAATGTACTGGTTAAACTTAATTGCAAACGGACAAACGCTAGGGACGAAATTATATATCTACTGACATAGAAATGTAATTCAACTTTTTACTGGGTGAACGTAACTTACATTAACCAAAAAGGAAGATTTAGCTTCTTGTGATGAAAAGCAAAATGCCGTATGGAGAATAGAACATGGAGCATCGAATTTTAACCGAGTGATCCGCGCAACGAAGTGAGTGATCTATGTTCCTAAAGCCTATATCTAAATTCTCACGCCTATGTCTAAAAATGCTAACGCCTAAAAAGAAGGGCAAGAAATCGTTTTAAACGAAATAGGTTTTGACTTACAGCTCAAGTTCAGTCCCAATGAAATTTCATGAGAACCGCCTGAAACACCGTTATTTAATTTTGATACAGTAACATCGTAGCTATATCCCAATTTGAATTTCCCCGTGTTAACTCCGATTGTCATAATGAACGCATCTTTGTTTCTATACCAGAAACCAACGTTAAATGCTCCATATTTCACATACGTTCCAACACTTAATTCCTGGAAACCATTTTGGTATTGGTAAATTACGTTTGGCATAATTGACGTACCGTTTGTATATTTTGATTGTCTTCCCAATTGAATTTCAGCGCCCATGTGTCCCGTAAAACGCATTGGAAGTGGTGAATTACCGATAATCATGGATTCATTTGGTGTATTTAAATGGTGAGCAGCAAATCCAGCAAAGAAATGCTTGTTAAAAATTACGGTTCCAGCAGACGCATCAAAGAAACCTCTTGAGCCACCTCTTGGAACGTCACCTGTTGCATAGATGAATCCTCTTCGTGGATCGATCATATCGCCAAAAGTCAATTTATCCCAATCTAAGAATTTTTGATACCAAGCAGCGCGGGCTCCAAACATCATCTTCCATTTTCTTCCTAAAGTAAGGTGATAAGAGTAAACCAATCCTAACATTGAAGTATTGATTGTTCCTTGTCCTTGTTGATCGTGTGTAGCTAAAACACCAAATCCACCAGAAATATTTTTAAAATATTGATCATAGGACGCACTGTACGTTACGTAGTTCCCAGATAAGTTTGGCCATTCGTTTCGGTAGTTTAATGCAAAACGCGGACAACCATGCGAACCTGCAAAAGCTGGATTCAAGTACAACGGATTCGCATAAAACTGCGTAAACGTTGGGTCCTGAGCGTTAGCGCTCGCTATGGAAGTAAATACCGTAATGGCGGTGAGTAGTCGTTTAAGTCCTTTCATTTATATTGGTTATTCAACAGCGATAATCTGACCAAAGATAACGCAAATTTTAATTTAAGGTTACAAATATTGTAAAATGAACAAAATATTCAAAGCTTTGTTGCGTTTTTAACTTTCAATTCGTTTATTGAATTACTAATTTAGATTAAAAAAACATATGTTCTGGATAAAAATTCCTTTAAATATTTTAATTCTTGCATTTTCTTTTCTGAGTTTTATCTCGAATAGTCAAGTGAATTCAATTGAATTGTCAATTCCATGGATGCAGCCACAAACCATTGTTTATGAAGGCGTAAGTTTGACAGTCCCGAATATTAAGGATCAAACTTTGGATAGTGGAAAGCCTATTTTTTATCACACTGAAAAATTGAAAACGTCAAATTCAACTTTGAGTTTAAAATCAATTGTAAGTTCGCCAGCTTTAAGTGAGGAGATTGCTTACCTATCAAAAATGGGAATTCAAGTTGAAGAAAGTTTAACAGGAGAATTTAAAGTAACTCAAGCAGGAATAGAAAATTATGCTGTTTTTTATATTTTGCCGTTTATAAAAGAAAATGGTATTGTCAGAAGAATTAGTAATTTGTCTTTTGAATTGAAAACTACACCTTCGTCAATTCAAGTGAATAAAGATTTTGCCACAAGTTCTGTTTTAAAAGAAGGTTCGGGAACTTGGTATAAAATTTCTGTAAAACAAGATGGAATTCATAAAATTGATAAAGCTTTTTTAGAGGCATGTGGAATTTCTACGTCAGGATTAAATCCAAGTCATATTAATATTTATGGAAATGGAGATGGCAAACTCCCAGAATTAAACTCTATTTATAGAACAGACGATTTAGCTAAAAATGCAATTTACATTGAAGGTGATAGCGATGGCACTTTTGATGATAGTGATTATATTCTATTTTATGGTTGGGGACCTCATCGATGGTTTGCAAATGGAACTGCATTTTATAACCAAGAAAGAAATGTATACTCTGACGTTTCAGTCTATTTTATTAATGTAAATTCATCTGACACACCATTGCGTATTAGCAATTTGTCCTCGGTTGTAACACCCGAAACAGACACTGTTACTTCCTACAGCTATTCAGATGTGCATGAAGTTGATCAGGTTTCTTTGGTTAAAGGTGGTCAAAGATGGTATGGTGAATTATTTGACACTGAATTAGAAAGAGCGTTTCCATTTGTTGTACCTAATATTTTAAGTACTTCTCCTGCCAATTTTAAAGTTTCTATTGGAACGAATGCACGATCGAGTGCTGGTACACAGCAGGTTTATAGTGTTAATGGAATTCAAATTGATGCTTCTGTTTTACCTTCTGTATCTGCTGATTGGGCAAGAAGTGAAAAATCCTTAAATCATTCCAGTCCAAGTAGTAATCTTGCTTTTAAAGTGTCAATTACGCGTAATACTCCAAATGTATTAACATATTTAGATCGGATTGTTTTAAATGCCAGACGATCACTTGTGTTTTACAATGGACAATTTAATTTTTCGGATTTAAATTCAGTTGGTGCAGGCAATATTGCTGAATTTAAACTTTCTGCGTTACCTTCCAATGGATTTGTTTGGGATTTAACTGATCGTCATTCTCCAAAAAGAGTTTTAGGAGCATTCAATGGCAGTGTATTTGAATTCAGACTTCCAACTGATACAATTCGTCAATTTGTTGCTTCAAATAATTTAAATTTTTACATCCCAGAAAGAATTGGTGTTCAAGGCTACCAAAATCTACATGAATTGCCGCAAGCTGAATTAGTCATAGTAACTCACAAATCGTTTTTAAGTCAAGCGAATAGATTGGCTGAATTGCATCGATCAGAAGGGTTGACTGTTAATGTTGCCACAACTGAAGAAATTTATAATGAGTTTAGTTCAGGCATGGTGGATGCCACAGCCATAAGAATGTTCGCTAAAATGTTCTTTGATAGAGGTGCTTTGAATCCAACGAATCGAATTGAACATCTATTGCTTTTTGGTGACGGCACATATGATCCAAAAAACAGGGTTCCAAATAATAATTATTTCGTACCAACCTATCAAATGGTAGAATCTGAAAATCATATTAGTGCTTTGGTTACAGATGATTATTTTGGATTAATGAGTGATTCTGATGCAATTGCAGCAACTGATTTAGTTGATATTGGAGTAGGAAGACTTTTGGTATCAGATGCGACTACGGGTAGACAACAAGTTGATAAAATTGAGCATTATATGAAAAATGGATCAACTTTGTTTGCGAATTCAACCAATACCAGTTGTGGAGATGTGGCTTCAAGTGTTTCAACTTTTGGAGATTGGCGATTAAATTATGTTCAAATTGCAGATGATGAAGAAGGTGGTTATTTCATTAATCAAGATTGTGAACCTCAATATAAATATGTTAGTGCTAATTATCCATATATGAATTGTGATAAGTTATACACAGATGCTTATACACAAGTTACATCAGCGGGTGGACAAAGATATCCAGATGTTTTCGATGCTATAACAAACCGAGTTAACCGTGGCGCTTTGGTAGTAAATTATGTTGGTCATGGAGGTGAAGTAGGTTTAGCTGAAGAACGAGTTGTGACGATTCCTCAAATACAAACATGGACAAATATTGACCGAATGAATATTTTTGTTTCATCGACATGTGAATTCACCAAATACGATGATCCAACGCGTGTTTCGGCGGGTGAATGGGTGTCACTAAATCCGGTAGGAGGATCAATTGCTTTAATGACCACCACACGATCTGTTTTTTTTGGTGTAAACACCATCACAGGCAAACGCTTTTATGAAACTGTCTTTTCAAGAGATGCAAATAATTCTCCCCTTTCGTTTGGTGAAATTATTCGACTGACGAAAAATGCTTCTGGTTCATCTGATAACAAAAGAAGCTTCACACTGATTGGTGATCCTGCACTTAAAATTGCACTACCGAGAATGAGAATAGTTACCGATAGCATTAATGGGTTAGATCCACAAATGGAAATGGACACGTTAAAGGCATTGAGTAAAGTCACTATTAAAGGACATCTTGAAGATTTTAACGGCAACACTCTTTCAACTTTTAATGGGGTTTTGGCTCCTTCAATATTTGATAAACACAAGACGCAAAATACTCTTGGTCAAGATCCAAATTCACCTGTAATACCGTTTGAAATTCAACGAAATGTTGTGTATAAAGGAAAGGCAACTGTTTCTAATGGTGCATTTGAATTTTCGTTTGTTGTTCCTAAAGACATAAATCTTTCGTTTGATTTTGGCAAAATCAGTTACTATGCGGATAATGGAGATATAGATGCTTCTGGTTCCGATACAAGTTTCTATATAGGTGGAATAGATCCAAATGGAATTACTGATGCCATAGGTCCTGAGATTGATTTATACCTGAATGATCAAGCATTTGTAAGTGGCGGAATCACAGATGAAACACCAATTTTAATGGCTAATTTGTTTGATGAGAATGGGATTAATACAGTTGGCAATGGTATTGGTCATGATTTAATGGCAATTGTTGATGAGAAAACTTCCGAACCAATAGTCTTGAATGATTATTACACGGCTGATTTGGATTCATATCAGTCAGGCAAGGTAAGTTATACGATGCCAACCTTAGCACCAGGTAAACATACGTTAACATTGAAAGTTTGGGATGTAAACAACAACTCTTCAGAAGAAACAATTGATTTTATAGTTCAAGAGAAACAAGATGTTACTTTGGATCATGTCTTAAATTATCCAAATCCATTTACAACTCGAACGGAATTCTTTTTTGAGCACAATCAAGTATGTAACGAATTAGAAACACAGATTCAAATATTTACAGTTGCAGGAAGATTAGTTAAAACAATTAATCAATCTGTCACAACGCAAGGATTTAGAACTGCTGGAATTCCTTGGGATGGAAAGGATGATTTCGGCGATCAATTGGCTAAAGGAGTTTATGTTTATCGATTAAAAGTTAAAACTACTGACGGACAAACAGCAGAAAAATTAGAAAAATTGGTATTATTGCGCTAAGAATACAATAATAGTGTTCGTTTAGCGTATATTTGCTTTCTACACAGAATTTAGATTTAATTAAAAACATGACGAAAAAAGGCATTTTTGGATTTTCATTTTCATTCTTAACCCTTGTTGTTTGGGCACAACCAACAACAGGTAGTGGAGTGTCAGATAACGATTTACAATTAAATACAATTACTACGGCTGTTCCATTTATGGCGATTACACCTGATTCCAGAGCTGGTGGAATGGGTGATGCAGGAACAGCTTTAAGTGCGGATGGAAATTCCATTTATTGGAATACCTCTATTCTGAGTTTTGCGAAGCAAAAATCCGAATTAAGTCTTTCATACACACCTTGGTTGAGACAATTGACAAATGATATACATTTATCTTATTTGTCTGGTTATTACAAAATCAATAATAAGCATGCCGTTGCTGGTGCGTTAAGATATTTCAGTCTTGGTGAAATTACTTTTACTGATGCAAGTGGTAATGTAATTCGTGATGACAAGCCTAGTGAATTTGAGTTAACTGGAGGATATGCATTTAAGTTAAGCGAACGATTGAGTTTAGGTTTAAATGGGAAATTTGCTTATTCAAACTTAACAGGTGGATTGACAGTTGCTGGTGTAAATACAAAGCCAGGTGTAGCTGGTGCAGCCGATATTTCTTTCTCATATTTTAATGATGATGCAAAAATTGGAGGATTACGTGGTGCGTATACCTTTGCAACTACGATTAACAACATAGGTAATAAAATTGCTTATTCAGAATTACAATCAAGAGATTTTCTTCCGATGAATTTAAAAATCGGAAATTCATTCAAAGCGGAATTGGATAAATACAATAGTTTATTGTTCGCTATTGATGTGCAAAAACTATTAGTCCCAACACCACCAAACTATGAATTCATTGGTGGAGAATTTGTTATGCTATCTGGAAAGAATAATGATGTGGGTGTAATTTCAGGGATGTTACAATCTTTTTATGATGCTCCAGGTGTTATCGCAAAAGACGAAAATGGTGATTACATCCAAAATGCAGATGGTAGCTACGAAGTTGTGAAAGGAACAAAATTGAAAGAAGAGTTAGCAGAAATCAATTTGGCAACTGGTCTTGAGTATTGGTATAATAATGTTTTAGCGGTAAGAACTGGTTTTTTCTATGAGCATAGAACAAAAGGTAATCGTCAATATTTGAATTTTGGTGTTGGTTTTAAATACAATATGTTTGGAATTGATATCTCTTATTTAGCATCAGTAAGTGGCAGACAAAGTCCACTGGCAAATACTCTACGCTTTACCTTAAGATTGAATTTAGATGGTGATGGTTCAGGAAACAGTGCACCGAAATCATCTGATTCTAACAATCTATAATTAAGAAATGCGGATTGGATTTGGAGTTGATGTTCATCAATTAGCGGATACGCACGAATTATTTATTGGTGGAAAGAAAATTGAATCGGATTTAGGTGCAGTTGGACATTCAGATGCAGATGTGCTAATTCACGCAATTTGTGATGCTCTTCTTGGAGCTTTAAATCTTAGAGACATTGGTTTTCACTTTTCCGATCAAGATCCACAATACAAAGGAATTGATTCTAAAATTCTTTTGAAAAATGTTTATGATTTAATTTTTTCAAAGGGTTATTCGGTTGTAAATATTGATAGTACAGTCATTCTTGAAAAACCTAAATTAAATCCACATATTCCTGAAATGCAATCAATTATTGCAGCAATTCTTAATGTGGATGAGGATGTAATATCTATTAAAGCGACAACTCACGAAAAAGTTGACTCATTTGGTGAACGAAAAGCTGTTAAAGCGTATGCTGTTTGCTTACTTTCAAAGAACGCTTAAAATACATTCTCTACTTTTTTACCTAGTTTCATATTGTTATATTTGCATTCAAATTCACAGGTATGAAAGTAAATCCAACATATAATACGAAAGAAAGCTTACTTGAATTATACAATAAGCCTTTACTAGAATTAGTGTTTGAAGCAGCGACAATTCACAGACAGTTTCACAATCCTCGCGAAGTACAAATGTCTTCTTTGCTAAGTATCAAAACTGGTGGTTGTCCAGAAGATTGTGGTTATTGTCCACAAGCTGCAAGATACCATACAGATGTTGAGGCCCATAAATTAATGACGGTTGAATCTGTTATTGAACAAGCACAAAATGCTAAAGCAAATGGATCTTCCCGCTTGTGTATGGGCGCAGCTTGGAGAGAGGTGAGGGACAATAAGGACTTCGATAATGTGATTGAAATGGTGCAAGCCGTGAATAACATGGATATGGAGGTTTGTTGCACGCTTGGAATGATGAATGAAGATCAAGCGAAAAGATTAAAAAATGCTGGTTTGTTTGCCTACAATCACAATTTAGATTCATCAAAAGAATTTTATGGGGATGTCATTTCTACCCGTGAATATGATGATCGCTTGAATACAATTGAAAATGCACGCAAAGCAGGAATCACTGTTTGTTCGGGTGGTATCATTGGAATGGGTGAGGCAGTTGAAGATCGAGTTGGCTTATTGATGAGTTACATGGAAATGGACACTCCTCCTGAATCGATTCCAATTAATGCATTAGTTGCAATTGAAGGAACACCATTGGAAGATCAAAAGCCAATTGAACAATGGGAAATGATTCGTATGGTGGCAACTACTCGTATAGCTTTTCCTGAGTCAGTTGTTCGTTTGTCTGCTGGAAGAACAAAAATGAATATGGAAGGACAAGCCTTGTGTTTTATGGCAGGTGCTAGTTCTATTTTTGCAGGTGATAAATTACTTACAACGCCAAATCCAGAATTCAATGAGGATAAGGAAATGTTTGACATTCTTGGATTAATCCCAAAACAAGCATTTGCAGATGGTGAAAAACCAGTGACAATTCCTGATGAAAAAATTATCGAACGTAAGCGTCAAGAAGCTGAAAGAGCAGCAGAGTTAGCTGAAGCGAGTTCAAAAGCTAAAGAAGCTGGTTTTGAACCAAGAAAGGTAACCGTTTCTTAAGTAAACAATGGATCGAAAATTAATAGATAAATTATTAAAAAGAAATCAAGAGGGGACCAAGCGTTCCCTTTCTTTTTTTGAAGATGGAATTGATTTCTATTCGAATGATTATTTAGGATTAGCGCGACAATCAATTCTACCAAACAATAAAAACTATTTTGGAAGTACAGGATCACGCTTGATTTCTGGAAATTCAAAAGAAGCAATCAATTGTGAAGAATTCTTAGCAAAGTTCTATAAGGTCGAAAAAGCCCTTGTTTTTAATTCAGGTTATGATGCGAATCTTGGTTTTTTTGGAGCGATACCTCAGCGCGGCGACACGGTAATTTACGATGAACACATACATGCGAGTGCACGAGACGGAATTCGTTTGTCATTTGCAGATTCTTTTTCTTTTCAGCACAACTCACTAACTGATTTAGAGCTCAAAATCCGACGTTCTAAAGGCACTGTTTATGTTGCAATTGAAAGTCTTTATTCAATGGGAGGTGATTTTTCACCGCTGAAAGAAATCGCTACGATTTGTGCTGAGAATGGCGTTTATTTAGTGGTTGATGAGGCGCATGCTTGTGGTGTTTTCGGAGAGGATGGAAGAGGTCTAGTTGATAAATTGAATCTGACAGAGCGTGTTTTTGCTCGAATTGTCACTTTTGGAAAAGCATATGGTTTTCATGGTGCTTGTGTATTAGGTCAAACACTACTGATAGAATATCTTGTGAATTTTGCGCGGTCATTTATATATACAACCGCCTTGCCTTCGTCAGATTATAATCAAATTCAAGAAAGTGTTTTGTTTGCTAAAGAGGAGTCATTGCGCAAACAGCTTCAGGACAACATAAGTCAATTTGTAACTCAACTAAAAACCATTCAGTTGGGTTCAGAAGGGATTTCTCCAATTCAAATGATTCGAATTGGTTCAGTAGAAAAATGTAAAACTATTGCTGAAAAACTTTTAAATAGTGGAATCAACGTGAAACCTATTTTTTCACCTACGGTTGCTGCTGGTAATGAAAGTATCCGAATATGTATTCATAGTTTTAATACGAAGGAGGAAATAGATCAATTATGCTCGATTCTGCTTGAGCAACTATTGATAAAAGATGAGATAAAATTTATTTAACACTTCAATTTTAACTGTACATTATTTCCCAAGCAGTTTTATACGCTTCAATACGATCGAAATACAAAAACATTTTTTCGAAGTAGGGGTCATTAATTAATGTAGTGCTATCTCCAATGATATATAGGTTTTCAATTGCACGAGTCATTGCAACATTCATGCGTCGATGATCTTTCAAAAAGCCAATTTGTTTTTCAGGATTTGAACGCACAGTGGAAATAATGATCGTTTCCATTTCTTGTCCTTGAAAACTATCGATTGTGCTAATGTGCATTTCTTTGGGTAAGGATTCTTTTGCGAGAGATATTTGTCCAGCGTATGGAGAGATAAAAGCACATTTCGAAGGATTCAATTTGTCTTGTTCCATGATTTTCAAAACGAGCTCAATTTCCCCTTTGTTCATCAAACTTGAGCCATCTTTACCGCCTTCTTCGTCAAATCCAGTCCCAGCAGTATCAAAAAAAGTAACGTGAGAATGCAAATTTGCTAATTGTGGTGGCGTTTTTAATTTTCCTTCGTAGAAATACTCGTTTGAAAATTGAGCGATAGATTCACGCATTCTATATTGGGTATCTAATAGAAATATGTGTTCGAACTTTCCAAAGCAGTTTTCGAGAATGGACTTATTAAAACCTAAATGAGCCGCTTTATCAGATAAAACAGTAGGAGGTAATTGCAAATGATCACCTGCGAGTATAATTTTTTCGGCCAAATCGAAAATACACCAAGCAAGTGGTTCTAGGCATTGTCCAGCTTCATCAATAATCAAGGTGTTAAATTCAATTTTTTTTAACTGTGGATCCATTAATCCAATGGGAGTGCCCAGAATTACTTGAGCTTCAGAGAATAGTTTTTCCTCGTTGTATTGCTGCAAGGCTTTTATCTCTTGACGGATATTTTTTACTTCTTTGATCAGTAAGTTTCGTTGATCGCGTTCATCTTTTCCAAAACGACGTTTATATTGATTTGCCATTTTTCGTATTTCATCAGCGCGAATCCGTAATTTTTTAATTTCCTTATCTTGTTTGCTTTCAATCAGTTTTCCCTCTGGAGTGAATGGAAAAATACTGGCATCTACTTTTGTATTGTTGCCAATGCGAAGGAATTTGATGTTTTTATCGATTAATCCTTTAGCAATATTATCAACTGCAGCGTTACTCGGTGCTGAAACTAGTATTTTCTCTCCAGTTTTTACTAGTTGGACAATTCCTTCAAGTAAGGTAGTTGTTTTACCAGTTCCCGGTGGACCATGAATAATCATCATTTTCTCGTCCGACATCATTCCTTCAATAGCCATTTGTTGACTTTTGTTCAACTGTTTATTTTGAAAATCTAATGTTAGATGAATGTTCTTGTTTGTCGAAAGCTGAAAAAGTGTTTCACCATGAATGGTTGCAAAAAGTGAATTTAGTCGTGGATTTGAAGTGATTTCAAGCAATGACTTCTTCATAATTGCTGTGGTACGTGTGTCTGGAGTCAGTTTAATACCGACGCCATCATCTTCCAACCAATCTGGAAAATCAGGTGCAAACAAGCGAAATTCACCTTGTCTACCATCAAATGACAACAACATACCTTTGACCGATTCTTCGCCTTGACAAAAACACTCAATGGCCATTCCATCCCTAAAATTCGATGTTTCCATAGGGAACCCAATTCGAAAACCAATTTCAGGATATTCAGCATAGCCAAAAGATTTTCTGGAAATACGGATAGGGTGAATCGCCAAGCCTTCAGACTTGAGTGATTTCAATGAATGTTGCTCGTCTAGTTGATAACGTTTTGCCTGTTCCTGTTCTTCCAGTTCAAGGCAGTGCAACAAATGCGCTATTTGTGGATGTTGATTTTCCATTGGTATAAAAAAAGACCAGCATTTCTACTGGTCTTTATTAGTTTTTATAATCGTTGACGTATTTATGAATTATATTTTTCTAGGAAAAAAATCAAAAATATGTCTAAACTGAAGCGATCTTGTCAGACATATACTCACCTGCCTTCAATTTCCCAACAATTTTCGAGAAACATTCGATTGTATAGTTAACATCCTCTATTGTATGCACTGCAGTTGGAATCAAACGAAGTATAATCATTCCTTTTGGTACGACGGGATAAACAACCATCGAACAGAAAATGTTATAATTTTCACGGAGGTCATAAATCAAATTCGTTGATTCAGGAATTGAACCATTCATGTATACTGGTGTTACACATGTATTTGTTTCACCAATTTCAAAACCGTTTTCGATCAATCCTTTTTGTAGCGCATTTGTGATTTTCCACAAATTTTCTTTCAATTCTGGTTGCGTTCTCATCAATTCTAAACGCTTTAAGGCACCAACTACCAACGGTAATGGTAATGCTTTTGCGAAAATTTGCGAACGCATGTTATAACGTAAGTATTCTACTACTTGCTCATCAGAAGAAATAAATCCACCGATTAATGCAAATGACTTAGCAAAAGTTCCGAAATAAATATCAATTCCATCTTGACATCCTTGTTCTTGTCCAGTACCACCACCAGTAGCGCCTAAAGTACCAATTCCGTGTGCATCATCAACGAATAAGCGGAAATCGAATTTCTTTTTCAAGTCTACAATTTCTTTCAATTTTCCCTGATCACCGCGCATTCCAAAAACACCCTCAGTGATCACTAAAATACCACCACCTGTTTCAGCAACAAGTTTAGTAGCTCTTTCTAATTGTTTTTCACAATCTTCGATATCGTTGTGTTTGAAAACGTAACGTTTCCCCATGTGTAAACGAACACCATCCAAAATACAAGCGTGAGATTCAGCATCGTAAACGATAACATCACGACGATCTACCAAACAGTCAATCGCAGAAAGCGTAGCTTGATAACCGAAATTACAAAGGATTGTATCTTCTTTTTCTACGAAAGCAGACAATTCTGCCTCCAATTGCTCATGATAATTTGAATTACCGCTCATCATTCTTGCGCCCATTGGTGCAGCGAAACCAAATTCAGCAGCAGCTTCAGTATCAGCTTTACGAACTTCAGGGTGATTAGCCAAACCTAGGTAGTTATTTAAACTCCAGTTCAAGCGTTTTTTTCCTCTAAAAATCATGTGAGGACCGATATCTCCCTCTAATTTTGGAAATGTAAAATAACCATGTGATGCTTTCGCGTGTTGTCCGATTGGACCTCTGTTTTCTTTGATTCTCTCAAAAATATCCTGAGCCATATTTTATTTTTTTTGGCAGTAGAAATGCAGATGCATTCGTGCTGTCTGGATTATTGATACAAAATTAGAGATAATCTTTTTGTCATTAAGCAATGTCACTGCTATTTTATCAACAAGCAGTGTTTATATAACTACAAATAACTGAAAGAGAATTATAAATTCTTATCTAACAAATAAATGAAACTGCCAATCGCACCGCAACCCAATTCAAGTTCGCGCTTATTTACGTTTTCAAATACGTCGCTTGGAGCATGATGAAAATCGAAATAACGCTGTGAATCTGGGACAAAACCAAATAGTGGAATTCCTTCAAAAGTGGTTTTTAGAGGTCCAATATCGACACCACCATATCCTTTTTCGAAAATATGGAGCTCATACGGTTTGAAATGAAACGCTAAGGTTTCCAAAAGTTTAATCTGCTCAGCTGTCCCATCACAATTAAATCCTCTCGGTGCAAAACCACCTCTATCACTTTCTAATGCCGCAATTTGATTCTCGCCGCGTTCTTTTGACCAAGTCGCATAGGTTTTTCCCCCCATGTTTCCATTTTCCTCATTCATAAAGAAAACTACTCGTAAAGTATGTTTGGGTTGGTATTTGAGTTCTTTTAAAATACGCAATGCTTCCAAACAATGAATGACACCAGCCCCGTCATCATGCGCTCCTTCACCTGTATCCCATGAATCTAAATGTCCACCAAAAGTGATGATTTCATTGGGGTTTTCCTTACCGGTAATTTCAGCAATTACATTAAAAGATGTCGCATCAGGAAAAGAACGGCAATCCATTTCAAGCACCAAACGACTTTTTCCTTCTTTGATTTTGCAGGAAAGCATTTCTGCATCTTTTGTTGAAACGGCAGCTGCTGGAATTTTTGGAACATCTTCTTCGTAATGCATCGATCCAGTGTGCGGATGATCATCAATTGGCATTCCTAATGAACGAATAATCACCGCTTTTGCTCCTAATTTTGCTCCTTCAACGGCACCATTTCCTCGAATAGCATAACAACCACCATAGGCTTTAAAGGTGTTTATTTGTTGCTCGTCCATTGGTTGATTGAGAAAGACAATTTTCCCTTCAACTTCTGACCGTTTCGCTTTTTTAAGTTCGTCCAAGTGCGTAAATTCTACAATTTCACCCTCCAATATGCCATCGGTTCCAATTGAGCCTCCCAAGGCCAACAAGTTAAGACTTGTCAGTTTTCCGTTTTTCTCACGAATCCAAGCACTTTCTTTCGTTCCTCTTTCCCAGTGTGGAACCTTGATTTCTTGCAAGTAAACCTTGTCGAAACCGTAACTTTCCATTTTTAATTTGCTCCATTCAATCGCCATTTGTGCCTCAGCTGAGCCAGAAAGTCGAGCGCCAATGTCTTTGCATAAACTTCGCAAGTCCTCATAGGCTTTTCCTTCACTTAATGCTTGATCATAAATCGAACGAATGAACAATGAATCAGTGTTTTGTGCTGATACGGAAAGTGTGATAAAGAGTAAGATTGAGCTTAAAATTTTCATGATTCAAGTAATGTTTTTAGATTGTTTAATCCTTTATTAAAATCGTGTAATATGTATTTTTTCATTATTGGTCCCATTAAACGAGTCAAAGGATTCTGACCTATGTCGGTACTTAAAAACCACGTCACAAGTGTTTCTCCGCCAAGTTGTTTTATGGTAAATCCTGTCTTTGATGTATTTCTTTTGCCAAATTTCAAGTCGATCTCGATACGCTCATTTGGATGAATGTGTACAATTTGCATCCAACCTTCGCCCACCTGAGCATTGCCTTTCCATTCATACCGATGTTCAATTTCGCCTTTTTGACCTGTAAAAGTCATTTTCATGTGCGGATCATTCGCTATCCAAGGACTCCAAACTACAAATTTTTCAAAATCTGATAGAAAAGGAAAAAGTGCTTCAGGAGTGGAATTGATTTTGATTGATTCATGCATTTCAACCACAGAAGGCTTCGACAATCCTATGATAGCAAGGATTAATAGAAGAACACAAATACCTAGAAACAGAAGAAAAACGAAGTTCATCCAATAAATTTAGTCACGAAGATAGAAGAAAAAGACATTTAGCGTATAAACTATTGATAAGTAGTATCCCTCCTTCGTGCTGAATAATTATCTTTGTTTAAAATTTTTAGAAATGTCATTAAAATGTGGAATCGTAGGGCTTCCGAATGTAGGGAAATCCACTTTGTTTAATTGTTTGTCGAATGCGAAAGCGCAATCAGCGAACTTTCCGTTTTGTACAATAGAACCGAATATTGGGGTGATTTCTGTTCCAGACCCTCGTTTAGAGAAGTTGGAGGCATTAGCAAATCCACAACGCGTGATGCCAACCACAATGGAAATTGTGGATATCGCTGGTTTAGTAAAAGGAGCATCAAAAGGCGAAGGACTTGGAAATCAGTTTCTTGCCAATATTCGTGAAACAGATGCAATTATCCATGTGTTGAGATGCTTTGATGATGGGAATATTATCCACGTGGATGGAAGTGTGAACCCAATTCGCGATAAAGAAATCATTGATATTGAATTGCAATTGAAGGATTTAGATACAATTGAAAAGCGAATCGCTTCTTTGTCTCGAAATTTAAAATCGGGCGATAAAGACGTTTTGAAAGAAAATGAAGTGGCTTTGCGCATTAAAGATGGTTTGGAGCAAGGTAAATCTGCACGTGCATTGGAGTTTGATGAAAAAGAAGAAGAAATTGTAAAGAAATTTCAATTGATTACCTCAAAACCGGTGATGTACTTGTGCAATGTTGACGAAGCTTCTGTGAAGACAGGTAATAAGTACGTTGATCAAGTTCGAGAAGCAGTGAAGGATGAAAATGCTGAAGTTTTAGTTATTGGAGCTAAGATTGAAGCAGATATTACTGAATTGGAAACGTACGAAGAGCGTCAAATGTTCTTGGAAGAGTTAGGTTTGGAAGAACCTGGAGTGAATCGTTTGATCATTTCTGCGTATTCGTTATTAGATCTTCAAACGTACTTCACTGTTGGCGTAAAAGAAGTAAGAGCTTGGACAATTACAAAAGGTATGACGGCTCCGCAAGCTGCGGGTGTTATTCACACAGATTTTGAGAAAGGATTTATTCGTGCAGAGGTAATGAAATACAACGACTTTACAACCTTAGGATCAGAGGCTGCTGTTAAAGAAGCTGGAAAATTCAAAGTAGAAGGGAAGGAGTATGTTGTTGAGGATGGGGATATTATGCATTTTAGATTTAATGTTTAGGGGGTTTTAGATTACAGATTACAGATTGCAAATTGCAGATTAAATAATTGAAAGAAATGAGTATAGCAGCTAATAATCCAGCGTTAGGTTCTTGGGTAGAAGTACCTGCAGGATCCGATTTTCCAATTCAGAATTTACCTTTTGGAATTTTCAAAACAAACCAATTAACTCCGCGAGTTGGGGTTAGAATTGGGGATCAAGTACTTGACTTGAAGTCCTTATTTGTATTGGGATACATGGAGAATCTTCCTTTCGAATTGAGTGACTTTGATGCGCCTTTTTTGAACAATTTGATGAAAAAAGGGAAGAAAGCAACGCGTGATTTGCGAAATCGCATTTCAAAATTGTTGGATGTGAACCAATCGGATTTACAAAAAAACGAACACCATGTGAACCAAGTTCTTTTAGCTGCTGAAACGGTTGAAATGTGCATGCCAGTTCAAATTGGTGATTATACAGATTTTTATTCATCGCGTGAACACGCTACGAATGTTGGTGTTATGTTCCGTGATCCTGCAAACGCATTGTTGCCGAATTGGCTGTGGATTCCTGTTGGTTACCATGGTCGCTCAAGTTCTGTGATTCTTTCAGGAGAGCCAATTTACCGTCCAAAAGGACAAATAAAGCCTGATCCACAAGCTGATCCAATCTACGCACCATGTAGAAATTTGGATTTCGAATTAGAAACAGCGTTCATCACTTTTGATGGTAAAGCCTTGGGCGATTCAATATCAACTGCTGAGGCGGAAGAATTTATTTTCGGAATGGCATTGTTCAATGATTGGTCGGCTCGTGATATTCAAACCTGGGAATATGTTCCGCTTGGACCATTTTTAGCGAAGAATTTTGCTTCTTCATTATCGGCTTGGATTGTTACACTTGATGCGTTAGAGCCTTTTAAAGTAGATGGACCTAAACAGGAACCAGAAGTGTTGAGTTATTTGAAATACGAAGGTCAAAAATCATACGATATCGACTTAGAAGTATTCATCCAACCAGAAAATTCAGCTGAATCGCGTGTTTCTCATTCCAATTTCAAGTACATGTATTGGAATATGGCGCAACAGTTAGCGCATCATACAGTAAATGGTTGCAATATTCGTTGTGGGGATTTAATGGGTTCTGGAACTATTTCTGGTCCAACAGAAGATTCTTACGGCTCAATGCTCGAGTTAGCCTGGAAAGGAACAAAACCACTTCATTTGGTGGATGGTTCAGAACGTAAATTTATTCAGGATAATGATACTGTTATTATGAGAGGCTTTGCTTCCAAAGATGGTGTGCGCGTTGGTTTTGGAGAAGTATCCACCAAAGTGTTAGCAGCAAAATAAATTTGAATGTCGCAACTGCCACCACATATTGATTTAGAGCAGGAAAGAAAAGAAATATTGAATGCTTTTCGTGGATTGTTGCGTGCGACAAAAAACAGATCTCGTGAAGACACACGCATGATTCGTAAAGCCTTCGACGTTGCAGTTGAAGCTCACAAGGATATGCGCCGTAAATCGGGAGAACCCTATATTTATCATCCCATTGCTGTTGCAAGAATTTGCGCAGAAGAAATGGGCTTAGGTGCTACGGCTATTACGTGCGCATTACTTCATGATACGGTAGAAGATACGCATATTACCTTGCAAGATGTTGAAGACTTGTTTGGCGCTAAAGTTCGTTTGATTATTGATGGATTGACAAAGATTCCTGAAGTATTCGATGAGAACGCTTCCATCCAAGCAGAGAATTTCCGTAAAATGATTTTGACTATTTCAGATGATTTACGTGTTGTTCTAATTAAACTTGCTGATCGCTTGCATAATATGCGCACGCTGGGCAGTATGCGCTCTGATAAGCAATTGAAAATCGCATCTGAAACAAAGTTTTTGTACGCTCCTTTGGCGCATCGTTTGGGACTTTACTCCATTAAAAGTGAGTTGGAGGATTTAGCGATGATGTACAGCGAAGCTGAAGTGTATGGCCGCATAGAAACAAATCTGAAGTCTACCCAAGATGCACGTAATCGTTTCATTCGTCGTTTCATTCAGCCTATTAAAGATTCGCTACAACAAGAGGGCTATACCTTTGAAATAAAGGCAAGAACTAAGTCTATTTCGTCGATTTGGCGAAAAATGAACACAAAAGAGATTCCTTTTGAGGAGATTTACGATGTGTTTGCTGTGCGAATCATTGTGGATACGCCACAAGAATTGGAAAAATCAGATTGTTGGAGAATTTATAGTATAGTCACTGACTTTTATCAGCCGAGTCCAGATCGTTTGCGCGATTGGATTTCAACGCCTAGAGCAAATGGTTATGAATCACTTCATACGACTGTAATGTCGCCGCAAGGAAAGTGGGTTGAAGTACAAATTCGTTCGGGTAGAATGGATGAGATTGCAGAGAAAGGTTTGGCAGCACATTATAAATACAAAGAAGCAAAAGGCGATGAGAGTAAATTTGATCGATGGATTGCGGAGGTTAGAGATTTATTAGAGAATCCTGACTTGAATGCCATGGAGTTTGTAAATGAATTCAAGTTGAATTTATTTATGGATGAAATTTATGTGTTTACGCCAAAAGGTGAATTGAGAGTATTGCCAACTGGTTCAACAATTCTCGATTTTGCTTACGATATTCACACTGACATTGGAGATAAATGCATTGGTGCGAAGGTGAATAACAGGTTGGTTCCACTGAGCTACCAACTTCAAAATGGTGATCAGTTAGAGATTATTACTTCAACCAAGCAAAAACCAAATGAAGAGTGGTTACGTTTTGTTGTTACCGCAAGAGCAAAGCAGAAAATTAAATCTTCGTTGAATGAGGAACGCAAAAGCATTGCACAAGACGGTCGTGAAATATTAGAGCGGAAATTCAAGCAACACAACATTCGTTTTGCTTCTGAGAATGTTTCCTTTTTAGAAAAGTTCTACGGAATTAATTCGGCTACTGAATTATATTTCCGCATCGCAAAAGGTAAAATTGA
>JAIOZF010000030.1 GCA_021740745.1 Crocinitomicaceae bacterium | reverse complement strand
GCCCTGCCTATAAATTTTGGAATGCGCAAATCAATGTGATTTCACGAAAAGATGAAGATAACTTTTACGAAAGGCATGTTTTACATTCTTTAGGAATAGCTAAAGTCATAAAATTTGCAGATTATTCAGAAATTCTTGATATCGGAACTGGTGGAGGTTTTCCAGGTATACCCCTAGCAATTTTGTTTCCCGAATGCGAATTCACACTTGTTGACTCAATTGGGAAGAAAATCAAAGTTGTGAATGAAGTTGCTGAAGAGCTTGGTTTAAAAAACGTAACTGGTATTCATGCACGCGCTGAACAAGTCAAACAACAATTCGATTTTGTGGTTAGCAGAGCTGTAACATCGATGCCCTCTTTTCTTCCTTGGACACGAAACAAGTTCAAAAAGGAAAATAGGAACAAACTTGCGAATGGAATTCTTTATTTAAAGGGAGGAGATTTAAAAGAAGAACTTTCAAGCGTAAAGCATACTATTAAAGTAAAAGAACTATCCACTTATTTTAAAGAGGAGTTTTTTGAAACGAAGAAGGTTGTTTACGTGAAAATGAACAAATAAAAAAGGTGCAGAAAATCCACACCTTGGTTTATATCATTTCTCTCGTTCTAAGAGTTTAATTTATACTTTTTAAAGAAAGCATCCCAATTCCAAATGAAACTTGCCATTACCTCATCCATTCTTTTTAAGAACAATGGATTCGGTGCTTGCATTCTTTTAAAATATTCATCTTGAAATTCGTTCAATCTGTATTTTTGAAAAATTGCTTTTGACATTCCGTATACCATATTTTTTGAAGGATGATTTATTCTTGAAATGAACGATTGGTAATCACGAATCATTTTTGTGAAATCAACAACTGACATTTCGTACATTTTAGCTAATTTTTCAAAGATAATTAGCTCAATTCTACTTGCTTGATTAGCTTCAAAGGTGCTTTCTAGATAAGAAAGATTTCCTACAATTACAATCAGACCAAATTCACCATTGTCCTTTTCTGATATTTCAGGAGAAACAACAAAAGCAACATCTTCATTAATGAGTTGTGCCACTTCCTTGAAACCATTATCAACAGTATCAAAAATCGCATTAATGAAAATGTTTGAAACTTGATTATCCGATAATTTTCGTTTGATAAGTGAGCCTATCATTTGCCTTTCAGTTTTTAATGTAACAAATTTAACATTCCCTTAAGATCAATTTACCACCGTTCGCTTTGTGTTTTCAACTAAGTTTTCAACAGTTTTAGGTAAAAATGAACCTTATGTTAATTCATCATCATTTCTCACCAATAAAAATCGATTAATGATTATCTTTATAATCAATTTACTTTTCATGCGGACTCTATTTGTTCTACTTTTTATCTTAATAACTGGCTTGTCGTATGCGCAAATTAGAAATGCAACCAAATCGTTTGATAGTTTAACTATCGCCCCAAACGCAATTAAATACACTTCTAAATTATCGAATAAGTATACTGTTCCCAAAGAATTTGAATTAGCAATAGCAATCGCCCTGAGTTATTATCCAGAATTGGCAGAAACAAAGATCAAATTCAAGTATCAAAAGATTAGTACGACGTTAAATGCAAGGCCAACAATAACATCTTTATTGTTTTCAAAAAGAGAAGATCGAATTTATATTCTACGCGTAAATAATTCTTTAAAAGATAGTGTTATCAGCGTTTCTGATGTTCCCTTTAATGCAAAAATTGGACTTTTTGCGCATGAGTTTTCACACTTTGCTGATTACTCAAAAAAATCTATGTTTGGAGTTATCGGTCGCGGAATTTCATATGCCTCCAAAAAATCAAAAGCTACGTTTGAAAAAGAAATTGATTTAAAAACAATTCAACGCGGACTTGGCTGGCAGTTGTATGATTGGTCGAATTTTGTTTTAAACGATTCTAATGCAGATGTGAAGTATAAAGAGTTTAAAAAAGAAACGTATATGACTCCTGAATCTATCCTTGAAACCATAAACGCTACCTATACAATAAGCGATGAACTTAATACAAATCAATAAAATAAGAATTATGTCGAATCAATTGAGAACCTTCTTTATTCTTGCAATAATAACTTTAACTGGAACATCTTTTAAGGCGCAACAAAGCGATTCACCCAAACTTATTGTTGGGATTGTAATTGATCAAATGTGCTATGAATATTTATATCGCTACCAAGATAAGTTTTGTGAAAATGGATTTAACTTGATCATGAAAGAAGGAACTAACTGCAGAAACACCTTGTACAATTATGTTCCAACCTATACCGGACCAGGACATGCGTCTATTTACACTGGTACAACACCAGAGAATCATGGAATCGTAGGAAATGAATGGTTTGAACGCCCTACAAATTCGATTGTTAATTGCGTTGATGACCTAACTGTAAGACCAATTGGTACTAGTTCGGATGACGGAAAGTGCTCCCCACACTATTTAAAAACACCTACAGTTACAGATCAATTAAAGTTAACTTATCCTTCCGCAAAGGTTGTTTCCATGTCAATCAAAGATCGTGGAGCAATATTACCGGGAGGACATTTAAGCGATGGTTCATATTGGTACGATTATGCAACAGGGAAATTTATTACAAGTAGTTTCTTTAAAAACGAATTACCCAAATGGGTGAATGACTTTAACAATAAAAATGCGGTTGACACTTATTTGAAAGAAACTTGGAATACAATTTTAGATATTAGATCGTATGGAGAAAGCGGTCCAGATGATTCTCCTTACGAAGGTTTGTTGCCAGGAAAAACGAGTCCAACCTTTCCTTACAACTTGAAAGAAATGACAAATGGAGTTCCAAACTATAGTTTATTTACTGCTACACCATTTGCCAATACTTATTTAGCTGATTTTGCGATTCAATCAATCGATGCAGAACTATTAGGCAAGGATCAACAAACAGACATGCTATGTATTAGTTTTTCTACTCCAGATATCGCAGGTCACACCTTTGGTCCCTATTCGATTGAATTAGAAGATATTTACATTCGTTTGGATATGGAAATTGGAAAATTAATTAAAGCATTGAACGAAAAAGTTGGTAAAGATCAATATGTATTATTTTTAACTGCAGATCACGCTGTTGTTCCAGTACCTCAGTATTTAATAGATAAGAAACTGCCTGGTGGATATGTTTATCTAACAGAAAAAATGACCCAGTTGAAAAAGGAAGTAGAATTGAAATTTGGTGTCGATTTAATCCAAGATCAGGAGAATTTAAATATCTATTTGAATCATACTTTAATTGCAGATAAAAAATTAGACATTAAGGATGTATCTAATTTTATTGCTGATAAGGTAACGCTTTGGGAAGGTGTAAAACGCGTTTTTACGGACGCTCAATTACGTAATGGTAATTCCGATGATGAATGGTTGAATATGATACGTAGAGGTTATCACAATAAAGTTAGCGGTGACGTCATTTTCATGCTAGAACCAGGGTATTTGCCAAAATCAACAGAAACTGCTAATTCTCATAAGGGCACTAGTCATGGATCTGCTTTTAATTATGATACACATGTCCCATTGCTTTGGTATGGTGCAAAAATTCCTCAGCAAGAGGTCTTTCGCACAATTAACATCCCTGACATTGCTTCTACCCTGACACATCTGCTTTATTTACAGCGATCAGGTGCAATGACTGGAGAGCCAATTCTTGAAATACTTAAATGATATATAGCAATTCGAAAGAAATTAGAAATTAGCCATGTTTTTCCGGCTTCCAAGTAGTTCTTTTCGCTGAGAAAAATACTTGATGATTTGAATAGTTCAATTTTGCTTTCCAATAAATCAAATTTTCGAATCGTCAAATTTTCAAATCGTCAAATCCATTTATCTCCCGCAGAATAAGCAGATAGCCACAGATGTATATGCAAAAATGTTGTTTGATGGTTTAACGTCCAATAATGAAGGAATGATTTAAATTTTGTTTTCCAACAATTCAAATTTTCGAATTTTCAAATTTTCGAATCGTCAAATCGTCAAGTCCATTTATCTCCCGCAGAACACGCAGATAGCCACAGATGTAAATGCAAAAATGTTGTTTGATGGTTTTTCGTCCAACAATGCAGCAATGATTTAAATAGTTAAATTTTGTTTTCCAATAAATCAAATTTTCGAATCTTCAAATTTTCGAATCGTCAAATCGTCAAGTCCATTTATCTCCCGCAGAATAAGCAGATAGCCGCAGATGTAAATGCAAAAATGTTGTTTGATGGTTTTTCGTCCAACAATGCAGCAATGATTTAAATATTTAAATTTTGTTTTCTAACAATTCAAATTTTCGAATCTTCAAATTTTCGAATCTTCGAATCTTCAAATCCATTCGACTCCCGCAGAACACGCAGATAGCCGCAGATGTAAATGCAAAAATGTTGTTTGATGGTTTAGCATACAACCTTGTATGAATGATTTAAATTTTGTTATTCAATAAATCAAAATTTTGAAACTTCAACTCTAAACATAGCCAAATTGCAACTTCGCAATATTGCGAAGAACCCCCGTTTTTACTGGCGATTTGAGTGAGTTATTGCTTCAACGTATTTTTTTCGAGGAAAATAAAGATAATTTGAATAATTAAATTTTGTTTTCCAACAATTCAAATTTTCGAATCTTCAAATTTTCAAATCCATTTGCCTCCCGCACAACACGCTGATAAACGCAGAAGTAAGCGAAAAAGAATCTATAAAACATAATCAAAACTCTCTTTCATAGAAATAGGAACATCTCCTAAGAACAATTGATCACAAAAAAAGCGGACTCAATCGAATCCGCTTATGTTAAATGTGTAAAATTCTTAATGAACGATAGCCAATTTCACTGGCTTACTTGCTACGTCATTACCATTAAATACAACAACTGAATAAATTCCTTGCGGTAAATTCGTTGTATTCAATTCAAGTGTATTGGTTTGTTCGCTGATCGCAACATTTTGTACTAGTTTACCAACTTGATCATAAACTTTAACAGATCCTTTAGCAACGACATTTGAAAAACTAACCGTAGCATAAGTGTTCGCTGGATTTGGACTAACGATTGACGTCATTGTCAATTCATTTATTCCTGCATCATCAATGTTGTATGAAACTTTGAAGTCGTCAAAGTAGAAACCGTCTTCGCGCACCCCACCATCAGCTTCAAACTGAAAACGAACTTTAATCACCTGTCCAATATAATCGCTTAAACTAATTTCTTCCAATACCCATGACGTTTGGAATCCTTCATAAACTGGCTCACCATCTGGTTGAACTCCGCCTGTTACGCCTTGAGTTGTGTATAATCCACATTGACCAATCCAAGTTGCACCATTATCAGTTGAAACTTGAAACTGTGTGTAATCGTAATCAGCCTCTATTTCCCATTTAGCATAAAATGATACTTGAGCTGCCAAAACATTTGTCAAATCAATTGAATTCGTTAACATATAAGTTTTGTTTGCTCCATTTTGATAGTTTCCAGTATTACTTTCAGTAAATGATTTGGAAGGAGAAACAAAAGTAGTTCCTGTTGTTGCCCATGTACCTGTCCAGTTAGTTGCTGCAGTTGCATCATCTACAAATTGAACATTTAATGTTCCATAAGTCTTCGTAATTGTATCTTTTCTTACCCAAAGACCATTATCCGTCTTCAAAATATACTTCACCTGATCACCAAATTGAATGGCTGGATCGAGCACATAAGAAATAGCCCCATTTGCTGTTTCACGAATATCTAAATTATGAACAACAGGTGTTCCAACTGATTGAATATTCAACAATGGCTGAATAGAAACAGTCACAGGTCCATTCTCTAATCCTAAACGCAAAGCTGAATGATTAAAGTTGCCTGTCATAGCAGAAATTGTTGAAGGATCTGCATCGTCGACTAATAAATACTTCAAGGTCATGTGAGCCAAAACAAGATTCGAGAATACCATTAATTGGCAAGTAGGAATAATTTCCGATTGTGCTGGCCAAAATGAAGTTCCAATCTCTGGAGTCATGGCGAAAATTGTGTCCTTTTGTCCTACACCAATTTGTTCTTTGTACATATAATCATCTGAATCACCAGAGGCTGGATACAATCCGGAACTTTTTTGTGGGAAATATCCATTTACTTCCACCATGTGATCTGCTAAGTCGACGAAATAATCATGATGATCTGCGAATTCTGCATTTGTCGTTCCAACTGGAAATAACAATGTATTCCCATAAGTATGTGCATTATAAGCAGACAAAAAGTTGTGATTTTGAACCAACCATCGCATTGCTTGCGTTTCAGGCTCTGAGAAAGCTCCTGTTCCGCAATAAGTATCGTCATTTACATTTGTAGAGGTTCCAGTTGTTCCCCAACCGTATGAATAATTTCTATTTAAATCAACCCCTTTATTTGTTGTTCCAACATTTCTACGGTTCTTACGGTGCATTCCTCCACCATTGGGATTCGTAGTTTGATTGTAGATATATCCATCGGGATTAATACAAGGCACAAAAAACATTTGAGTGTTGTCAACAATATACTTTACCTCATCATTCGTAGCATAATTCTCTAATAAATACCACATGTAAAAAATTGTTTGAGACATACTTAATGGTTCACGCGCATGATGAATTGCAGTATATAACACCTTCGGTTCAGTTTCATTTGCACCAACATTATCCGAAATTTTCACGTGATAAATTGGACGATTTTCATGCGTAAGAAAAGTTGAAATAGGTGCTTTCACACTAATCAAATTCGGATATTGAGCCGCCATAGCATCCAACTCATCTAACATTTCTTGGTATTTTAAATACCCACCCATTGTTCCCAAATTAAAATTTGTCGGTACCGCAGGAAGCGCTGCTCCTCCACTTACACCAGAACAATTCACATTTTTCTCGTCACCCGTTGATGGATTTAAGTTTTGTTCCACATAAAATTTCTGAACATCTTTAATAAGTATCTCATACTGAAAGCCATTTGCTTCCATAAGACCAATCTCATACGATGAAAAATCAGAGATAAAAAAAGTATTTTGTTTGTGAGTACCGTGGTCAACAGCTAATCCTAATGCCGCTAATTGACGCAATCCATCATTATCAGTGTATATTTTTACACGAGAGTAATCTTGTGCGTTAAGCGTAAGTCCAAGAAAAAGGACAAGAGATGTGAGTAATTTTTTCATTTTTAAAGTTCTAGTTTAAGCGTTCCAATTTACGATTAAATTCTATTCTAATGATCAACTTTCGCTTATTTCGGTAATTCCGCAGATGAATAATACAATACAACGAATGAAATCGAACAAACGTCAAATTCATTTAAACGCAAAAATGCTCATTCATACCTCAATCAACTCCTTTTGTATAATCCTTTTAGTTAGCAGGAATAGCTTTTGTACATTTGAATGAATAAAAATCTATATTATGTCTGATAACAAAATTACATTCGGAAAAGTTTTTTGGCCAAGCTTTTTAGCAGTATTGATTATGTCAATTATTGGTCTCCTTATTTTCTTTTTAATACTCGGAGGTATAATTGGAAGTTTCGGTGAATTTGGTCCAAAACCACTTGCTGTTAAAGATAAAACTGTTTTACATATGACCCTTGATGGTCAAATTGCTGAAAAAGGTGAAAACAGTTTTGATGCGTCTTCTTTCTCTTTGAATAAAACGATTGGTTTAAGTGATATTTTATACGGTATTGAGAAAGCAAAAACAGATACTAAAATTAAAGGGATTTTTATTGAAATTGGCGACCTAAATTGTGGTTTTGCAACCGCCCGTGAAATAAGAAATGCCATCAACGATTTTGAGAAAAGTGGAAAATTTGCCGTTGCTTACAATCGAGGTGAAATGATCAGCCAGAAGGAATATTATGTTGCTTCAGCAGCAGATGAGAATTATGGTTTTCCATCTTCCAATATGGAATTTGTTGGCTTGGGTGCTGAACTCTCTTTCTTTAAAGGAACTTTAGCAAAATTGGATGTTGAAGTAGAAATCATTCGTGGATCGAATAATGACTTTAAGAGTGCGGTTGAACCTTTCTTTAGAGACAACATGAGTGATTCAAGTCGCGTTCAGATTGAACGTTACCTTAATTCAATGTGGCTAGATATCCGAGAAGAAATTGCAAAAGATAGAAATGTATCAGCAACAACGTTAAATGAAATTGCTGAAGACGCTAAAATCCATCGCGCTCAAGATGCTGTTGATTACAAATTATTAGATGGTGTAATGTACCGTGATGAAGTAATGGAACTTGTTTCTAAAAAAGCGGGGACTGACAACGCTGATGGAATAGAACTGCAAGCATTTGAAAAATACGCAACTAAGAAATTCAATCAAGATCAAGCAAAAGCAAAAAATAACAAGCCAAATATAGCTGTGATTCTTGCTGAAGGCGGCGTAGCTGTGGATGGTGATGGATTAACTTCAAAAGAGATTTGCAAGTTATTCCAAGATGTGCGCAAAAACACGTCAATTAAAACCGTTGTTTTTAGAATTAATAGTCCGGGAGGAAGTGCTTTAGCAAGTGATGAAATCTGGAGAGAAGTTAAATTGACGAATAAAGTGAAGAAGGTAATTGTTTCGATGGGAGACGTAGCCGCATCTGGTGGATATTACATTGCAGCTCCAGCGACCTACATTTTCGCTGAACCAACAACAATTACAGGTTCTATTGGTGTTTTCGGAATGATACCTTATACTGGGAAAATGTTCGAGAACAAATTGGGAATGACGTTCGACCGAGCAACTACAAATCAACATTCGGTACTTAGCACAAATCGCAAATTAACTCCAGCTGAACTAGCAATTATCCAAGAGGAAGTTGACAATATTTATGATGAATTTTTAGGCAGAGTTGCTGAAGGAAGGAAAATGTCGAAGGAACAAGTCAATGTTATCGCGAGAGGGCGCGTTTGGACAGGTCGTGATGCATTGAAAATTGGTTTGGTAGATAAACTTGGAGGCATTAAAGATGCCATTAATTATGCCGCAAAGGAATATGGAATAAAGGATCAAAAAGTACTTTATTACCCTATTCGTAAAGACCAAAAATGGATGGAAATTTTGGAACAAATTGAAGAAGAGGAGGAGAATACTTCAATCAAAATTGAATCGGCAGAACTACCTAAGGAATTGGTTGAACAGTATAAAAAATTAAAAAAGATCGAATCATATAGTGGGATACAAATGAGATTACCATTTGAATTAGACATCCGATAATAGAACAGAAAAGCAGTAAAAAGGCGGAAGATTTACTTCCGCCTTTTTTTATGTATTTCTTCGATTATATCGTTGTTTCTCATTAAGCCATTTGTGTTGACTTTTTGAGAATCGATTCGAAGATTTTTTCTTGGGATCGAAACGATAGACAACACCAATTGAGTGCTGCAAGTAATCGGCATCAGTTTTAAAAAAGTCAAGTGAAAGAGCTAACTTTCCTGCTGTTTGAACTTGAATTCCCCATCTTCTGGCAAACCAAAAATTTGCTCCAAAAGTTGTTGTTACAAGAGGTGTGAAATTAGGATCCTGAGTTGTACGATAAGTTCCACCCAAGCCCATAGCTATATATGGATCTAGCCACTTAACTCTTCTCAAAAAACGACTGAAACTATATTTCACTTGAAAATCTGCACAAAAAAATGTTCCAGATCTTCCAGTAGTATCATTAATTAATTTAGAACTGGTGTAGCGATTAAATGCTGCGGACCCTTCGAGCGACCAACCTCTGCGCAAATAGCGGTCAACTGATAATCTACTCGGAAAATATTCATAATTCCAAGAACCAGGTATGTCAAAAAGATTCGAATAAGCATTTCCATCATCGTCAATGATATTCCAACTTAAGCCAATCATCCATTTATATGGATTCTTTTTGCGCTGGATAGATGCAGGCTGTGCAAATGTGTAGGACACAATCAACAAACTAAATAAGGCTACACACAATTGCTTCATGCTCAAAAATACTATTATCCTTTATCAAACGAAAACATTAAAATAAGTTTCAAAAAACAGAAACAAAAATACGAAACCTACAAAAACAAAAAAACCTCGACAAAATCGAGGTTTTAAGTTCAAAAAAGAAAAATTATTTAGAGGCAATCTCCACGAATTCATCGTAAGAAACTTCTTTATCTTTTAATTTAACAGTGCTTTTAAAGTACTGTGTTAATTTTTGTTCCGCCAACATGTCGTAAACGCGTGTTGCTTCTTCCTTGTTTTGCAACACTTGAAGTGCAGAAGCAGTTAATTCTTTATCGTCTGGAGCTGGAATACCATATTGAGCATAATTATTTACTAAAAGTCCTTTCGTAAATTCAATCACCTCGTTGTTATCCAATTTAATTTCATTTGTTTTGAAAATGTTTCCTTGGATCAATTGCCATTTCAAGCCTTTTGCGTAACCATCGAATTCTTTTTCTATTTGTTCTTCCGTAATTTCCTTTTGATTAGAGGCTTTAATCCATCTCTTCAAGAAAGTCGTTGGAAGTTCAATTTTTGTATTTTCAAGTAAATCCTCATATATCGACTTCGTTAATAAACGGTCCGAATCATTTGAGAACATTCCTTCAAGGTCGGCAGAAACTCGCTTGCGCAAATCTGCTTCAGAAGTAACTGCACCTTCACCAAACAAACGATCAAATAACTCTTGATTTAATTCAGCCATTTCCATGTGCTTAATCTCATTAATCGTCATTTGGAATTTATCCGAAATAGCAGCTAACTCTTCTTCTTTGATACCCAACATCGCTGCCGTGTCACTTTCACCACGAGAAACTTTGTGCGGGTTAACGATGACTTTATCACCTTTCACTTTTCCTTCAAGTTCTTTCTTTACTTTTTTATCTTCAATAAATTCCATTGAGATAGTAGAAGAGTGCATTATTCCGCCGGCCTTAATTGTATCGTCATCATTTAATTCTACAAATTGAGCTAAAACCAAATCAGTTGAACCAATGGCATCAGTAGAAATTAACTTTCCATAACGACGACGCAAATCATCAACTTGCTTATCCAATAACTTAGCATCTACTTTTACCTTTACATAATCGTATTTACTTTTATCTGATAATGGTAAAGTGAAAACTGGACTAAAACCAATTTCGTATTCAAAAACGAAATCTGCTGGTTTTTCAAAATCTCCCTTTACTTCAGCATCTAACTTTGGAATTGGATTACCAAGGATATCTAATTTATTTTCCGAAATGTATTGATACAAAGCATCGTTTACAAGTTTGTTCAATTCTTCAGCAAGGACTGATTTGCCGTATTGCTTTTGAACAAGCCCCATTGGAACATGTCCAGGTCTAAATCCAGGAGTTTTAGCTGTTTTACGGTACTTCTCTAAAGTCGCCTTTACTTTATTTTGATAATCAGCTGGAGAAATTTGTACTTTAAGTACTGCGTTTAACGCATCAACGTCTTGACGAACTACATTCATCTTCAATCAATTTTTAAATTGTATTAAACAAAAAATGGCCTCGTAACAACAAGACCATTTGAAGTGCGGATGGAGGGACTCGAACCCGCACACCTCTCGGCACCAGATCCTAAGTCTGGCGTGTCTACCAATTTCACCACATCCGCAATTATATTTCAATCTATTGAAACCGCCTGTTTCAATCCCGTGTTTGGGAGTGCAAAGATAATCTATTATTTTAAAAATGGAAATAACCTACTAAAAAAAATAGCTTGTCTTCATAAAATGTGGAAAAGTCTTTCGAAAACATGCAGAAAGCGGAATAAAAAGCAACTAAATTTGTAGCCTAAAAACGGCGTAAAATGTTAAGTCTCGATCCTAAATCTCTTCCTATTCCGAAATTGCATCAATATTTATTAGGTGCCATCGGTCCGCGTCCAATTGCTTTTGCATCGACGATTGATTTACAGGGGAATCACAACTTAGCACCATTTAGTTTTTTCAATGTTTTTAGTGCCAATCCACCCATTCTAATTTTTTCTCCAGCACGATCTGGAAGAAATAATACAACAAAGGACACTTATAACAATGTGAAATTGGTGCCTGAAGTGGTAATTAACATTGTCAACTTCGATATTGTGCACCAAATGAGTTTAGCGAGTTCGCCCTACCCTGCTGATGTCAATGAATTTGAAAAGGCTGGATTTACACCTCTTACTTCTGAGAATATAAAACCAATGCGCGTTGCAGAATCACCGGTTCAGTTTGAATGCAAAGTAAATGAAGTGATTGAATTGGGAAGTGAAGGTGGCGCTGGAAATTTGATTATTTGCGAAGTAGTTAAAATACACATCAATGAAGCAATTCTTGATGACAACGGGATGATTGATCAGCACAAAATTGATTTGGTTGCTCGAATGGGCGGTAATTGGTACTGTAGAGCTGATAAAAATTCCATGTTTGAAATTGCCAAGCCTATCACATCTTGTGGAATTGGATATGACAAAATACCTCAAGACATTATCTCAAGTAAGGTTTTGACGGGTAATGATTTAGGTCAATTAGGAGGGATTGAAGAGCTCCCAAATGAAACAGATGTGAATGAATTCAAACTTTTGGAATTAAGTGAATTATTTGTATCTTTAGAAGACAAACCAGCTGATTTAGAACTTGCTTTGCATAAAAAAGCACAGGATTTATTAGCTGAAAACAAACTAGAGGAAGCTTGGATGACACTTCTTTCTTTTAACAACGGATAAAAAACAACAACAAACTAATAAATAATCAATATGTTTAAATTAACAGGAACCGTGAAGGTGTTGAACAGTACTGTTCAAGTGTCGGAGAAATTTTCAAAAAGAGAATTCGTAGTTACAGATACGTCAAGCATGTATCCACAAGATATCTCTTTCCAAGCAACACAAGATAAATGTGCAATGTTAGATGGAATTCAACCTAATGATCAAGTTGAAGTATCTTTTAACATTCGTGGACGTGAGTGGACAAGTCCTCAAGGCGAAGTGAAGTATTTCAATTCATTGGAAGCTTGGAGAATTGAAAAAGTAGGTGCTGGAGTTCCGCAAGGAATGCCTCAAGGTGGGCCTTCTGCTATGAATTTAGATCCAATTTCTGCTACACCATCGACTGCTGTCAATGTTGAGAGCGCTGATGATGACTTACCATTTTAAGGAATTTTAAATTTCACAAAAAAGTCGAGCAACAATGTTCGACTTTTTTTTTTGCAGAAAAGTTTAGCGCATAAAAAAGCCCGTCATTGCTGACAGGCTTTTTAAAAAAGTTCAATAGTATATATTAATTAACCTTAACATTTACTGCGTTCAATCCTTTTTTACCTTCTTGAAGTTCGAATTCAACTGAATCACCATCACGGATTTCATCAACTAAACCTGAAACGTGTACAAAGTACTCTTTGTTTGTTCCTTCTTCTACAATAAATCCAAAACCTTTTGATTCATTGAAAAATTTTACTGTGCCTTTACTCATTATAAAAATATAAAATATTAAAGGCCGAAGGTACGATAATAATTAAGCGAAATACATTTATTAAAGTTTTTTATTTTCCTAATCTCCCGATTTACCTTAACTCTTGAGCAAAATACCAATAATTATGACCTTCACAAATCGAACCGATAATCAATACACCACTAACTTTCCTTCAATTAACCCATCCTCTTTTTCAAGGACATAAATATATTGAGCACTCGGTAGATTTAATTTCATTATATCAATTAAAACATTCCCTTTTTCCTTGAATTCGTTAATCGGATGAGCCAATAATCTTCCTTCAAGACTATATATTTTCATTGAAACATAGCTGGAATTCGACAATTCAATGGTCAAAACCTGATCTGAATGAATTGGATTCGGAAATATGTGAAGAGCCGATTCAAGCATAGTTGTCGAAATTCCTGCGCTAGAACCCATAAAATGAAATGTTACCGTATTGTTTTGTGTATTTGGGACCGCAAGAGTGTCATTTGACGTGTTGTAATAAATATCTGCTGGGTTAGATAAACCCGTTACAACCGAAACGGGATTGGCAAAAGCATTATCAAATTTATAGATAGCTTGCTGACTCCATGCAGAAACAAAATAGTTTCCAGCTGCGTCACTGCCAATTCCATCACAGTTTCCAATCGCTGTTGAAGTAATAGTTGACAAAGTTGAATCAGCCAAGCTAACTGCTTTTATTGCCGCTGAACCTCCCCAGTTTACAAAAACCAAGCGATTGTTGGCACCATCGTACCACATACCATTGGGAGTTGAAACCGTATTTGCAACCATCACATTAAATCCTTCTGTCAACGTATTTATGCGATAAATTTTCTTCGCAGAAAAATCGCTCACAAACAAAAATTGAACACCATCACTTGTTATACCATTCAAAAAAGTGCCTCCCACATTAATGTTATTAACCATTAATCCTGTTGTTAAATCAAAGCTCTTGATACGAGTTGCATCGCAAACCCATAATTTATTGCCTAAAATTTCTAATCCGGCAGGACTCGTAACATTGGAGGTAAATAAAACTGGAGCTTGTCCAGGCACGACAGACTGAATACTTTTAACTGCACCCTTATTAGATACCAAATACCGGTTATTCAATGCATCAAACTCAACACTTTCTGGTCCACTAAACGACTGAGAATAGCTAATTGAACATAAACTAAACAGTGTTACTACAAATAATAATTGCTTCATATAGATTTTATTTAAGGTATAAACTTAAGCATAAACTAGTTAAAATATCTAGAATTGATATTTCGATCGAATTTAATGGCATAGTAATTGAAAATCGAAAATCATATTTCCTAATTCTAGTTTTCACTTTCGCGGAAATCCTCTCATCACAAATGAGAGGATTTTTTTATTCATTCAACTCTCTAATCTTAAAATTCTAAATACATCGTATCTTTGCAGCCTTAAAATTGGTGAAAATGATTACGGTTGATGGTTTAGCAGTTGAATTTAGTGGAACAACATTGTTCAGTGATGTATCTTTTGTTATTAATGAAAATGACAAAATTGCCCTAATGGGTAAAAATGGTGCTGGAAAATCGACGATGTTGAAAATACTTGCAGGTGTAAACAAGCCAACCCGTGGAGGAATTTCCGCTCCAAAGGATGCTATTATCGCTTATTTGCCGCAACACCTCTTGACAGAAGACAATTGTACTGTTTTTGAAGAAACCTCAAAAGCCTTTCAATCTATCTTCAAAATGAAAGATGAAATTGAAGCATTAAATAATGAGTTAACTGTAAGAACAGATTACGATTCTGACGATTACATGCGTATTATTGAGCAAGTATCAGAATTGAGTGAAAAGTACTATTCTATCGAAGAAATTAATTACGAAGCGGAAGTAGAAAAAGTACTACAAGGACTTGGATTCTCCCGTACTGATTTCACACGTTCAACTTCCGAATTCAGTGGTGGTTATCGCATGCGTATTGAACTTGCGAAAATACTACTTCAAAAGCCAGACTTAATCCTATTAGATGAGCCTACCAACCACATGGATATTGATTCAATTGAATGGTTGGAAGATTTTTTAATTAATCAGGCGAAAGCAGTTGTGGTAATTTCCCATGATAGAGCGTTTGTTGACAATATTACTACACGCACAATTGAAGTAACAATGGGTCGCATTTACGACTACAAAGCAAAATATTCGCATTACCTAGAATTACGTAAAGAGCGACGAGAACAGCAACAAAAGCAATACGAAGAACAACAGCGTTTCATTGCAGAAACAACAGAATTCATAGATCGTTTTAAAGGAACTTATTCTAAAACCAATCAAGTGGGTTCTCGTGTTAAAATGTTGGAGAAATTAGAAATTGTAGAAGTTGATGAAGTTGACTCATCAGCTCTACGATTGCGCTTCCCCCCTGCACCACGTTCAGGAAATTATCCGCTTATTGTAAATGATTTGTCAAAAAAATATAGCGATCACGTTGTTTTTAAAGACGCATCTTTAACAATCGAAAGAGGACAGAAAGTTGCCTTCGTTGGAAAGAATGGTGAAGGGAAATCTACCATGATTAAAGCAATCATGAAACAAATTGATTTTGAAGGATCATTGGAATTAGGACATAACATTCAAATTGGATACTTTGCACAAAATCAAGCATCTTTGCTCGATGAAAGTATAAGTGTCTACGAAACTATTGATAACATTGCTGTTGGAGATATTCGCACGAAAATTAGAGATATTTTGGGAGCTTTCATGTTTGGAGGTGAAACCAGTACCAAAAAAGTGAAGGTTCTTTCAGGTGGTGAGAAAACTCGTCTTGCCATGATCAAGTTACTCTTAGAACCTGTTAATTTGTTGATTCTCGATGAGCCAACCAATCACTTAGACATGAAAACAAAAGATATTATCAAAGATGCTTTAAGAGATTTTGATGGCACCTTGATACTTGTTTCGCATGACCGTGATTTCTTAGATGGATTAGCAACCAAGGTATTTGAATTTGGCAACAAACGTGTGAAGGAACATTTCGAAGACATCAAAGGATTCCTAGCAAAGAAACGAATGGAAAGTTTACGAGAAATTGAAAAGTAAATGATCTTTCTAAAAATTTCGATCTAATTTTCTTCCCTTCCATGTTGGTTTAAACGTGTACATCATCACTGCGATAATTACCGTGTAAATTGGAAATAAAATTTCGTAAAAGGGAATAAATAGCCAAGATACTAGCCGTTTATTTCGATTGAAGAAAGGAAGAAAAGCCAACACGTCGATTCCAGTTTTTACAAAGAATACCATTAGTGCAGATTTAGTATCACCTGAAATCAATAAACTTGTTACTATTCCAACAAACACGAAAGTGAAAATGGCTTGTAAAATTGCCAATGATGTGCTAAGTCCATCTTTAACGTCACCCGTTTTAGCAATCCATCTTAATCGTTGATGAATAAATTCCTGCCAAGATTTAGGCGTTTCTGTGTAAATAGCCAATCTACTATCAGTCATTAAACGCACAGATGCTTTGCCTTTCCTAAAATCACGTAACAAATAAATATCATCACCACTCGGCATATGAACATGTGAAGCCAAACGATCGTATTTATCAAATGCAGTACGACTAAATAATAAATTCGCACCACTTGCTAAAATAGGCCTTGTCCAACCAGCTAAGCCCATATTGACCGCCATCACCAATAATAAATCAACTTCAAAAAGATATTCAAGTGGCTTTTCTGCCTTAAGAATAGCAGGTAAAATATACATATCTACTTTTTCCAAATGTCCGAGGTAAGCAAAATACAAGGGTTGTAATTCAATATCTGCATCGATCGTTAAAATAGCTGTAGAACTTGAATCTTGAATTGCCTTTCGGATTGCCATCTTCTTTCCTTCTTCACCGTTTTCAAGATGAACTATTCGATAAGGGACTTCTGGCTTTAACCCCGCAACAAGAGCCACTGTTGCATCTTCAGAATGATCATTTACAAAAATGAATTCCTTTGGGAAAGTATGAAGTTCATTTATTGAATTTAATAAACGGTGAATTCGTTTTTCTTCATTCCGAAATGGGATTATCACAACCAATTCGCTCAGATCAATTCCTTCATTTTCTTCCGCTACATAGGAAGTCTCTCTCATTCGCTGTGCAAAATATCCCACCACAATTAAAAAGAAAATGAAAAGAAGATAAATGGTTAGAAATAAAATAGTAAGATTCATACAACGACTTTTTTAGAACGTAAAAACAAAATAGAGCACAATGTTGGCAACAATAAATTGATGATCCAGATGGAAAAACTTGCCGCAACAATCGTTGTTGAATTTGAAACAACTGCAACCAACACCCAGAGAGCAATAGAATCTCGAATCACAACTTTACCAAAAAACAAAGAAGGTGCAAGTGTGACCCAAAAGTAATATTGGCCTATCCACAAAAATAAAATAAAATTAAACTCAGCTCCGAATGCCACTAACACTAGGAAAAACTGAATGGAAAAAACGGATAAGCGAAACAAACTCCAGCATAACATTTTCCAGTGAAAAGCACTAAGCAATCTGTTTTTATATTGAATTCGCAATTCTCTTATCCTTCTTTTGAACAATTTTGAAAAGAAAAAGTCAAAATAAAAATGAATCATAAAAACAAAAAGAATTACTGGTAATGCTAACCATATAAAATAATCAGGTAACTGTCCGAATGGCGTTTCATTCAAAAAAAAGATGCAAATTAATCCAACAATGACACTTGCTGCAAACTGTCCATAATTAGAAAACATAGTATACACTGTTATCGCAATACGATCTCGTCGCTCGAAATAAAAAATCCGTCCAATAAAATTTCCGAGCATATTTGGAGTAAGCATTCCGGAAACTATTCCAGCTAGAAAGGCATTAAAAGCTAAACGATTGGTTGAACGAACATCAGCAGCTTTAAGTGTTATTCTCCATTTCTGCCATTCGCAAAACCAATTCAACGGTACTAATAGTGAAGCAAATAAGAATAAAAGTGGAAATTTCAGTTCAACTGATTTAATAGAAAAATTCAGTTTCGTGAGTTGCCAATAAAACACAAGTACAATACTTGCAAAAAGCATCAACTTCAAAAAAATGAAGAAAGATTGTTGTTTTTTTATAGCTTTAACCAACGAAGTAGATTTGAATGGTTGAAGATAAGATAATTCTCGGAATTGACCCAGGAACGATGGTTTTGGGGTATGGATTAATTCATGTTAAAGGTTCCAAAATGTACATGCTTAATTGTGGCGTAATTGATTTAAAAAAATTACCAACCCATCCAGATAAACTCAAGCGCATATTCGATCGATTGGACAGCCTAATTCGTGAATACAAACCTGATGAAATGGCCATTGAGGCACCATTTTTCGGAAAGAATGTACAATCTATGATTAAACTTGGGAGGGCTCAAGGTGTTGCAATTGCAGCAAGTTTGAGTCACAATGTGCCTTTTGAAGAATATACGCCAAAATCAGTTAAGCAATCAGTAACTGGAAATGGAAGCGCCTCTAAAGAACAAGTTGCAGCCATGTTGCAAGTGCTTTTGAATTTTACTGAAATGCCAAAATACTTAGATGCAACGGATGGACTAGCTGTCGCTGTTTGTCACCATTTTTCGAAAGGAATTGGTGAACATAATAAATCGAAAGGCAGTGGTTGGGATAGTTTTATTAAAGCTAACCCAGATAGAAAAGTAAGATAAAATGATGCAAACAAATTCTCAGATTGTTTTTTCAAAAAAAGTAAAAACTAAGAATTGGAAATACGATTGTAAAAAATGAAACTACTTTTTAATTTCCTTTTGAAGAATTCCAAAAGGCAATTTACGTCCATTACTATCAATTGGTTCTGCCGTATCTTTCGTGTCAATTTGATTTGACATTCTATTCAATGAATCCAATACTTGAGAATAAATTAATTGCATTTCTTCTTGATGAGATCCGTAATAATTGATGCTAGACTCATATCGCTCCGATGAAATTTGGTATTTTTTCAAAATTAAATCACCCGATTTTTTCATCGTTTTATGGTAACGATTCACTTGAATGTATTTCATTTGGACATGAGATTCAAGCAATGTCATATCTTTGATTAACATCACCATCGTATCTCTTGGAATAAGATTTTCACTCGAATTAAAGCCCGTCACCTCATCACGACAAGATGCTAACAAGCAAATTAAAACAAAAAACAGTAAACCTTTACTTAACATTCGTGTCTGAAACTTAAACGTTGACCATTCGTGCCTTCAATTATTTTCCCATTCGCATAAACAAGTTGACCGTTAACATAAGTAGAATCTATGGAGTGTGAAAAAGTAGTCCCTTCAAATGGTGACCATTTACACTTATATAAAAGAGATTCTTTTGTTACTTCGCAGCTTGCAGATGGGTCAACAATTACTAAATCTGCTTGATAACCTTCTCTAATATAGCCACGGTCCTCAATTCTAAAAAGTACCGCAGGAGCGTGAGCCATTTTTTCAACCACTCGTTCAATGGATATTTTACCTTGTTTTACCTTTTCAAGCATCGCCAATAAAGCATGTTGAACCAAGGGTCCACCTGATGGAGCTTTAAAATAAGATTGTTCCTTTTCTTCTAATGTATGAGGTGCGTGATCAGTTGCTATCACGTCAATTTTATTGTCAAGTACAGCCTGAAAAATTGCATCGCGATCACTTGCTTTCTTCACCGCAGGATTCCATTTTATGAAGTTGCCCTTCGTTTTGTAGTCCTCATCGGAAAACCACATGTGATGAATACATGCTTCCGCAGTAATCATTTTTTGTTCCAAGGGCAAATGATTATCGAATAACTCAATTTCTTTTGCCGTAGAAATATGAAGAATATGTAGGCGTGTATTAAATTTCTTTGCTAAACGAACGGCCAATGACGAAGACAAATAACATGCTTCTTCACTTCGAATGATGGGATGCAGTTCAATTGGAACTTCTTCACCATAAATTGCTCTGTACTTTTCAATATTTGTGCGTATCGTTTGCTCATCCTCACAATGTGTCGCAATTAATAAAGGTGGGACTTTTGCAAATAAATCTTCCAGCGTTTTTTCGCGATCAACCAACATATTACCAGTCGAAGATCCCATGAAAATTTTTACACCGCAGACTCTCTTTCCATCTGTTTTCAGAACTTCTTCGATATTATCATTCGAAGCACCCATGAAAAAAGAGTAATTTGCGATTGAAGTTTGTGCAGCAATTTGATACTTATCCTCTAATAATTCTTGAGTCAAGGCATTCGGAACTGTATTCGGCATCTCCATAAAGGATGTGATACCTCCGGCTACAGCGGCCCGAGATTCTGTTCCAATATTCCCTTTGTGAGTTAACCCTGGTTCTCTAAAATGGACTTGGTCATCAATGCAGCCTGGAAGAACGTATTTACCTTTTAAATCAATTTCAGTTACTTTTCCTTGATTGGAAATAGATGAATCTATTTTTTCGATTTTACCATCCTTGATTAAAATATCTGCAACAAACTGTTTCCCTTCGTTGATGATTGTTCCAGAACGTAATATTGTTGTGCTCATAATTTCATTTTTCTCATTTTCCAAACACCGTAAAAAGCTTCTTTGAAAATGCCTGTACTCATTTTTGAAGTGCCATACTGGCGATCTATAAAGGTAATTGGCACTTCTTCCACTTTAAATCCATGCCTTATAGCAGCATATTTCATACAAATCTGAAAGGCGTAACCTTTAAATGTGATACCATCCAAATTAATTTTTTCCAATACTTTTTTACGGTAGCATTTAAATCCAGCCGTTGTATCTTTTATACCAATCCTTAAAATAATACGCACATACACACTTGCGAAATATGACATCAATATTCTATCCCATGGCCAATTAGATACCTTTCCACCTTTGCAATAACGAGAACCTATACTTAAATCTGCTCCATTCTTGCAAGAATTGTATAAACGGATTAAATCATCTGGATTGTGAGAAAAATCGCAATCCATCTCAAAAATAAATTCATATCCCTTCGCTAGAGCCCACTTGAAGCCATGAATATAAGCTGTACCTAAGCCTAATTTCCCTTTTCTACTCTCTAAATATATGCGATCTTGAAATTCGTTTTGCAATTCCATTATTTTAGCTGCAGTGCCATCTGGAGAATTATCATCAACAAAAAGAATATGGAAATCTTTCTCATACGACATAACCTTTCGAGCCATTGACTCAACGTTTTCGATTTCATTATATGTTGGTATGATGATAAGTGAATCTGACATACAGGTCTAATTTCAGTGCTAAAATAAGGATTTAAGAATTAAGAAAATTGTTAAAACTTCTAAATGCTGGTTGAAAATGAATTAACGGACATTTAAAACCTCTACACGATAAAATCAATTTGATTCTTTGAATACAGTGTCAATAGCATCATGGATTAAATCGGATTCATAGCCTTTAGAGGCCAAAAAGCGAGTTATTTTTGATTTCTTTTGCCATTGGTCCGTATCTTTTGTTTCTGAAAATTTACGTTTCGTCAAATGAAGGAGGTTATTCCAATATTCATCAAGGTCAATTTCTATTAACGCTCGTGCAGCTAAATCCTTATCAATTCCTTTTTGACTTAAATAAAATCTGATTTTAATTCGACCCCATTTTTTGAATCTCGTTTTTCCGCTCACAAAAGAAAATGCAAAGCGTTCATCATCCAAAAAACCACTTGTTTTAAGGTATTCAATTAATTGATCAGACTCGTTTTTGGGAAAATTCCATTGAAAAAGCTTCGTTTCAATTTCTCGTGTGCAACGTTCCTGGTAAGCACAAAAAGATTCAAGCCTGAGTTGGGCTTCTTGAAAAGAGTATTTGCACTCCGACTTCATGTCAGAGTGCAATACCTTCGTTTTTCTTATTTACAAATGAATACTCCATTAGGTGATGTGCCGTAACACCACGAACAGGTATCCATTTTTTAAATTTAAAGAACCATTTTACTTGTTTAGAAATCAGTCCTTTCTTAAAATATGCTTCCAAATATGGATGCACCAATAAAGTAACGTGACTTTCCTTTCTATCCAATAATAGGAAATTCAAATTTGATTCAATTTCTTCAGCCAGCAAAATACTAGCTTGAACTTCACCTGTTCCGTTGCATGTCGGACATGTTTCAGAGGTGTTAATATCGGTTTCAGGTCTTACACGTTGACGTGTAATTTCTACCACTCCAAATTTTGATGGAGGTAAAATATTGTGTTTCGCACGATCACGCAACATATGTCCTTTCAATTTTTCGAAAAGAATCTTGTTGTTTTCTCGGTCATGCATATCGATGAAATCGATACAAACAATACCACCCATATCACGCAATTGAAGTACGCGAGCAATTTCTTCGGCAGCTTCTAAGTTAGTTGCCAATGCGTTACTTTCCTGTCCGTCAGAACCTTTACGGTTTCCACTGTTCACGTCAATAACATGCATTGCTTCGGTATGCTCAATAATGAGATAACCTCCACTTGGCATTGGTACTTTCTTTCCGAAAAGTGTTTTAATCTGCTTATTGATGCCAAAGCGCTCGAAAATACTGATTTTGTTATCGTAAGATTTTACAATCTTTTCACGACCTGGTGCAATATCTGCAACAAAATCTTTCATTTCTTGCTGCAATTTTTCGTCATTCACATGAATGTTCGTAAAATCAGCGTTCAATAAATCGCGTAAAATCGACGATGTTTTGTCAATTTCTCCTAAAACACGACGTGGAGGAGTAGCTGTTTTTAAGTTCCCATGCATTACTCTCCATTTTTCAAGGAGATTTTTGAGATCTTGGTCGATAAGTTCAACCTTTTTATTTTCAGCTACTGTACGAATGATCACCCCAAAATTCTTTGGTTTGATAGCATCCATCAGATTTTTCAAACGATCTCTTTCTTCAGGATCCTTTATCTTTTGAGATATCGAAATTTTATCAGAAAACGGCACTAGAACTAAATATCTTCCGGCGAGTGTAATCTCAGAGCACAAACGAGGGCCCTTACTTGAGATTGGTTCCTTTGCAACTTGCACCAAAATTGGCTGAGAAGCGGAAATTATTTCATCTATTTTCCCTTCTTTGGGAATGTCTTTTTCTGACTTAAAGTAAAGTAAATCGGCTACGGTTTGCCTGCCATGTAGCGTTTCTTTGGTAAACTTATTAAGTGAGCTAAATTGCGGTCCTAAATCTAAATAATGCAAAAATGCATCTTTTTCGAAACCTACATCAACAAAGGCAGCATTCAAACTTGGAACTACTTTACGTACTTTTCCAAGGTATATGTCTCCTACGGCAAAATCCGTATTCCCTTGTTCTTCATGTAACTCAATAAGCTTCCCATCACGCAACAGAGCAAGCCAGATACCACTTGGTCGGGCATCGACTACTAGTTCTAAACTCACGAAAGCCTGTATTAATATGGATAAAACACAAAAAACTTAGCAAGAAATCCTGCTAAGTTTACGTTATGTGAAACGAAATTATTATTTCTTTTTCTTGTGACGATTCTTTCTAAGTCTCTTCTTACGCTTATGCGTCGCCATCTTATGTCTCTTTCTTTTTTTACCGCTTGGCATGATGCTATATATTTAATTGGTTAATATCGTTTAATAGTGATTTTCCAAGTCTAAACAAACTAGAAAAAAAACACTCCTATTTTTCAACAGGAGTGCAAAGATAATCATTTCATCGAAAATTCAAAGCCCGACGAAAACAATCTGTTTTTAATTCACTTTCACATTGTTCTTTACCTGCTCAACAAAAGTTTTTGCCGGTTTAAAAGAAGGGATGTTATGTGCAGGGATAATAATTGTTGTGTTTTTTGAGATGTTTCTACCTGTTTTCTCAGCTCTCTCTTTCACGATAAAACTTCCAAAGCCTCTTAAATAAACGTTTTGTCCTTTTGCCAAAGAATCTTTAATTGATCCCATGAACGACTCAACCGCCTTTAATGCTTCTACTCTTTCCAATCCTGTTTCGTCTGCGATTCCTGCAACAATATCTGCCTTAGTCATTTTTTAAAAATTTATTTGTTTTCACTTTTTTTCAGACCGCAAAAGTATATCACATAAAAGATATAATTTTGCTTTCTACAAAAAAAAATACAAAATTTCCCTTAATGACTGATTTCCACCTATTAATAACGGATTGGTATAGACTAAATAAACGTGAACTTCCTTGGCGTTTGACAAATGACCCCTATAAAATTTGGTTATCGGAAATTATACTACAACAAACACGTGTTGATCAAGGTCTAAATTATTATTTAAAGTTCACGAAACACTATCCAAGCATTTTTGATCTTGCTGGAGCTGATGAACAACAAGTATTGCGCGATTGGCAAGGATTGGGGTATTACAGTCGTGCTAGAAATTTGCATTTCACAGCCAAATCAATTGTCAAAGATTTAAGTGGACAATTCCCAAGAACATTCGATGAAATTATCAAATTAAAAGGAATTGGCGAATACACGGCTGCAGCCATTGCTTCTTTTTCATTCAACGAAACAAGGGCTGTTGTTGACGGAAATGTTTATCGTGTTTTAAGTCGCTTTTTTGATATTGATTTAGCAATAGATAGCACGGCAGGAAAAAAATACTTCTCAGAATTAGCACAGGAACTCATCAACTCAAACAATCCAGCGAATCACAATCAAGCAATAATGGAACTTGGGGCGTTGGTATGCAAACCAATACAACCGAATTGCTTGGAATGTCCTCTAAATGAAAGCTGCAAAGCACTGAGTCAAAATACAATTACACTCCGTCCTGTAAAAGAGAAAAAAACAAAAGTCAGAAATCGTTATTTTTCCTTTTTGGTGTTCGAATCAACTGAAGAAATAATCATTGAGCAACGAATTGGCAAAGACATTTGGACTAATTTGTATCAATTTCCTCTAGTTGAAACTACTAAAACCACAACAAGTGAAGAAATTAAATCTTTGACTGGTCTAACTCCAAACTTTTGTTCTGATGAGATTATACATATTCTTTCTCATCAGCGTTTACATGCAAAATTCTATCATTTCTATCAAATACCCACTGTAAAAGAAAATGAATGGATAAAAATTAAAAAGTCAGAACTTGATGATTATCCACTTCCACGTTTGATTGATCGTTATCTTGAATCTCAATCTTAGACTTCATGACCTAATTTATAGGCGTTAAGTTTAAAGTAATTGTCTATAAAAATTATATATTTGTCTTAATAGATAAAAAAATGGCTGGAAGCGTAAATAAAGTGATTCTTATTGGTAACCTAGGGAAAGACCCCGAAGTTAGACGCTTAGAAAATGGTTCTGTAGTTGCAAACTTTTCCATTGCTACATCTGAAGTATTTACAGATAAAGCAACAGGAGAAAAACGTGAAGTCACTGACTGGCATGACATCGTTGTTTGGAGAGGGCTCGCTGAAGTCACTGAAAAATATCTTAAAAAAGGCTACAAAGTCTATGTCGAAGGAAAACTTAAAAAGAGATCTTGGCAAGACAAGGAAGGAACTACGCGCTACACTGCTGAAATTCTTGCAGAAGAAATGACCATATTATCGCGACCTGAAGTAAGTGAAAAATCTGAAAACAAATCGCCTTATACCTCTGGAGACGGACCATCAAATCCTTCGCCAATGGACAACATTACTAACGATTCGGCAGATGGACTGCCATTTTAACTTCTAAAAATGAATCAAATCGAACCCTCGAGTATTGAGCCTCTTCAGGAGGCCATTCATGCGGGAATAAACCTCTCAGGAACTATCGTTTCCTTTATTATTTTATTTTTCTTGTTAGTTATGTCAGCTTTGGCCTCTGGTTCGGAGTCAGCTTTCTTCTCTCTTTCTCCGTCAGAAAAAGACTTATTGAAAAATGAAGACAGTAAAAGTGCAAAAACAATCCTTCATCTATTAAGCGTACCACAAGAATTATTAGCGACAATTTTAATTACGAATAATTTTGTAAATGTAGGTATTGTCATACTTTCAAGTTATTTGTTAGAAGTATTCTACCCTACAGCGAATGCAAACGAAACCATTCGTTTTATTATTGAAGTACTTGGAATTACTTTTTTATTACTCTTGGTAGGTGAGGTAATCCCAAAAATATATGGAACGAAGAATTCACTCCCTTTTGCTCGCCTAACAGCTGGACTATTGAATTTCCTTAGAAAACTACCTCCTATTTCTTGGCTAAAGACATTTTTAGTTCATGGAACTAAGTTTATTCAGCGAACGGCGAAAAGAAAAGGTGTTAAAATAACGACGGATGAATTAGAAATGGCACTCGAATTAACCAAACAAGAATCAACTTCTGAAGAGGAACATAAAATTTTGGAAGGAATTGTAAAATTTGGAAATACGGATGCACGCCAGATTATGAAATCTAGAATGGACATTGTCGCTTTAGAAAACGATAAGAATTTCCAAGAGGTGGTTGAGGTTATTCTCGAAGCAGGTTATTCTCGAATTCCAGTCTATGAAGAGAAGATAGACAATGTGATTGGTATTCTTTACATTAAAGATTTACTTCCCTTTCTTTTTGAAAAAGAGGATTTTGATTGGATGTCACTCATTCGTAAACCCTATTTCATTCCTGAAAACAAGAAAATTGATGATTTATTGAGAGAGTTCCAATCCATGAAAATGCACATGGCAGTTGTTGTTGATGAATATGGCGGTGCAAGTGGAATTGTGACCTTAGAAGATGTACTTGAAGAGATTGTGGGAGACATTACTGATGAATTTGATGATGATGAAATTGCCTACACTCGAGTTGATGATCGAACTTTCTTGTTTGAAGGCAGAACAGCCTTAATGGATTTCTACAAGGTTGTTGATATTGACGGTAAAGAATTTGAAAGCCAAAAAGGCGATGCTGAAACCTTAGGTGGTTTTATGACAGAGAAAGAAGGTCGTATTCTAAAAAACAATGAATACATCGTTTGTGACGATATAAAATTGATTGTAGAGTCTTCTGATAAAAGACGGATTAAAATGATAAAAGCAATTTTACCTGAATAAGTATATGAAAATTTTCTCAACTTTAATTTTGATTATCGTACTCGCTTCTTGTGGCAATGATGAGTTATTAATCCCCAAACCACCAACCTATTTAAGGCTTGACTTCCCTGACCACGAGTACAAAAATGTTCGTTCAGAATGCGGATTTACAATTGACTTGCCGACAGCTTACAGCTTTAAAAATACACAGAAAAACACGGTGGGAATCTGTAATCAAGAAATCGACCTAGGCCCACTAAATGGTACACTTTATATTTTTTACTACCCTTTAACAGCGAAAGATACACTTGCAAAGTTTATCAATTTTTCAAACGACAAAGTAGATGACCATAAATTAAAAGCGACTGCTATTAATGATCAAAAGATTCTGCGCCCGAATGATAAGGTTTATGGAACTTTCTTTGAGTTACAAGGTGATGTAGCTACCAATTATCAGTTCTATTTAACAGATTCGACGAATCATTTCTTAAGAGCAGAATTGTTATTGAATAGTCGTCCGAACTATGATTCACTGAAACCGCATTTAGACTATATTCAAGTGGATTTACTAAAAATAGCGAATAGTCTAAAATGGAAATAAGCAATGTTGTTTATTTTAGTTTGGGCAGCAATTTAGGCAATCGTCTTTCCAATTTAGAAAATGCACTTGTTGAAATTAAAAAATCAATTGGTGACATAGCGAGCTGTTCTTCCGTTTATAGCACTCAAGCAGTTGGCTTTGAAACTGATGCTGACTTTTTAAACATTTGCGCTAAGTGCTACACTAAACATAATCCTGACGAAGTATTATCTAAAATTGGGATTATAGAAAATGAACTCGGCAGAGTTCGCAATAAAACAGAAAGATATACTTCTCGCACTATTGATATTGACATTATTTTGTTCAACGATTATCAAATTAAAAACGAAAATCTTTCAATCCCTCACAACGAATATCAAAATAGACTTTTTGTGTTGCTTCCGCTCATTGAAATCAGTCCCGAACTGAGAGATCCTCGAAACAATGAGCTAATTTCAGACTGCCTAAGTATACAAAATCTAAAACAATCGATTCAAAAGGAAAATTTTGTGCTTAGTTACTAACATTTAATGGATTTTTGTTTTTGTAAGAAAAATATAATGTTTAATATTGCCCTAAAATTTGGTAAGGATTTAAATAAACAACATGAAAAAACAGAACATTAAAGGTTTAGCTTTCATTGCCGTTGCTGGAGCATTGGTAACTAGCTGTGATCTCTTGAAAGATTTACAATACAAGGTAACTCCAAATCCATTAGAGGTGCATGGAGATTCTGTACACGTTCAAGTTGACGTTACATTGCCTGAAAAAGGAATCAAGAAAAAAGCGAGCGCAGAGATTACACCAATGTTGGGTAATACTGCTCTTAAAACGATTACAATTCAAGGTGAAAAAGCAACTGGAAATGGTAATGTAATTCAATATAAGCCAGGCGGAAAGGTTGTTTATACTGATGTTGTTGCTTACAAGCCTGAATTTGAAAATGCTGACCTTATGGTTACTGGTAAAGTATTCAAAGGTGGTAAGGAAAAAGAAGGCAAATTTACAGACACTAAAATTGCTGACGCGACAATTATCACTCCATACTGGGTAAATAAAGATTTTAGAGTAATTCTTGCAAAAGATGAATTCCGTCGAGTGACTGAAGAATCAACATCTGCTCAAATCAATTACGATAAAGGTAAATCAGTTGTTAAACCAGGTGAAATGAAAGATGCTGACATCGTTAGTTTCCAAAATTGGTTAGCGGCTGCTCAAGCAAATCCAAAAATCGCTATCAAGTCAATCAATGTTGTTGGTTATGCTTCACCTGAAGGGGAAGAAGATAAAAACAATTCATTGTCAACTGACCGTGCTGAAGCTGGTAAGAAAGCATCAATGGAAATCGCGAAAAATGCGAAAAATGACAAAGCTCAGACAGAAGTGTATAGCACGTCTGGACGTGGTGAAGATTACGCTGGATTCAAAAAAGAATTGGAAGCATCAACAATGAACAATGACGAAAAACAATTAGTAATTCGAGTTCTTGAAATGCACCAAGATCCAACAACACGTGAAACTGAAATGCGTAACATGGGTAAAACGTTTACATACCTTGATAAAAACGTCTTTACTAAATTACGTCGCTCTGAAATTATCACAACTTATGATTTAACTGGATATTCTGATGAAGAATTGAAAGCAGTATCTAAAGCTACTCCAGATTCATTAACATTAGAAGAATTGTTATTCACTGCAACTTTATCTCAAGATTTGAATGAGAAGTTACGTATCTACCAAGTAGCTGCTAAAAACTTCCCTAACGATTACAGAACACACAACAATGTTGGTGCTGTTTTATACATGCAAAACAAAATGAGTGAAGCTAAATCAAACTTTGAGAAAGCAAATTCTGTTAAAGACAACCCAATTTCGAAAAACAACTTGGCTGCAATCGCTGGTGCTTCTGGTGACCGTGCGAAAGCAAAACAATTGTTAGGTCAAGCAAAAGGTGCTGGACAAGAAGTTAGCTACAACTGGGGGATTTGCAATATCCAAGATGGAAAATATGCGGATGCAGTTTCTAACTTTGGATCAGAGGCTTCATTTAATAAAGCTCTTGCTCAATTGTTAAACGATTCAAATGCTGAAGCAGTAAAAACAATTAACGCTTCTGCTGATAAAGAATCTGCTCAAGGATATTACTTGAAAGCAATAGCTGATGCACGAGATAACAAAATCGATGGAGTTGTTAGCAACTTAAAGAGTGCATTTGCAAAAGACGGTTCATTAAAATCAAAAGCTTTGAAGGATCGTGAATTCTTGAAATTTGCTGAAAATGCAGCATTCACAGGAATCGTAAAATAAAATCAAAATCTTACCATATAGAATCCCGTCAGAAATGACGGGATTTTTTTTTGTCATTTTCTTCACAATTTAATATTGAAATTCTCCAATTGTTAATAAACGACATACTAAACCGTTTAACCAGAAAACGCTGTGTAAAAGTTCAACAAAATCATAACATTCGCTTCACTTCAATCTTCAATCAAAGGCCTACATTTGCAATGTGAAACATTAACAACCGCAACAATTTGACGATGAAAATAACTTTGTTTTTACTTTTTATAACTGCTGCTGCTTCTGGGTGGGGGCAAATTTTAACTTTTGATTTTGCAGGAATTGCAGGAAATGAAACTGCAGTTAATTCCAACACCAATAACCCAGGTATTACCGCTTCTTCTATCACCCGAGGTGCAGGTTTAACAGCATCTACAAACGCAGATCGTTTTAACGCAACAGGTTGGGCGACCGCATCAATTGCTAATGCAATAGCAGGAAATGACTTCATGGAATTCACTATTACTCCTGCGGCGACATGTATTTTTAGTGTCTCTTCAATCTCTATACAATTACAGCGTTCTGGAACCGGCCCAAGTGCAATTGTCCTGAGAAGTTCGTTGGATTCATTTGCTGCAAATTTAGATGCCGAATACTCAATCGTTGACAATACAAGCACCCAAACTTTTACTTTTTCTTTTACACAATCCAATATATCTACAGCGACTACTTATCGTTTTTATATGTATGCCGAAGCCGCAGGTGGCTCAGGAGGAATTGGTGACGGAGCAGGCAATGATTTAATCGTAAATGGAACAACAAACTGCAGCGCTTCCCCTGAACTAAACCTTCAAACTTCCGCAACAAGTCGTGCTTGTGGTTACACGCATAACTTTGGAAGTATTTCAACATCCAACTCAAGTTCAGTTCCATTGACTATTCAAAATACAGGAACAGCCGATATAACAATTAATAGTCTTGCACTTTCAGGTTCTGCTGATTACACATTATCAACTCCGCCTGCAA